>NZ_JBHSKM010000045.1:0-89374 GCF_042657965.1 Streptomyces coerulescens
ACTCCACCTCGCGGCCATTCTCATCTGGGCCCGCAGATGACCAAGGAGACAGAACCTAGAAGTGCGATGGCCTCGGCGCAGGTTGTTCTGGGCCTCAACAGCATGCACGTGCTCCTCACGGTACGGGCTGTCCGTAACACCGGACGGAGCTGAGCTTAGGCTTCTTCCGGTGGAGACGTTCTGGATCATCGCGGCCGCGATCCTGTGGGGTGCTGGCACGGGCCTGCTCATACCGCGCGCCGCGTACCGGCTCTCTGTGCCGCCCGAAGAGCCGTGGCGGACATCCTGTCCTGCGGGACACTCCTTCGCCGGTGTCGGGAACGGATGGATCGGGCGGGCCCTCTGCCGTGACGGCGACTCGTACGGTCCCAGCACGCCACTCCTCTCCGCCCTCACGGCCACGGTCAGCGCTGTCCTGGCGGCCGCCACCGGCGCTCGCCCCGAACTCGCCGTCTGGCTGCTGCTCGCCCCGATCGGCCTGTTGCTCGCCACCGTGGACTGCACTGTGGAGCGGCTGCCCGACATCGTCACCCTGCCGCTCGCCGGAATCACGCTGACCCTGCTGGGCGTGGCGGCGCTGCGGCCCGGTGCCGACGGCAGCTGGAAGACCGCGCTGCTCGGCTCCCTCGCGGTCAGCGCCTTCTATCTCGTACTCTTCCTGATCAACCCGCCGAGCTTCGGCTTCGGCGACGTGAAACTCGGCCTCACCGTCGGGGCGGTGACCGGATGGTACGGGTGGGGCATCGTCATCGCCGGCACCTTTGCGGGGTTCCTGCTCTTCGCGCTGTACGGCCTCATGCTCATCGTCGCGCGCCGTGCCGACCGCAAGACGGCCCTGCCGCTCGGACCTTTTCTCCTCGCAGGAGTCTGCGTCGGCGTGCTGCTCGGCTCCGTCGTTTGACCGAGGCGACGTCACATGTGGTCAGGCACCGTTGCGGACGAGCTTGACCATCAGTTCGGCATCCCGGATCGGGGAGGACCACCTCAGCACCGGCATGGCGGAGGGCGTCCTCGTTGCTTCGGCCGGTGGCTACGGCGATAACGGGCACCCCGTTGGCGTGGGCGCCCTCGATGTCCGCCGGGGTGTCACCGATCAGCACGGTGCTCTCCGCGACCGCCTGCGCGCGTTGCAGCGACAGGCGGACGAGGTCGGCGCGCACATCGTGGTCCTCCCTGTAGGCGCCCAACTCCCACAGGATCGGGGTGTCGAGCCCGAAGACCTGCAGTTTTATCTCGGCGACGGCCCGGATGTTCCCGGAGACCACGGTCTGCCGCACGCCAGCATCGGCGAGCGCGCCGAGGACCGCGGCCGCGCCCGGCAGGGCATGGCCACGCTCCCGGAGCTCGGCGGCCCGCTCCAGGTGCGCGGCGGTGAGGGCGCGGGCGAACCGTTCGAAGACCGCGCGGTCCGTGGCCAGGCCGTGGGGATTCGCCGTCTCGCGGAAGATCACCGGTTCGGCGGCCGACAGCTCGCGGCCCACACCACGCGTGTCGATCAGGGTATGGTCGATGTCCCACAGGACCCCATTCGGCGCCTCCCCAACTCCCCACCCGTCACTGGGCCACAGCGTGTCACTCGACCGTGGTCGGACAGTAGATGCGGGCCGGGTCCAGCCTCTACGCTGACGGTACGAGCTCGGCCTGGGAAGGTGGCGCCGGATGTGACGCCTACGCCGCCGAGCCTGTCCGTGGGCCGCAGAGTCCAGCGTTTTCCGGCGGGAGAAGGGCGACCGGCCGGTCGCCGCGGTCGCCTGGCTCTGCGGCATCACCGCCCGCTACCTGCACATTGCCAGGTGCTGTCCGACCGACGGGCCGCCGTGGTGGTGCTCAGCGTGAGGCACTCTCGGGCCACAGCACTCTCAAGGGGACGCCTGTCCGTTCGGCGTAGGCCACGACGTCAGCTGTGCCGCCGTACGCCCACGCCGGCTTCCCGTCCCACACGGCCAGCAGCTCATCCACCAGGCCGACGAGGATTTCGCTGCCTGCCTGGTGGGCCTCAGACGTCGACTCGGTCATGCCGGTCTCGTGGACGTCGGCCGCGCGGGACATCAAGGCGTCATACGTCGGGTGATGCCACTCCGGCAGGCTCTCGCGATACTCTGCGGCCGGTACCACCACCTCAAGACGGCCTCCATGCTTCAACACGGAATCGGCGAACCAGGAGTCGGGGCCGTCAGCGATGCACGACACGGCAACCAGCTCCGAGGCGTCGTAGCCGCGTGCCGCCTCAGCGAGCATCGCTCGAACCCGTTCTTCAACCTCCGGGCTGAGCCCGCGATGCCCTGTGATCCCAACCCGCACTCTGTACCTCCTACAGGTAGACGCCGTGCAACTGCTCGTCGAAGGCCCGCACCACTTTGGGCGGTGTTGTGGTCGTGAGGGTACGGCGCACGGCGCGGGCCCGCTCCACGATCCGCCCCGACCGGTACTTGAGCCCGGTGTTCAGTGCTCGGGAGGCGAGAGCGAACGCCGCCTCGACCCGTCCGCCGGCGAGATGGCAGGAGGCTACGTCGAGCACCAGTAGCGCGCGCTGCTTCTCATGGCCGGTGGTGAGCACCTCGGTGTCCTCAGACAGAACCCAGTCCGCGAGGCCGAGCCGGGCTCCGCACGCCACCCGGGCGGCGGCGACCTTGGTTTCGGTAAACGTGAACACCCACGGCCACGGCGGCGGTTCCTGCCCATCCAGCGTGGCGACAGCGGCCCACGCTGCGGTCAGCGACCGGTCGGCGCGACGCCGGTCTCCGGCCGCAGCGTGGGCCAAGGCCTCGACGCTGGACAGCCACGCGTCCGCGACAGCGGGGCGCTGGTCGCCCAGCGCACGGCGTGCCTTCGCCGCCAGGTTGAGCGCCTGGACTCCGTTGCCTGCGTGTGCTTCGAACTGGGCGAGGCTGCCGGTCTGGTAGGCCGTCAGCAGCGGATTCCCGGCCGTCTTCGCGGCCTGGATGGCGGAGCCATACCAGGTCCGTGCGCTGCCGTTGTCGCCCATGTCCCACGCCAGCCACCCGGCCAGGCTCGCCGCCTCGCTGCCGACAGCCGCGAGGCGGGGCCGCTGCTCGGCGCTCGCGTCGCGGGTGATGGACTGGATCAGGCGCATGTGGACGCGTACGGACTCCTCCAGATCCCGGGACGGGGTGAAGCTGTCGAGACGTCTGTATGCGGATGTGCTCAGGCGGAGGGCCGCCGCCTGGCCGCTGGTCGTGTCGGCCGCATCAGGGAGCGCGGCTAGAGCTGGGGCCGCGGCCTCGGCGTCGGTCCACGTCGTCAGACCCGTCTTTCACGTGCGCCTGGGGTCGGCTGTCGGCGAGCCCGACGAGTGCCGGCGGGATCTCAAGATGCGCGGCAGCCGCCGCCAGAATGTCGGTGCTGTAGGCCGCGGTTCCCTTCTTCTCCAGACGGGACACGGCGGACTGGCTCATGCCGAGGGCCTGGCCCAAGGCGGTCTGCGTCATCCGCTGGTGGGTGCGGACGAGCTCGATGACTCGCCCGCAATCCCCGGTCCGGGATGCCTCCCGGACCGGCCCTGTCTGGAACTCCACGACCTACTCCCACGCTACGAGTCTCCACAGCACCGCGCGCCTACCCGTACCCGCTGAGCGGGTACGCGCATGCGGGTGCCGCATGTGTGATGGTCCCATGGCGCTCAGTGATCGTTGACTGGTGTCGGTGCAACGGCC
This sequence comes from Streptomyces coerulescens, assembly GCF_042657965.1. Classification (NCBI taxonomy): domain Bacteria; kingdom Bacillati; phylum Actinomycetota; class Actinomycetes; order Kitasatosporales; family Streptomycetaceae; genus Streptomyces; species Streptomyces coerulescens. The sequence continues at coordinate 3,675 of NZ_JBHSKM010000045.1, forward strand.
GCTCCCACACGGGGAGTTCGGGCGCTGTACGACGGCGGTCCGCTCCCGCATTCCCCCGTCGGGGGCGGACCGCATCCCACTATCCGCGACCGCTGAGGCACCCATGACGACGACAGCGCAGGAGCAGACCAAGACCACGACCCTCACGCCCCCCGCCCCGACCGCCGCCGTTGTGTACGTCTGCGCCGAGCGCGGCCCGACGGCCTCTGGGCTGGCGGCCGAACGGGCGGAGCAGGAAGGCCGCGCCTTCGCGGCCGAACACGGCCTGGCCGTCGCCGAGGTGATCAGCGACCGGTACGGGCAGCCGGACCCGCAGGCCCGGGAGGGCTGGCAGCGCGTACGCGGTATGGCCGCACGGGGCGAGGTGTCCGTGGTCATCACGCGGTGGCCGAACGCACTCACCCCCAACAATGAGCTGAGGTACGCGGAGATCGCTGCCCTTCAAGAGCACGGTGTGCGCGTGGCGTTCTCGTGGGCTCCGTTGGCGAGTTCGGCCGGGTGTGAGGTCAAGTGCCCCGCAAGAAGCGCGCTGCGGCGGTTGACGGAGCGACAATCCGAAAGGCGTGTCATGCGGCGCTGTGGGACACGCGCCCGAGGACTGCCGCCGAGACGGAACTCCTCGTGCAACAGCCCGAGGGGCAGGTGCGGCTGCTTGCCCCCGATGTGGCGGCGCGCGTGCCGACCATGGACGAGTCGTGGCACGCCGTGGCGCTGATCGTGCTACGGCACGCTGACGAAGCCCTCGATCCCGGTGCCCGGCCGGCCGACCCGGCGGCGCGGCTGTTTGATCTCGGCACCTCGGCGCGGGCGTTGCTGACGCTGACCAAGAAGACGGCCTCCGAGGAGGACGACGAGCCTGAGACGGACGAGGGCGAGGAGGCGTCCGATGCGACTGGCTGGCTCGTCGTCGTCGGCCCTGCGGAGGACTGACGCATGCAGCAGCAGTGGGTCACTGGTGACTGCTGGCTCGGGTGCGAGCGCACCGGCCTTGCGGGTGATCTGGCTCGGCCCGGTGCAGTGGGACGGCCAGCACGCCCCGTTCATGGCGTGCGTCGATTGCCTCGCCCGCCTCAAGCGGCAGGCCCTCACGTACTTCATGCAACGGCAGCCAGCGATCGCCTGACACCCATCTAGGCGGCGGCGAGTTGGAGGAGTTCCGGAACACCTTGGGCGCGGGCGTAGGGCTTGAAGCGGGGGACCAGGTCGTTGACCAGGCTGGCGCAGCGGGGTGCACCGATACGGCGGGCCAGGAGCAGGGACTGGGTGGCTGCGGTCGCGGCAGGCTCGGGTTCCCTCTGATCGAGGTAGCTGGCCGCGCGATAGGCGAGGAACACGCCCCTCGTCTTGTCCCGGGCCGTGGGCAGCAGACGCTCGCCCTCGGTGATGAGCTGATGAGCGCGGGCGGTATCGCCGAGGTCGAGAAGAGCCTGCCCGGAGTCGACGGCGAGGTCGGCCGCAGACACCCAGGCGCACCAGGCGGGCCGGTCGGCCCCGGCGTCGGTGAGGTGTTTCTCGGCCGCTGCGAGGGCGCGCAGCACGGAGCGCCGTTCCCCGAGGTCGCCTCGCGCCGCGAGGGTCCGTGCGAGGCGCAGTTGGAGAAGGCAGCGGGCGGCCGGGTTGCGGGCGCGGGTCAGGGCGTGGTTGAGGATGCTGGCCGCAGTGGTGTGGTCGCCCCGCCATGCGGCCTGGTAGGCGAGGTCGCCCAGGAGGCCGGCACCCATGTCGTGGTCGCCGACGGCGTGGGCGTTGTGCAGGGCGGCTACCCAGTTCTGGCTGGCGTGGGTGTGGCTGCCCCGGTCGAAGCGGTGCCAGGCCACGGTCTGGGACAGGGAAGCGGCCAGAGTGTGCAGACGCTGCCCGACGGCCAGGCTGTAGCGGCCGTGTTCGAGCAGTTCGGCCACTGTGGACAGGTGGGCATCCAGCAGCACGGTCGTGTGCTGTCGCTGCTCGGTGGGGAGCGTGGCGAGGTGCTGGGTGGAGTTCTCGAGGAAGGCGACGAACTCGTCGCCGATCGGTTTGCCGTCGTGGGCCCGGGCGACCGCAGTGGAGGGGCCGACGGCCCAGTCCGCAGCCAGGCCGGACAGGGCGGCCCCGGAGATCGCAAAAAACGCGCGGCGGTCCATCGCTGTTCTCAGAGCCTCTCTCAGGGCGGACACGGAACTGTGGGGTCCGAGCGGGACCACGCCGTCGGCGGTGAGCGGCAGCCAGTTCGGCCAGTCGTCGGCACAGACGATGTCTGCGGGCCAGCCGAGTGCTTCGGCGATGTAGATCTGGGATTCCTCGTTGGGCTCGACGCCCCTCTGCCATTTACGCACCCGCGCTTCGTCGGTGCCGGTACGCAGACCGCGCCGGGCTGCCGCGGAACGGATGCCGGAGACGAGCTCCTCCATCGTCATTCCGCACGCGAGACGTGCCACAACCAGCGGGTGACGGGTGGTCTCTTCCACACCCTCCATCCAATCACTCAGTGCACCCGCCCGGTGACTCCTTTGCGGTACGGGACCCCCTCGGGACCCCCTCCAACCGGTCGACGAAGTCGAACAGTTGAGCCCATGCTCAGGGAGTCGCAGCAGACGGGCAGCAGCAGACCACAGGAGGCGGCATGCAGTGTCCCCCATCTCTCCCCATCAGCAGTCAGAGTGCGCCCAACCGCGCCCGCAGCACCTGGCTGGTCACCCCGGCGTCCACTCCCGGCCGGTTCGAAGCAGCCGCCGGCTCGGGCGCGGACGTCGCCCTGCTTGACCTGGAGGACTCGGTTCCGGCTGACGGCAAGACCGCGGCCCGGGCCGCGGTGATCGGCCGTCTGTCCCCGAGCGCGGAGAGCGTTGGCTCCGGCAACACGGTGCTGGGGGTACGGATCAACGCCCCGGGAACGGTGCACGGCCTGAAGGACCTGGTGGCGATAGCCGAGTCCGGTGTGCGACCCGCCGTGGTGCTTGTGCCCAAGGTCGAGTCCGCACGGGACGTGGACATGGTCGCGAACATTGTCGGTGCCGACGGCGGTCCGCGTCGCGTCTGGGCACTGATCGAGACGCCACTGGGAATCCGGCGTCTGAGCGGCATCCTGCAGTCCCCGGCGTTGGCGGGGGTGTTGTTCGGGGCCGCCGACTACGCGGCTGCCGCCCGCTGCCGTCTCAACAGCCGGGCTCTGTGGCATCCCCGGTCCGTCCTTTCCGCTGAGGCCGCTGCCGCGGGACTCCCCGCGATCGATTCGCCATACTTCGACCTGCGTGATACCGACGGGCTCAGGCGTGAGGCCGAAGAAGCCGTGGAACTCGGATACCTCGGAAAGGTCGCCGTACACCCTCGCCAACTCCCCGTCATCCAGGAGGCGTTCCGGCCAACCATCCAGGAACTCGCCGCAGCGCAGGCTGTGGTGGCAGCTGCTGACGCCGCCCACGGACAGATCACCACCGTTGACGGTCACATGGTGGGCCCGCCGCTCGTCGCCGCGGCCCGCGCCGTGACCGCCCGGGCAGGCGCCGTCCCCGCATCCGTCACGTCCGCGGAGGCACGCAGTGAGTAAGGTCCCGCTGAGCTTTCGCCGCATCAGTGAGAACCGGATCCGTGAATCGGTCGGTCTCGGTTTTGAGGACTTCGCCAGCATCGTGGGCACGGTCATCGAACACCGGCCGGCTCGGACCGTGACAGAGACGGAACACGTCCAGATCCTCGCGCTCACCGGGAACGAGGCACCTGTCCACTCCGACATCGAGTTCTGCAACCGGACCGGCCGTGACCAGGTACTGGTCTGCGGGATCCTCACCATGAACATCGTCTTGGGCCTCACCGTCCGCACCACGAGCGCTCTGACGACCGCGAACCTCGCCCTCGACGAGGTGCGCTTCGAGCAGCCCGTGCACGTCGGCGACACCCTCCGCGCGCAGAGCGAGGTCCTCAGCGCCCGCCGTTCCAAGAGCCACCCCGAAAACGGGATCGTCTCCTGCCGGATCTCGGGCTACAACCAGCACGACCAGCGAGTCTTCAGCTGCACCCGCACCTTCCTCGTCCCCACCGACGCGAACATCGTGCGCGACACGACCAACTACTAGACGGGAGGGCAGGCATGACCACTCCGGCACTCGACATCGTGGAAGCCGACGACGAGCAGTGGCAGACGTACGACACGCTGGCCCGGCGCGCGTACGGCAACCCGGTGGAGGACATACTGCGCCTGGGCGCGCACGCCGACCGCCGTGTCGCGGTCCGCGACGGGAAGGTCGTCGCCGGTGGCCTGGGACTGCTGATCCCGCAGTATTTCGGCGGCCGGCCGGTGCCCGGGGCCAGCATGGCCTGCGGATGCGTGGCCCCGGAGGAGCGCGGTGGCCAGCTCGCGGGCGAACTGGTCACTGCGCGGCTGCGGCCTCTGCAGGAGCAGGGCGCGGTGGTGGCCACCCTGTGGACCGCCTCCACCGGCTACGTCCGCCGCCTGGGGTGGGAGGCGCCGGCCCAGGTGTACTCGTGGACCGTCCCCACCGACGAACTGCGGCGCAGCTTCCGCGAATCCGGTTTCGAGATCACCCACGGAACAGACGAGCAGGTCCGCCTGCTGTGCAACGAGCTGGCCGCGCGGTGGAACGGACCGTGGGAGCGTCCGGACTGGTGGGATGCCTGGCAGCAGCGACAGCACCACGACATCGCCACCTACCGGTTCAACCGGCCCGACCAAGGGCCGAGCGGTGTGCTGTCCGTGGGCAGCGAGCGACACCCATCCGAGGGGCGGCGCCTGGTGGTCTACGACTTCTGGGCGGGCGACCAGGTGGTGGCCGCCGCCATGTTCGCCTTCCTCGGCCGGCACAACAGCCGTATCTCCAGCGTCTTCTTCCAGCGGACGGGCCTGCCGCCCACACCCGTGCTGCTGCACCACCTGCACCGCTCCAGCTCTCTCGCGGCGCGTGCCTGGCATCCATGGATGTTGCGCGTCCTGGATCCGGTGCAGGCCGTGCAACTGCGTGGCTGGCCTGACGAGCTGGATCTCACCCTGCCGATCGAGGTCGTCACCGAGGACGGCAACGCCACACAACGGTTCGTCCTGCGGATCACCGGCGGCGAGGGGGAACTGGAACCCACCGCTCGGACAGGACACCTCACCCTGACCAGGGGGCAGATCGCAGTCTGGTACGCCGGGGGATACCGCAGCGTAGCCGCCGCGGAGATCGCCGGAGTGCGCGGAGACCCGCGAGCGCTCGCCCAGCTGCTGACGGCAACCGCAGATCGCGAACCGTGGCTGGCGGACTACTTCTGACCCCCGCCCGCGCCACCACCACCCCACCCTTGCGGTGGATCAGGCGGACGCGGACTCCCTACCCGCCTGATCGCCAAGACGAGTGAACACGACAATCGAGAGGAGAACAGCGTTGTCCAGTACGCAGCCCTCGGCACTGGCGACCCAGTCGGCAGCGAGCCGGGTTCCCGAGGCCTCCGTCCTTCGGGCGACGCCCCACCGGAGGCGCCCGCCTCTCGTGGGTGGGTACAGTCAAGGCGTCGCCGCGGCCACCACGCAGCTCACCCAGCCCTTGCGGGCTGCCGCTGCTCCCACGCGATCCGGAGAAGAACCCTTCATGACCCAGAACACTCCTATCCCTTCTGACCTGCGGCGATGGGTATCCAGTCACCTGCCCGGCGTGGGGCAGGTCACGGACGTGTCCTGGCCCCGGGGCAGCTCCAGGGTCTGGCGGGTGGCGGTGGGCGCGGACGCCGTCTTCGTGAAGGTGAGCCCGAGCACGAGGGACTACGAGCGGGAGGTGCGCGGCTACGCGTACGCGGCGCGTGCACTCGCCGCCCACGAGGCACCCCGACTCCTGGCCTCGGACCCCGACCTCCACGTGATCATGACGTCACGGCAGCCGGGCGACGTCGTACGGGGTCTGCCCCTGGACGTGGGGGAGGAGCGGCATGTGTATGAACTCGCCGGGCACCTGCTCCGGCGCTGGCACGATCTCTCCGACGCCGCCTCGGACCAGGTCCGCGAGGACATCAGCGCGTCCATGGCAAACCAGGCTGAGGAAGCCGCCGCTTGCCTGGAGAGCACCGGCGAACACCTCGACAGCGAGCAGCGTGATCTGGTGCGGTGCGTGTCCCAAGAGCTGCCGGAGCTGGCCGAGGAACTTCCGGTCGTGGAAAGGCACGGTGACTACGCCACCCGCAACTGGATGTGGCACCCGGATTACGGCCACGGAGTGATCGACTTCGAGATGTTCGCCCCCGGCATCGCTGTCGAGGAGTTCGTGTGGCTGTGCGGCGCGGTCTGGGTCGTGCGCCCCGACCTCAAGGCCGCCTACTTCTCCGGCTACGGCCGCACGCTGTCCGACAGCGAGGAGCGAGTCCTGCGCCTGCTGACTACGAGGCTCGGCGTCTCCTACCTGGACTCCGGCCTTACCAAACAGCAGCCGGAACTCGTCGAACGAGGCCACCTCATCCTCACGCGCATGACGCACGAATACCGGTAGCCGTCTCAGCCGGACGTGCCGTAACCGGGCTACAGCTGTAGGGCTGCGGCCCGGCCCAACCCCAGTGATCTACGCGTCGACGTCATCCGCGTGACGCGTTCCGTCGGCGTACCCGCCGACGTCCCGCGCATACCCGAACGCATCACTCTTCTCCACGACAGGAGAGCAGCGTGCTCCTGCAACGCGGCATCGTCCACACCCTCACCACGAACCCGCGCCCTGGGCGACTCAAACCGCCACGCGCAGCCCTCACAGACATTCCGACTCCTTTCGTTCCGCAGCGCCGGGAGGGAGAGCGCCAGTGAGGGTGGCCATCGGATCTCTGCGTGGCCTCATGGGCGAGGCCTGCAGGGCAGGATCCGTTCCCAAGGACAAGGTCGAGTTCGTCGTCGAGCACTACCTGGCCGGTGAGCTGCGGGGGAGGGGAGCGCACGGCATCGCGAAGTTTTGCTTCGAAGCGCAGTTCTTCCCTCAGCGCGAAGGCTGCCCGCAGATCGTGCGGGAGAACGGGGCGCTGTCGGTCATCGACGCCCGCCGGGAGATCGGACCGATCAGCGCGGCCTACGCCGTCGAGGTCGCGGTGGGTAAAGCCGCGGGCTTCGGCGCCGGGATCGTCGGCATGATCAACACGCAGCGGTACGGCATTCTCGCGCAGTGGAGCGAGCGGATCGCCGAGCACGGCTATCTCGGCATCGTGATGAACACATCCCGGGCCGAGGCGACGATCCACGGTGGCCGGACCCCCGTTCTCGGGGTGAACCCGCTCTCCTTCGCCATCCCCACGCTCAACGAGCACTTCGTCGCGGACATGTCCACCACTCTGGCGCCCATGGGCGTCCTCTGGGAGGCCCGGCGTACCGGCGGCCCGCTCCCGCACGGCTGCTTCGTGGACGACCGCGGGAACCCAACCGCCGATGCCGACGCCGCAACCTCGGCGGTCGTGTTCGGCGAGCACCGCGGCTTCGCCCTCTCCTTGCTTGTGCAGATCCTCACTGGATCACTCTTCGCCTTCCCCATGGGCGCGGAAGTGGACTCCACCTGGAGCACCGGCTACACGTTCCTGGCCCTGGACCCGTCCTTCGGCGGGCAGGTCGCGGGATTCCCCGAGAGGAACACCCAGCTCGTCGACGCGATGAGGAGCGCGGTGACACGGGACGGCGCCGCCGTGCGCCTGCCCGGCCAGGTGAGCAGGGAGCGGGCGGACAGAGCCCTCGCGACCGGCACCGTCGAGCTGGACGACACCGTGTACCGCCGGCTGCAAGCGCGCGCTGCCGGCGACTTCGCTTGCGACTGACTGCCCGGCACCACCTCCTGGACGGAGTACGGCATGCAGATTCACTGGTTCCTCCCCACCGCGGCTGACGGCCGGTCCCTGACCGTGGGCACCCGCGGAACGCACGGCCCGGAAGGCGAAGCCGTCGCATCACTCGCCGCCATCGCAGACCGGTTCCGGGCGCCGACCATCCGCTACATGACGCAGATCGCGAGGGCCGCCGAAGAGGCCGGTTTCGACGCCGTGCTCACCCCGACCGGCACCTGGTGCGAGGACGCCTGGCTGACCTGCGCCGCGCTCGCGCAGGAGACCGAGCGGCTGAGGTTCCTGGTCGCCTTCCGGCCGGGCTTCATCTCGCCGACCCTTGCCGCGCAGCAGGCCAGCACCTTCCAGCGGCTGTCCGGCGGCCGGCTGCTCCTCAACGTGGTGACTGGTGGCGAGCGCGACGAGCAGGCCCGCTTCGGCGACCACCTGTCCAAGGCCGAACGCTACGCCCGCACTGACGAGTTCCTCACCGTGCTGCGCGGCGCCTGGAGCGGCGAGCCGTACGACTTCCAAGGCGAGCACTACGACGTCCGCGGCGCGACCGTGCTCGCCCCGCCCGCCCCCGTGCCTCGGCTCTACTTCGGCGGATCCTCCCCGGAGGCGGGCCCGGTCGCGGCCCGCCACGTGGACACGTACCTCACCTGGGGCGAGCCGCCCGACCAGGTCACGCAGAAACTCGCGTGGATACGCGGACTTGCCCATGCGCACGGAAGGGAGATGCGGTTCGGGATCCGCTTCCACATCGTGGCCCGGGACACGACCGCAGAGGCCTGGGCGGCGGCCGAACGCCTGATCAAGGGCATCGATCCGGCTCATGTCAGCAAGGTCCAGAGCGTCCTGGCGGCCAGCGAATCGACGGGCCAGGCCCGGATGAGCGCGCTGAACGAACGCTTCCGTGACGGCTGGAGGCCCGCCGATCTGGAGGTCTACCCCAATGTCTGGGCCGGGGTGGGCCTGCTGCGCGGCGGTGCCGGCACCGCGCTCGTCGGTAGCCACACCGAAGTCGCCGACCGCATCGCCGAGTACGCGGGCCTGGGCATCGACGAGTTCATCCTGTCCGGATTTCCGCACCTGGAGGAGGCGTACATGGTCGGCGAAGGCGTTCTGCCCGAACTACGCCGACGAGGTCTGACAGCCACTGAACGCCGCTGACTCCGTCAACCGGCACGCGCCCGGTCCCGCTGCACGAGAGGACGACTGTATGAACAACTTCCTGGTGGTCGGCGTCGGCCCCCACGCGCGCAGGAGTCACCTGCCGGCACTGGCGGCCGGGCAGAGTGCCGGCCTCGTCGGCACGGTCTGCGGCGTGGACCTCCTGGGGGCAACGGATGTGCTGGTGCCCTACGACGCCGACGACGGACCCCGGTCGGTGCCCGTGACGCTGATCGAACCGTTCGACTCCCGCGTCCCGGCCCTGCCCGAGGCGGTCCGCCGCGCCCTGGACGCGATCGTGGAGCGCCGCGGCATCGACGCCGTCGTGGTGTCCACCGAGCCCGCGTATCACATGGTCTACGTGCGCTGGGCGCTGGAGCGAGGCCTGAGCGTGCTCTTGGACAAGCCGCTCACTGTCCACGCCGGCTGCTCGGTGAACCCGGAGAAGGCCGAAGCCATTCTCACCGACTTCGACGTCCTGCTGGAGTGCTACAGCAAGGCCCGGCGCAGATTCCCTCAGATCATGGTCAGCGTCCAGAGCCAGCGCCGCTACCACCCGGCCTTCTGGCGGATGCGGCAGTGCATCGCCGAGGTCACGGCCGAGACCAACTGCCCGGTCACCAGCGTCACGTCCTTTCACAGCGACGGGCAGTGGCGACTGCCGGACGAACTGCTCGACATCTCCTACCACGGCTTCGACCAGGGGCACGGCAAGGCCGCCCACAGCGGATACCACTTCTTCGACATCGTGCCGTGGCTCTTGCAGGCCGGCGAGACGAACGGCAAGCACCTCGACACCGTCGATATCCACGCCCACGCCAGCCGTCCCACCGACTTCCTCGCCCAGCTGGGGGTCCAGGACCACGAACGGCTCTTCCCCGGCTTCGCGGCGCGCAACCCGTACACCGAGGGCGAACTGCGTGCGGCGACACGGCTGTTCGGGGAAGTCGACGCCTTTATATCCATGGCTTACAAGAGCAGCGGCCGGACGATGGCCCTGGGCACCATCAACCTCGTGCACAACGGCTTCTCCCAGCGCGGCAGCCTGACGCCCGCCCACGCCAGCCTCTACAAGGGCAACGGCCGGGTCCGTCACGAGAGCCACATCATCATGCAAGGCCCGTTCCAGGCCCTCCACTTCCACTCCCTGCAAACGCTCCACGACGGGACACCCAGCACGGACCCCTACGCACCGGGAGGGGAACGCCACGTCCAGGTGCACGTCTTTCGCAACAGCGCGTTCCACCCCGGCTGGATCAAGTACGCCAGCCTCAACTTCGGGACACTCACCGCGTCCTCCGACTCCCAGGTGGCGCTGCCGACACAGGAATCCTCCCGACGCCGCGCGACATGGGAGTTCCTCGAGTACCTGGCCGGCCGACGCACCCGCGACGCTATGTTCTCCGAGCTCACCAGCCATCGCCGGGGAGCCACGCTGATGGCGGGTGCCTACCTCTCGATGGCACAGCAGTGGATCGGCGCGTCCCCCGTAAGCCAACTGGACTTCCGAACCACACCGGAGTCCGCACCGGCGGTCCGGACCCGGATGGAGGCGGCACGGTGAACCTCCGCCCGCCAATACCAGCGCAGCCACTGCCGACTCTGTCCGACCTGCTGGGTCCTGCCCTGCCAGGCCTCCTCACCTCCTGCGAACGGCACGCCGGGCCGATCACCGGGACCGAACACGTCCATGGCGGAAACGTCAGCCACGTCTTCCGGGTCCGTGGCAAGCACACGGATGTGATCGTCAAAATCCGTGGTGACCGCTACGCCCGCATGCCGACGCTGCGCACCGACCCAACCATCATTGACGACGAACGCCGGGCCCTGAAGGTCTACGGATGCATCGCACCAGCAGTCTTCCCGCAGGTCCTCGGCTTCCACGCCGAGGCCCACGCCATGATCCTGTCCGACATCTTCCCCAGCGGCCGTAACTATCACGACCACCTCACCGAACACCCCGCCACCACCATGGAGATGACCCTGCTGGGCAGGACCCTGCGCCGCATCCACCACGCCACCCAGGACACCGATCCCATGTTCCGGGCCCGCAGCAATCAGTGGTTCCAGGAACGCTCCTTCCTCTTCTGCCTGCGCGCCACCGGCCACGACGTGCTCGCGCAGGCGTGCGAGGAACTGACAACCGTACCCCGCCAGCAGCTGGTCCTCGGCGATCTCGCCCCCAAGAATCTCCACCTCACCGCCAGTTCCGTGGCGATCTGCGACCTCGACAACGTCCACGCGGGCTGGCCGCCGTACGACACTGCCTATTTCCTGGCCCACCTGTTGATCCACCATCTCGGCTGGCCCGCGCACCTGCGGACACTCGTGCCCGCCTTGCTCACCGCATACTTCCATGCCCCGCCGCCGCTGCACCTGACGGCCGCGGAGGCATTGCTCATGGCCAAGGTCGCGGCCGGAGTGGTTCTGTACCGGCTGGACGAAACCGTCCCCTACCCCCTGCCGAGCCCGACCGCCGTGGCCGACCGCTACCGGACACGGGTATTGCGGCTCCTCGGTACGAGAGCGTTCACCGTGCATGACCTGGTGCAGGCCGCAGGGAGCGCCCATGAGGAAGCGCCATGATCCCACTCGTCTCCGGGTCACTCGAAGAGGATGAGGATGCGAGGTCCCTTGCCGTCCTGCGCGCCCACGGCTACCGCGTCAAGGACATCCAGTCCCTCGCCAGAAACCAGCAGGCCTTCGCGGTCCGCATCCCCGAGAGCACGTGTCAGATTGCCCCTGGGGCCAGCTTCCAGGCCATATCCATGGATCTGGGGCATGGCTCCTTCACCAACGCCTTCACGCTCAGGATCGCCTTGGAGCAGGTCCGGACCACGGCGATCTCCCGTACGGACGGCTTTCACCTTCGCGATCTCGTCGGCACAGATGGTGCGTTCGCGGCCGTCAGCGGTTCGTTCTCCTTCATCAGCGACGACCCGTACTACCAGCCAACCGAGCCCTGCCTGGACTTCTGCTGCAGGAACGGAGCCGTTATGAGTCTGCCCACGATCTCCAAGCCCGCCTTCCTCGTACACCACGGCCAGGCGACAATCGGCATGCTGAAGGCCGCCGGGACACTGAGTGTGCAAGGACAGGCCTTCAGATGGATTGGCTCGAAGGAGCCGCGCCCCCTCGGCCGACACGACCCCGCCGTCCTCACCGTCTTCGGTGCTGCGAACTGCCGGGTCCGCTACACCGATGATCCGCGCACCGGCTTCGTGCGCGACGTGGACGCGGCCACCAACATCACCCCACCCGATTCCGCGGCCGTCGACGCCGTCGTGTCGTGGATCCCGCATGACGGCCACCGTGTGACCGCGGTGCACCCGGGCGGCGGGGCCGACCTGTTCGCCGGCAACTTTGTGCTGCGCGCAGGCCGTGCGCGAGCCGCACACCTCCGGGTGGGCGCGACCGTCGAGATCACGCAGATCGGCGCGCTGGACGTGCGCGCCCTCGGTAGCGGCCTCTCGATCGGCCCCAGCGTCGCCGTGGCTGCGGCTGGCAGATGCCGCGGATACGACCAGTGCCTGGGCACCGACCCGTTCCGCGACACGCGATACGCCCGCACCCTGATTGCTCTGCACGGACGCGAGCTGCGGTTCCAGGTCCTCGACGGAGCCCCGTTATCGAAGACCTTCCGAGGCGTCACCCCCGCGGAGACCGCCGAGTTGTGTGCGCGCGAGGGACTCGATCCCCGGCACGTCTACCACCTGGACGGCGGGGCCTCGTCGAAGGTCGCCTTCACCAGCGGAGATAGGGCCGAAGTGGCCGGCAGCATGCACTACCTCCGATGGCCCCGCAGCTCACGCGAGCCCTTCCATTGGCAGGGCCTGGACGGCCGCGTCCTGCGCAGCGCCTTCACTATCAGCACCGGCCGCCCGGAAGGAACGAAATGACGACCGTCCTCGTAGTGGGAGCCCATCCCGATGACCCCGAAATCGCCATGGCCATGCGAATGCGCTGGCACGCCCTCAACGGTGCCCGGGTCCGGGTGCACTGCCTGACCGCCGGAGCCGTGGACCCGGACGGCACAGCACCGCGACAGGAGGAGTCACGAGCCGCCGGCCGTCTCCTGGGCGTGGACGAGTACACCTTTTCCGACGTTCCCGACACCCGGTTCGTCGAGCACCGAGGGGAGATCAACGCCGAGTTGTTCAGGGTCTTCCGTGAGACACACCCCGACGTCGTCTACACCCACTTCCCCAACGACCAGCACCTCGACCACAGCATCACCGCGCAGGAGGTCACAACGGTCGCCCTGCGCGAAGCCAACAACCTCACCTACTTCCGCTCTCCCTACAGCACCAACTTCGAACCCACCAACGTCTTCATGGCAACCCAAGAGCTCCTCGACACGAAGGAAGCCGCCCTGAAGTGCTTCGCCTCCCAGCGCCAACTCGACATGCAGGTCTTCCGGAAACTGGCTGAGGTCGGCTACCGCCAACACGTACATCACCGGGTCGTCGAACGATTCCCACCTGGCTCGACCTACGCCGAGCTCTTCCGCACCGCGCGACAGATCGAGTTCGCAGCTCCGGCGAACTGAGCCACCATCCAACAACCCAGCTTGCCCCTGGCTCCAGGGCGGTAGCGAGCTCGGACCCCGCGAAGGTAATGGGCGTAGCATCCGCCGATCCCCGCACCACCACAGGCGCCGACGCCCTGGCTCGACCTCGACGTGGCCAGCCCTTTCATGCTGCTGGCCCCGGCCTGTCCGCCCCGACCACACCAACAAGATCGCCGAAGTCGTCCACGGCGACGGCCCCGCGCGCGTCCAGACCGTCGCCCAGTCACCGCGCCCCTCTATGGCACCCTGATCAAGCGCTTCCACTACCTCACCGGCGTGCCCGTCGTCCTGAACACCAGCTATAACGACCGCGAGCCCATCGTCGAGACCCTCGCCCACACGCTCGCCACACTCGAGGCCTGCGATCTGGACGCGGCGTGTATTGGCGAACACCTGGTCGAACGGCCATAGCGCCTCTTCGGGGCTGCCGCACTGGAGGGCAGAACGACCTCCACCCCGCCGCTGAGGGAAGCCTCCCGAGCCATCGTCCTCGACGCTGACGACCGCGTCCTGCTGCTGCGGTACGACGAGAACGGTGGCTTCTGGGCGACGCCCGGCGGCTCCCTGGAGGAAGAGGACGGGGGAGACCACGCCGCGGCGACAGTCCGCGAGCTCGGTGAAGAGCTCGGCATCGACCAACAGGCGATCGAGCTCGGGCCCCAGCTCGCGGAGCGCAGCATGGACCACATGGTCGGCGGTCACGAAGTCCGGCAGGTGGAGCGGTACTTCTTCACCCGCGTCTCCGCGGCTGACGTCGACCCCACCCGCGCCACGCAGCGCGACAACATCCGCGAGCACCGCTGGTGGACCATCCCAGAGCTGCACGACACGGCGGAGACGATCTACCCGCTCGGTTTCGCCGACCTGATCACCGACGTCCTCGACAACGGTGCACCCGTGCACGCGTGCGCCCGTGCGCCCGTGCGCCCGGTCGTCCTGACCGGATGACCGTTCCCCACTCGGCAGACTGCGGGCATGACGGAGAAATGCCCGGCTCACCCGCCAGCGCCGCACTACGCCGCCGTGCTCTGCGACGTCGTCGGCGTCGTGCGGCACTGGCCCGCTGACGACGAGATCGAGCATGCCCACGGACTGCCCGCCGGAGCCCTCGCTGCTTCGGCCTTCGCACCGACCCGCGTCCATCCCGCCGTCGCCGGCGTGATCACTGACGAGCAGTGGCGGGCCGCCGTGGCCGCCGACCTCGCCCATACCTGCGGATCGGACCGAGCCCGCGCCGCCGTGGCCGCATGGTCTGACCTCGTCCCGCTCGTTGACCGGGAACTCGTGGGCCCTGCTGACCCGCGTCCGGACCGTGGCGTCCGTTGCCCTAGTTTCCAACGGAACCACCCGGCTGGAGCAGGACCTCGCCCGTCAAGGGCTGGACACCCAGGCTGACAGCGTGGTGAACACCGCCCGTATCGGCGTCGCGAAACCCGACCCCAAGGTCTACCGCATCGCCGCCGAAAGCGTCGGGGCCCCAGTCGACCGCTGCCTCTTCATCGACGACACCGCCGTCAACGTCGCGGCCGCCCGCCAGGTAAGTATGACCGCACTCCACTACCGACAGCTCGACGACCTGCGCATGGCGCTCGCCCCCTTGCTCGGTCAGTAACTGAGGAACGCTCGTCTCAGGCGCGAGCAGCCACACCGTGTGAGATACGCGGCAGTCCGGTCAAGCCGTCCTCACTGCTGAAGGACACAAAGAGGCGCAATGGCAGCCGCCGACCGGTTCAGCCTGCTGGTGTCCAGCGGGGGCCTTCCTCACCTGACCGGTTGACGAACAAGAACGAGACGGTCCGCACCCGCATGTTCGGCCGTCGCGGGCCCGCCCGACTCAGCTGACGACAGCCCACCGTTCTGCCGGCGGAACAGCCGGACGCACCCCGGCGCCGGCCTCGTACAGCACGAGGCAGCGTTCAGCGGCGGACGTGGATGCGGACCTGGACCGTCTCGCCCGTGGCAGCCGCCGCGGCTCCAAGTCCGATCACAGGGGCTAAGTAGTCGCTGTTGCCGCTCAGGGTGAGCACGATGACGGCAATGATCGTGCCCAGCACGGATAACGCGCTGATCCAGGTGAGCGCCCTCGCCATGGTCGACGAAGGCGCCAAGGGACTACGGTCGGTCTCAGTCACGGGGATGTACTCCTCCAGTTCCGGGGTTCTTCTGTGACCCGGGGAGAAGCCGGCCGGACCGGCGTGACGGGCTGTCCAGCCCGGCTTCCCCTCGGGAGATCGTGCGGTGCAGTTCGGACCGGTGCGCGCGCCGGCATGACCCGATCGAAGCCGAGCGCGCTGCGCGCCAACACCCCCTTCGTGCGACGGACTCCGCTAACGCCGCTAAAGATCGTTAAGCGCGCCGTCATCGAAGCACGGTCGCTTCGCGTTCGGGGCAGCTCTCTAAACGTGGCCGCGAAGTGGCCAGGCTTCGCCGAGATGGCCATGAAGTGGCCCAGGACGGCCGCAGCTCGGCGTTGATATGCGTCCCGGCACCATGGTCGTCCGGAGCGCCCAGGACCTCCGTCCTCCCTTCTGCGCCAGCACTCCGATGGAACGCCGACACCGCCTCCGTCAGGAGCCCCATCGGGCGCGAACCTTGCGAGCGATGCCCGCGATGCGCGAGAACCCGCGATCCGGCTCATTGACGTGATCGAAGCACCTCGAGGTGTGTGAGCGGAGGCGCCTCTGCCGCAAGTGGGATGAAGTGGGGAACAGCCCCGCCGGTGCGTCGAGTTGGGGTGCCTTGCGCCTTCGCTCCCTGGTACGGAAGTCCGGAACGCCCCTCTTCGCGGCCGGGGCTGCGCTCATGAAAGTGGGGCGAAGTGGGGGACGCTGTCCCTTGACACGTCCGGTGGGCGCGTCCAGCGGGAGAGCCTCGACGCGCAGACCTGCACCTTCTTCTCCCGGGGATCGAAACGGTGTTCCATTTACGAGGGATGACGGGTTATGGTCGTGCTCTGCCAGATCTTGTACGGAGGTGCCGCGGATGGAGACGCCGCACCCACACGCCGAGGTCGTCCCCCGGGCATCCGGACCACCGAAGGGGAGCTGACGAGCCGCCAAGCCGCGATCGTCCGTTGCATCACGGAGGCCGTCCGCAAGCAGGGCTATCCACCGTCGATGCGGGAGATCGGCCAGGCCGTGAAACTCGCCAGCACGTCCTCGGTCGCCCACCAGCTGATCGCCCTCGAGCACAAGGGCGTCCTCTACCGTGACCCTCACCGTCCCCGCGCCTACTGCGTGAGACCTTCGTGGGTGCCCGACTTGGGCGACCGCGGCCAGGCAGCCGTCGACGTACCGCTCGTCGGCCGGATCGCCGCCGGCGCACCCCTGCTCGCCACGGAGCCGATCGAGGACGTCTACCCCTTGCCCCGCCAGGTCGTCGGTGAGGGCGATCTGTTCGCCCTGACCGTGTCTGGCGACTCCATGATCGACGCGGCGATCTGCGACGGCGACATCGTGACCGTCAGACGCCAGGACAGCGCCGACCACGGCGACATCGTCGCCGCGCTCCTGGACGACGAGGCCACCGTCAAGGTGCTGCGCCGACAGGACGGGCAGGTGTGGCTGATGCCCCGCAACCCCTCCTACCAGCCGATCCCCGGCGATGAGGTGCAGATCCTCGGCAAGGTCGTCGGCGTCCTGCGCCTGCTCTAGGGACACGGTCGGATGCGGGTCGGCGGACCGATAACCTGGCCAAAGGTAGCCGCGCGGGAAGGGAGATCGTGAGTGGTGGGGGGCCCGTGGCCGAGAGCCATTGAACGACTCACGCATCAACTCGACCAAGCCCAGAAGGCCGACCGGCGCGTGGACGAGGCCAAGAGCTCCGACAGCGCCACCAGGCCGAAACGGGACGACTTCGAGCCCGCGGAGTACCAGCGCCAGGTGCGCGCGTACGTGCAGACACCCGAGTACAAGGCTGCGGACCGCGAACTCCGTGTCGCTGTGGCCCTGAGCAAGGCGCACGACGCTGCCCTGCTGCGTGCGGCCCACCAGCTGCTCAACCGGCGCGCGGGCGGGAAACGGCCACCCCGACGCCTTCCTCAGCCGCGCATCCTGCCCGGCAGCAACGTGCCGCAGTGGTGGATCGAAACTATCAACACCACGTACGCCGGCATCTGGCGAGCGATCCCGGCGCCCGGACCCGAGCTCCGGCTCGGAGGCCCAGACGACGCGCTGGTGCATGAAGTCGCCAAACAGGCCCGGCTGCTGCAGGCCAGCCGCGTGGGCCACCGCAAACGCGACAGCCTGTACGAGGCGTACATCCCCGACGGCACGGTCTCCGGAGGCCGGTCGCTGCCACCGATCCGCGGCCTGAGCCCGGAGGCGAGCCGCCGCGCCAACCTCCTCCTTGGCCGCGGCAGCGGCATGCGCGTCCAGCCCGGCCGGGACGAAGAGTTCGACCAGCTGCAAACCGACTACTTCGCCGTCTGGGACCGATCCCGCGCGTACGCGGCCGCCGTCCTCGCCCTGCTGCGGGACCGCACCTACTGACTTCTTCGGGTTGTTGTCGCGTCGTGGGTGAGGCTGAGTCCGGTTCCGGCAAGACAGCCGTCGATGAGGTCGGGGCGGAGCTGAATGTGGCGAAGTCCCCGGCGGAGGGTGCGTTCGAGGTGGTCATCGTCGGTGAAGGCGGTGTTGGCCAGGGGGCCGCGCCGTAACAGTGACCAGACACCCTCGACTGGGTTCAAGTCGGGGGCGTACGAGGGAAGTTGGACGATGGTGAGCCAGTCGTGGTCGTCCGCATAGGCGCGCATCCCGGCTGCCCGATGGGTGTTGAGATTGTCCCAGATCAAGACGATAGGGGCCTTGAGCTGGAGGTGCGCGCGCACGACCAGGTCGCGGTAGTCGTTCCAAGCGAAGGTGTCGCGTCCTTTGCCCCGGTGCTTGCGGTGGCGGCGCGGCCGGTAGATCAGCCGGGAGGATTCTCCTGGCCTGTAGCAGCACATGGCGGCGATCGACCAGCGGCGCCAGGAGCGGCCCCGCACCCGCACCACGGGCGTCTGCCCGCGTCGGCCCCAGGTGCGGGCGCGCGGCGGAGTCATCGAGAATCCGGCCTCGTCCTCGAACATGATGTAGGCCCCCAGCGCCGCCGCGGTCATTCCACCTGCGGCCACACGACCTTCTTCCACAAACCCGCTGCCTGCTCGTCGCGTTCCAGCGCGCGGCGGGCCGGAGACTGCCAGGACCAGCCATGCCGGTGCAGCAGCCGCCACACGGCCGCCGAGGAGCAGTCGATGCCGAACTTCCAGGCGATCAGCGCTCTCACCCGTGCCAGGGTCCACCGCTGGTCCTCCCAGCCGTGCTCGGCCGGCCCGAGGGCCAACTCCTTCTCCAGCTCAGCGAACTGGCCGTCGGACACCTGGGGAAGTTTCGCCGGACCCGTGGAGGCGAGGGCGTCCATCCGCCCTCCTGCCAGGCATGACGCCAGCGTTCCACCGACCGCTCAGAAGAGATCAGTAACGCCATCCGGGCGAAGAAGTCACAGTCTCCTACGGCGACTTCACCCGCCTACCGAGCGCTCCTGGGACGGGTGTGGCACCGTGGACGCAGGCGCGTCCGTCACTCCCCCCGTGGTGGCGGACCACGCTCTACTACGTGGCCGACGACACCCGCTCGGGCAGGGAAGTCTCCTCGATGACCTGCTGCAGATCGGTGTACATCCGCAACCGCACACCAGGCTGACCGACATCCCGTGTGGTGAATTCGGCAGGCGAGGTCCCCCAGGTTCCGAGCGATCGCGGCCTGGAAGGCGAGGACGGTAGCGTCGTCGCAGCCCGCCACGTCGATGACGAGCAGGCAGGGTTCGGACAGGTGCACTTCTCGAATCGGGTCCACGCCCATCAGTACGTGTTCGTGCACGTCCGGGGTTCTCTTCAAGCATCGGATTCACCTGACCGGGCGAGTTGTCAGTGGCGACGCCTACCGTGCTTTGTATGACCGGTTCGCCGAACTCCCCTGAGACCTCGTGTGTTGGAGGCCACCATCCAGACGGCACCGGCCGCCGATCCCCAATGGCAGGAACAACTCGACAGGCTCCGAGGAATCGCCTCGTATGTCCCGGAGACCCAGATGTGGCATGCCCGCCTCGGCGCACTCGACCTGGCGGGCGTCCAGTTGCTGCAGACCCTTTTCGATGGCGCGCGCGTTCACGGCACCGAGGTGGCCCTCACGCCCGTGCCGGTCCCGGCCTACTGGGACGCCCCTGCCTTCACGAGGGGCCCGGACGTGACCGCTTTGCTGGAGATGCAGGCCAACCGTGGTCGGTCGCTTGGCCAGCTACCTCTGGCCTGAGGAGCCCGCGCCAGGTGAGGACATCGAGCACGTTGCCGACGACCTGGAGGTAGTCCGCGCGGGTGCGGTGCCTGTCTGCGATTGCGTCGAAGGTATAGATCAGCCGGGCGATTTCCTCGCGTTCCTGCCGTCCATTGTCGTCCGGGATTGGTGACGGCAGACGGCAGTCCGCTATCGATACGGAGCCGCCAACCCGGCTTGGGGGTGGCGGCCTGCGTCGTGTGGTGTGCGGTTATCGCTGTCCGTACCGTTCGGGGAAGTGCACCTTGAGGGCGGAGCGGACCCACAGGACTCCGCCGAAGGTGCCGAGGACGAGGCCGATGGGGAAGCCGATGGCCCAGGCCTTGAACACGTCGTCGGGCGACCACGGCGCCAGGGACACCGCAGTGAGCACGAGCACCCATGCCACGAGGAAGATTCGGCCGCTGGGCAGGCCCTGTTCCTTGCGCATGCGGGGGATGTAGAGCTGGCCGGCGGCGAGGGCGAAGGCGAATGCTCCGGCGCCAACGGGGCCGATGGTGAGTGTCTCCATGTGTGGCGTGCCGTCCTTTCCGGGGCGGTGTCGTCGGGAGGGAGTGTGCCAGCCCCCACTGACAACCGGCCCCGGGTTCCGCATTTGGACTTTAGGAACAGACCGGCTCCTCAGCCAAATGCGTGGGAGGGGGCGGGGGCGGCGCCGCTCCGCAAGCGCTCAGCCACCCCACGCAGATCCCGAAATCAGTCCTCAACCTTCGTCGTTACTGGGCAGGGGGGTGCCCACCCTCGCCTGCCGCTGTCGCGCTTGTGTCGCACGATGCCCACGGGCGTCGTCCTCTGGGCGATCACCTTTGTCCCACTGGCGGGCTGACGGGGAGCTGATGGCGAGGGCAGCGGGGTAGAGCACCTGGCGCCCGTAGCGGGCGCGGGCGCGATCGGCGACGGCTACGATCGCGAGGGGTTTGTCGTCGCCGACGTCGAGGGTGAGCTGGCGGGTGGCCCGGTCGGCAGGTCTAAGAGGGCGTTTATGCAGGTCCGGCCCTATATACGGCTCTCATCCCTGCCCTGTTCTGAGGGCTTTCATCCCGTAGGCGGTGAATGACCTTCTCTGGGGCGGAGGCTCGGCCATCCGTCTCGTTCGCTTCTGCACCCGGAAGTCCGTCTGGCTTGAAGATGCCACGGAATCGCCTGATGGACAGCGGAACCGAGCCCTCCGGCTCATGCATGATCACGCTACGCCGTGAGCGAGCGCAAGCCCTACCCCAGTGACCTGTCCGACGCCCGATGGGTCCTGATCGAACCGACGTTGACGGCCTGGAGAAAGGCCCGGCTCGACCGCAGACCAACCGGTCAGCCAGCCAAGGTCGATTTACGCGACGTCTTCAACGCGATCCTCTACGTGAACCGCACTGGAATCCCCTGGAAATACCTCCCGCACGACTTCCCGAACCACGGCACCGTCTATGCCTACTACGCCGCGTGGCGCGACGAAGGAATCTTCGCCCAGCTCAATTACGAGCTGACGGGACTGGCCCGGGTGAAGGAGGGGCGCAAGCCCGAGCCGACCGCATCCGTGATCGACACCCAGAGCGTCAAGACCTCCAGCAACGTGCCCCTGACCAGCCAGGGAACGGATGCGGCCAAGAAGATCGTCGGGAGGAAGCGCGGCATCCTCACCGACACCATCGGCCTCATCCTTGCCGTGACTGTCACCGCCGCCGGCCTCTCGGAGAACGCCCTGGGAATACGCCTCCTCGACCAGGCGAAGGAGAAGTACCCGACCATCTCCAAGAGCTGGGTCGACACCGGCTTCAAGAACGCCGTCGTCGAACACGGTGCCCGTCTCGGGATCGATGTCGAAGTCGTCAACAGAAACCCGGATACACGTGGGTTTCATGTCGTGAAAAGACGCTGGGTAGTCGAGCGGAGCATCGGTTGGATCATGATGCACCGCCGTCTCGCCCGCGACTACGAGACCCTCACCGCCAGCTCCGAAGCCATGATCCACATCGCCTCAGTCGACAACCTCGCCAGGCGCATAACGGACGAGACCACCCCCACCTGGCGAGGAACTTACTAGGGCATCAAGGGCAATCTGCCTACTTCAAACGCCCTCTAAGGGCGTCGGTGCGCGGCGCGATGCTGCGGACCCGGGCGCGCTGGAGCCCGAGGGAGTCGTACACCGTGTAGGCGGCGCGGGCCAGGAGGACGGTGTGCTGGGTTGCCTTCGGGCAGGGTTCGGCTACGGCGGGTGGCGCTCAGGTCGGCGGAGCGGATCGTGCAGGTCACGCCTGTGACGATCTGGTCGGTGGCGCGGAGGCGGGCACCGAGGTCGTCGTCACCGGCCGTACGCAGGACGGGGAGACGAGCGAACTGGACGACGATCTCGCCGCGCACGTGCACGCGGTTGCGCAGACCGTGCGGGAGACACGGGAGGCCTGGCAGACCCGGCCGTCAGCGTCGAACGAGGCGGCCACGCGTGAACTGCTCGCCTACGTCACCCGGGACGTCGCCGCCAACCGGTAGAGCGCACTGCGCAGCCTGCGCACCCGTCTACAGTGCCTTGCGCGGTGCCGAGCGGGTGCCGTGCAGAAGATCGTTGATCAGCTGCTCCGTCTCCATCTCAAGATCGCAGTCCAGTGACCTGTTGACCTGTTGGACCTGCGTGATCGCGGTGTGAAGGCCGGAGCGGTTCCCGGCGGCATGCTCGATGCGCATCCAGTCCCGGTAGAGGAGCTCGGCGCTGCTGTCGGCGTCGAGGCCGGTCGCGACGGCCTGCCGAGCCGCGGTGAGGTCGTGGTACGGGCCCGCTGGGGTGCGGTGCGTGGCCACCGTGTGGGCGACGTCGATGATCCTCGTGATCATCTCTTGCTGGAAGGGCCCTGCCCAGGGCAGTGGCCTTGACCCGAACGGCCTTCCCCGCACCAGCCCGAGGGCCCTCTCCAGATCCGGGAGGCCCGCCGGGCCCTGGGGCAGCGCGCGCTCGGCGAGCTGGAGGAACCTTGTCCAGTCGCACCGCACCGCAGGGGAGAGGCGGTAGGGGTCCTCGCCGGTTCGACGGCGCGGCACGTACGCGTCGCCGGCCGGGTCATTTCCCAGGGCGCTGCGCAGGCCGCGCAGCCGCGCGTTGAGGGTGCTCGAACTCCACGGGGTGAGCGGGTCCATGTCGGTGCACAGCGCATCGGCGGAGCGGCCCGGCCGGAAGAACAACAACGCCGCGAGGTGCGCGATCCGCGGGCCGTGCCCGGTGGCGGCCACGTCGTCCACCTCGACCGGGCCCAGGACACGTATCTCCGGGGCACGCAGGTCGTGTGCCTCCGGCGCCTCTGGACTCCCGCTGTTCTCCGCCTCCGGGAGCTGGCGGTTCGACTCCTCCGGCGCTTCCTCCTCTGCAGAATCCGCGGCGAGCGCCTGGTCCTTGCCGGCATCATCCTGCTCGTGAGGCGGGGAGGGGGGCAGGAGGCGGAGCCCGGCCGGGTCCGCGGAGGCGGCCAGCAGAGCGGAGAATACCGTGCTGTCGCCGATACTGTTGCTGCTGTGCACCGTCGTCACCGGGGCGACCGGTGAAACTGAGGCGCCGTGGGAGATGCCCGTGTCAGGGCCGGTGTCGTCATCGTCGGCCTGTGCCACGGCAGGCGAGGACGCTATCTCGGGCTCGGGCTCGTCCGGAACCTCCTGCCACGGCCCCTCGGCTGGTGCGGCGGGCTGGCCGGACACTGCGAGCGCCGTGACGATCTGCTGGTACGCGGCGCGCTCAAGGCGCTGCACGGTGATCTCGGTTCCGACGTAGGCGAGTTGCTGCGGCTCGTCGAGTGCGGCGTTGAGGATCTCGGCGTCGGGAAAGTGCGCGACGGCCGCGGGTGCCGGTGCGATCAGCGTGACTGGAATCCGCGCCTTGTCGATGACGTCGGCGAACTGCCACGCCGTATCCCCGTCGAGAGACGCGGCGCAGAGCAGCAGGTAGGGGTGATGGCTGGTCTCCGGCATCTGGTGCAACTCCAGCAGACGCTCGGAGAGATCCCGCAGTGCGTGCACGGCCTCCCGCATGTGCATGATCCGCGAGGTGGGCAGCAGTCGCGGCAGGTCCTCGCCGAACCCGACGGCGACCACTTCGACCACGCTGCCCCACGGGCTCATCCCGATCTCCACCGCGAGCGACGTGCACACTTCCGTGATGCGCGTCGGATCGCCGTCGAGCAGCAGCGCGGGCATTTGGGCCAGGTTCACCAGGAGGAGGTCACCGTGGTCGGTGCTGCCGAGGGTCACGAGCCCCGGATAGGGTGCCGGTACCTCACGGGCGGTCTCCTCGTCCAGGAGCTCGGCATCCCCCGGCAGCACCCACCAGCCACGCTGACCTGATGTGAACGGCCCCAGCGGCTCCAGAGCGAGGTCCTCGGGCAGAACCTCCAGCGTGCGGGCCCCGATCCGTGCGGCCCGCAGCCCGGGTAGGGGGGCCTCGTCCTCCAGTTGGTGGGCCATCGTCCGCAGTGCCACATCCAGACGGGCCGAACCTCCCGGCTCGGCGGCGGCCGCCAACTGCGCCTCGGCAGACGAGGTCTCCGCGGCGAGCGCGATCGTCTCACCGGGCTTGCGGCGACGGCGCTGCAGCATGCGGCGGGTGGCGAGCGCACCGGTCACGGCGGCTGCCAACAGTGCACCGGCGCCCAGCACCATCCGCAACTGCAGCACTTGACCCGCGGGCGACGACGCAGGAGTCTCCGATGAGGGGGTCTCGGACGCATGCGCCGTGGGAGTGTCCGTTGCCGACGGCCCGCTCGATTCGGGTGCGGACGACGCACTGCTGCCGGACGAAGGCCGGGCGGTGACGCCGCCCTGGCCCTGCCCGGGCTGCTCGGACGGACGGCTCGACTCGCTGGGTGCCGGAGTCTCTGTTCCCGAGGTAGCGGACTCACTCGGGGCCGTCGACCCGCCAACTCCCGAGCTGGCACCAGGCTCCCGCTCGGTGTCGCCCGGAGCCGGGGGAGTGGAACGTCCGGCCCCGGAGCCGTCCTCCGTGTCCTCGCGGGAATGCTCGGGTCGCTCGGATGCGGCCCCGGGCATGGTGACCTGCTGCCCCGGAAAGATCAGGTTCGGGTTTGTGATCTTCGGCAGGCCGTGTGGCTGCGCAGTGTCCCGGCTTGCCTCGAACAGCTCCGGCCACTTGCTGCCATCGTGGAGCTCCTCTGCTGCGATCTTGGAGAGGGAGTCGCCCGGCTCCACAGTGACTGCCTCACCATCCCCACCGTTGTCGGGGGTGTCGTGCGTGCTGGAGGCGAGCTGAGTGCGTATACCCGTCTCGGGCGTCTGATCGCCCACCTGGGCGTCGCCGGGCACGCGCAGGGTCGTGCCCTGCGGCACCACCGTGGCCGTGGTGGGTACTTCGGGGTTCAGGCGCTGCAGTTCGGTGTAGCGCGTACCGTCCCCAAGTAACTGCTCGGCCAGTTCCCACCAGGTGGTGTCCTCCGCTCCCACGGAGAACTCCCGGGCGCTCCCGGCCGTTGCCGTCCGCTCCGCAGCCGGGACCGTGCTTGGCCGGCTGCTTGGAGCCTGGTCGGCCGACGGCACGTGGGTCGCGGTGGCGGCGACCGCCGGGGTGGCGGCGCTGGCCGCGGCCGCGGGCGAGGCCAGCACGATGCTGCCCAGCAGGAACCCGGCCAGACGCTGACCGGTGGCCATGCCCGGAAGCCGCGGCGTCGTACGCCGCGCCAGGACGGCGACGATCTCGATCAAGACGGGGACGACGAGCCACAGCCACGCGATCCACGCTGCCACGGTCATCGTGGTCAGCAGCCCCGAGCCGTCATCGTCCGGGCTCAGCAGCACCTCGCGCGCCCCGTCCAGCGTCGGCACGGTCGCGGGCAGCGTGCCGACGGCGAGCAGCAGCGCGGGCACGCCGACGATCAAAGCGGCCAGGGCGACGAATGCGAACAGGCCGCGCGCGACCGCCCGTGGCCCGGAGAGGCTGCGGCGGCGCACGGGCGTGGGGGTGTGGGGCATGGGGTCAGCCTCCGGGCTGGTGAAGCAATGTGGCAGTGCCGTGTCCCGTCACGGACATCTCACTGACGCCGATCAGGGACGCGAAGTAGGGGTGGTAGGCGTCGCGTACGGTCACCGTGAGGCTCTGCCCGTCCTCGGCGACGGCTACGTCACCGTCGACTCCCTCGCTGTCGAGGAAGGCGCGGGCGGCGGTTTGCGCGGCGTCCGGGTCGACCACGATGTCCTCGCCGGTGATGGCCTGGCCCGGGTCGATCTGCTGGGCGCCGGCCCGCGCGGCCTCCTGTGCGACGTAGTCCGCATCCGACATCCGGTCCAGGGCCAGCCCAGCATCGATGACCAGGCCGACGATGAGAAACGCGATCAGCACCGTGCCCGCGTAGAACAGCTCCATACCGCCCCGGTCCCGGCAGCCGGAGGGGATATGAAGCCAGCGACGCCACTTGATCATGGGCCGCCCCGAGTCGCCCACGTGTCTACGACGGACGTCTTGGTGCTGGTGAGCGTCTTGGACCCGCCAACGCCGGGCAGCGCAAGCTCGCTCAGCGGCGCTGTGCACGACACGGTGGCCGTCACACTGGCGGCCTGCCCGACCGGCGCGGACAGCCCGCTGGTGTCCAACTCGACGCTGATGCCGGCACAGTGGATACCGGAGTTGGCCAAAGAGGTCTGCGCGGCCTGGCGGGCGTCAGCCTCGCCGGAGGCCGGGTCGTTGGCCAGCGAGGCGGTGCGCGCGGCATCCCGGGCGGCCGCGTCGGCGGCGCCCTCGGCCAGTGCCACCCGCCCGCATGCGATCGTGAAGCCGATCAGCACCAGGGCCACGGGCGCGAAGATCGCGAGGCTCAAGGCGGCGCTGCCGCGGTCGCGCTCCAGCCGGCCAGGCCACCGTCGCCACCTCATGGGCGGAACTTCTCGACGGGGGCCTGGACGCTCTGGCGGACGTGCCCGCTCCAGCCCGGCACCAGGTTGATCACGTTGCCTTCCACGGAGACGCTGACCGTCTCGCCGTCGTCGCTGACCCGTACCGCCGCGCCGTTCAGCGAGCCGCCCATCCGGGCCAGGAACTCGCTGGCAGCCGCCTCTCCCGCACCTGGTGCGGCGTCGTAGGCCCGTTGCGCGTCCACGGCCTGTTGAGCCGCGTGGTGCGCTACCGACCGGCCATGGAACCAGATGCCGCCCTGAATTAGGGTGAACACCAGCAGAAACGCGAGCGGGACGACCATCGACATGTCAAGGGCGGTGGCACCGCGGTCCTCCCGCCACCACCGCCGGCCGGCCAGCTGCCGCCACCGGCGTATGCGTATCGCCGCCATGGTCAAAAGCCCAGGATCTGCGTGACCTTCTCGCCCACCGTCGTATTGGCCGCGGCGTACACGATGCCGACCATCGTGCCGCCGGCGACCAGGATCAGGCCCCACTCCATCGCGGAGGCACCGCGATCTCTGGCGCTGGAGCGGAGAACGGCTATGCGGCGGCTCAGTGCGGCACGGGCACGGGTGAGGCGGGTGCGGACGATGTCCACGGGGTCCTCCAACGGGATGGTCGGGCCGATGAGTCGGCCAGGCAGTGCGGTCAGAAAGCGAGGATGCGGACGATGGCGGGGGAGAGCAGGAAGGCCGCCAGGAGGAAGACGATCGCCAGCGAGGGGACATGCATCTTCTCGGTGGCCTCGTTCGCCTTTTCCTTCCGGGCGGCGAGCAGACCACGGCGGACGACTTCGGCCTGGGCCTCCAACTGGTCGTAGACGGCGGCCTGCTCCTCACCCGCGAGACTCAACGACGCGGACAGCCGGGCGAGGTCGGGCACGCCGAGCTCCGTGCCGAGTTGGCCGAGCGCGTCCCACGGGCTGACCCCGGCCAGCCGGGCGTGCTCGACGCTGTCGCGGATCCGGACCGCGGCGCGGCCGTCCCCCGACTCCACGGCGCGTGCGAGGGCCTCGGCGGCGCCGGCGTCGGAGTTGCGGGCCAAAGCGACGCGCTCCAGGACGGAAGCGATGTAGTAGCGGTACTCCAGGCGCGCGCGAGTGGCCTTCTCTCTAACGTCGTCCAGGCACTTGAACACCATGAACAGGGCGACGCCCACCCCGGCGGCCGCCGGGATGACGAACGGCAGCGTCAGCCCACCCAGTCGCAGCAGGAAAATGATCCACTGCGGGATGAGGAATCCGCCCAGCGCGTACAGGGCGCAGCGGCCCAGCAGCGTGGAGGGGCCCACCTCCAGCAGGCTCAGGTCCCGGGCGGGCAGCCGGGTCACAAACGCGTCGGTCTCCATGAGCCGGGTACCGATCCGGTCAGCCCACTGCGAGGGGCCCTTGGCCGCGGTCGCGGCGGGCACGGGGCGCGGGGCCGGGGCATGGGTGCGCCGCAACACCTGATCAAGCGGGGGCCGCTTGGGCAGTAGGCTGCGTGCCGCGAGCGTGCCGCCGAGCGCGGTCAGCCCGCCCAGCAGCATTCCGGGAACGGACAGGCTCATGCCGCCTCACTCCCTTCCTTCACTCGTTCCTCGGCGGTGAGCAGGGTGCGCGGCTCGTCTTCCATCGCGGCCATCTTGCGCAGCCACAGCAGCGACATGACGAACAGCAAGCCCAGGACTAGCAGGCCGAGTTGGCCGAGCGGGGTCGCGAACGGCGCGGAGTAGGAACCGTTGACGAGGATCACTGCGACCACGGCGATCGCGAAGAGGGAGACCCGGCGTGCCTCGGAGCGGGCCTTTGCCCGCTCGGCGTCGATGTCCCGCAGGTCCGCGGCCTGCCGCGCCACCAGGGCGGCCTGCGCGGACAGGGCGCGCGCCAAGCCCGGGCCGCGGCTGGTGACGTGGTCCATGAACAACTGGGAGATGTCGTCGCCGATGCGGCTGGCGAGGTCGTCGGCCAGCCCCCGATACGCCCACCGGGCGGGCATCCCGGAGCTCAGCCGGTGGGCGAGCCTGCCGACCGGACGGTGCAGCAGCACCGGCACCGTGTCCAGGTCCACGATCGTGGCCTCCAGCGGCTTGCCGCCGGCCCGCACGCTGGCGAGCTGCTGCAGCCACTCCGCGATCGCCTCCAGGCGGGCGATATCCGTACGGCCCGAGCCGCCCGGATACAGCACGAACGGCAGCCCGGCCACCGCCGCGAACGCGAGCAAGCCGTGCGCCGGCCACCCGGTGAACGCCCACATCAGCACGCCCGCGCCGGCGGCTCCGGCCAGCAGCAGCCGGTAGTTGTCCCGCCAGCCGGGCGGCAGTTCCTCAACCGCCCGCAGGATGCGGCCCCGCATGCGGCCGGGCCGTAATCCACGTACGGCGGGCCGCCAGCCGCGCAGGGCGGCGATGACTCCGGTCAGGCTCAGGGCCACCACGGCACCGGCCAGCATGCCGAGCGCAGACAGGTACGACTGGGTCACGCCGCGCCTCCCGCCCGGCGCAGCGGCCGCCACTGCCCGCTCGGGTAGTCGATAAGCCAGCGCCGGTGGAAACCCTTGCGTTCCAGCTTGCGCAGCCGGCGCTCGTTCATCGGCGTACGGGTGGGCAGCGCCCGCGGCTCGTTCTCGTCCTCGCGGGGAGCGAAGATCTGCGACAACGCCACCCCGCCGCCCTCGCTGCGGCCGGCCGTCTCCCACACGTGCGACACGAACCGGTGCACCTGGCCACCCTGGTCGGTCTCGTCGATCGCGTCCACGTACACGATCAGGTCGACGGCGGCCGCTATGAGCCGGTAGGCAGCCTGATCGCTGAGGCCGGCCCGAGCCAGCGGCACCATCAGCCGGTCGATGACGGCCTCAGGGTCCTTGGCATGCAGGGTGCACATCGACCCCGCACCGCCCGCGATCATCGCCTCCAGCATGGCGACGGCCTCATCGCCGCGGACCTCGCCGACCATGACCCGGGTGGCCTTGTAGCGCAGGGACACGGGCACCAGGTCGGCGAGCGTGACCCGCCCGGTGGCGTCCCGCTCCCCATTGCCCTCCCGGGTGCGGAAGGCCAGCACGTGCGCGTGCTGGTCCGGATCGTCACAGTTCAGTCGCAGTTCGGGCTCGCTCTCCAGCGTCGCCAGCCGCTCG
The DNA here is from genome assembly GCF_042657965.1 of Streptomyces coerulescens. Lineage (NCBI taxonomy): Bacteria > Bacillati > Actinomycetota > Actinomycetes > Kitasatosporales > Streptomycetaceae > Streptomyces > Streptomyces coerulescens. Next base: position 33,464 of record NZ_JBHSKM010000045.1, read on the forward strand.
TGGGCGGGGACTTCGCGGCCCAGGGCCCGCATCAGCGTGGTCTTACCCGTGGCCATGTCGCCCGCGATGATGATGGACAGGCCCGCTTTCACCGCCGTTGAGAGGAACGCGGCGACGATCGTGTCGACGGAGCCCCACTTCTCCAGGTCGGCGAGGGTGGCCGCTTCCGCTACATGGCGGCGGATCGCGATCGTCACATCATCGGTCAGCAGTGTGGCCGCGACGCGGGAGCCGTCCGGCAGGTCGAACTCGACCTTGCCGGTGGCGTACGACAGCAGCCGCTCGCCGTGCCCGGACGTCGCGGCCATCTGATTGACCCACTCGATGGCCTGCGACTTGCTGGAGAACGGCGAGCGCACTCGTTCGCGCGGTTTGCCGTGCGAGTCGATGTGCATCCACTCGCCGTCGACCAGGACGTCTTCCACACCGGGCCGGTCCAGGACACGCTGCAGCGCGCCAGCCAGGAAGATCAGGTTGAATACCTCGGTGCGGACCCGCTCCAGTTCCTCGCCTGATAGCGGCGGGTTCCTCAGCGACCATGTCTGTGCCCATTCCGCGACCCGGGCGCGCACCCGGGCGCGTACGACTTCCTCGAGGTCCTTCTCGCCGAGCGGGGTTCCGGCGTGGCGCCGGTCCTTTTTGACGTGGTCGACGTCGTCGGCGACCTGCTGGCGTAGCTTCGTTATCTCGCCCCAGGGCACGGGCAGTAGCCCGGGCAAGGTCGTCGCCGCGCCGAAATCGGCTGGTCCAGCCCCCGGCGGCACCGCGCTCGGGGGACCAGGGGGTGGGGCCGCCGGCGACGTCGCTGGGGCAGGTGCCGACTGTGCGGTCGGTGGTGCGGGGTGCACGGGTGGATGGGTCGCGGTGTGCTCGGTCAGCAGGCCGCCCAACCGGGTTGCTACGTGCTGACCGTTGGCACCGCCCTGGCCGCGCCAGTCAGCCATGCCGCACCCCCCGCTGGGCGAGTTGCTGGACGATCCGCTCGACCGCCGGGTTGGCGGCCTGTACCTGCCTCATTTGCAGGTGCAGGCGGCGCCGGTCGGCGTGTTCACGCAGCGGCCCCATGGTGTCCCGCGCGGCGCGCATCAGCCGGGAGCGGGTCACTCCGCGCGGCATCCGTCCGCCGGTACGCAGATACGCGGCAGCCGGCTCGTCCCACGGCAGGGTGGCCAGCACCGGGGCGTCCAGGCCCCGGGCGACGTCGGCGGGCCGGTAGCCCTCGCCGAGCGCGAGCAGCCCAAGCGCCCGGGCGCCGGTTCCCTGGGAGGCGAGATCGTCCTGCAGGGCGCGCACCCTCGGGTAGGCGAGGTTCTGGGATTCCTCGGTCATGCGGACCACCAGCAGCACCAGGTCGGCCTCGCGCAGTACGGGCGCGGGGGTGAGGACCGGGTGCAGGCGGCCGCCGTCGAGCACCATCCGCCCGCCGTCGACCAGGACGTCCCAGTGCAGACGCTGGTCCGTCAACTGCAGCACGTTCAGCAGCGTCGGCCAGGTCGACGTCAGCGATGCGGCCTGCCTCGGATCGGTCAGCCCGGGCAGCGCGACACGGAACTCGCTGTCGTCCATCGGCCACAGGTGCTGGGCGACCTGCGGGGTGAAGTCCTGCTCGGCGCTTGCCCGTTCCCAGTCCGCCTGCGGCAGCCGGTGCAGTCCGGTGTTCCCGTCCAGGCGTTCGTGCTCCCCGCGCGGCACGTCGCGCAGGAGCCCGTGACGCAGCGTCCCGCCGGCCATGTCGAGCTCGGCGAGTAGCACCGGCCTGCGGCTGGCCAGGGCCAGGGCAGTTGCCGCCGTCGTCACACCGTCCGACTTCGCGGACACCAAAGCGATGAGAGCCACGGTCAGCTCCCGCTCTGGCGGGGCTGACGGATGAGCGCTATTTGCTTGGCCGCGGCCTTCGTCGCCAACAGGGGACCGTCCGCGGGATCGACCACCAGGTTCACGACCAGGGCTCCGGTCGAGTCCGGGGTGCCGACCGACTTCACCGTCGCCTCGATCGTCTGCGGGGTCTCGCTGCCTGCGGACCCGGAGTCCGTGGACCCGGTGTCCGCCCCCTGCGCGGGAAGGACCACGGCGGCTACCTTGTCGCCTGGCCGCAGCTCGTTGCGGGGCACGAAGCCCCGCTTGAGCTCGACCCCGACCACCTGCTCGGTGTCGCCCAGCCCACCGCGCGCACTCAGCTGCGAGCGGGTCAGCAGTTCGCCGGGGTGCAGATCCACGGCCGCACGCTGGCCCACCACCGAGGACCGCTCGTTGGCTCGGATCGGGGATAGACCGGGGTCGTCGGCAAACGACACGACCCTCACGTCCTGTGCAGTGACCTGCTGGCCGACCGGGACATCGCGTGCGACAGCCAGGACATCGACACGGTCCCCGGCCCGCGTCACCACGACCGCACCGCCCAGTGCACCGATCAGTGTCACCAGCACCAGCAGCACGGGTACCGACCACGAGCGGCCTGATCGTTTCTTCGTGCCGGTGCTGACGGGCAGATCGGGCTGCCGCTGCACATCAGGGCGCGGCGCAAAGGAGGTCTGACTGCTGTCCATCGGCCTACAGGCCCTTCGATCTCGTGCGACGTTTACGAATTGACGGCCTGCGACTCGACGATGGTCACCGCCACCGAGGAATTGCGGACCTCGGTCAGCTGGCCGTTCGCTCCGCCGCCCTGCCAGTTGATGACCCAGGTCGAGGTCGCGGTGACCTCGTACGTGCCGCCCGTCGCGTCTCTGGACGGCTGGGTGTACACGTGACCGCAGTCCGGCGACTTCTTCAGCCCGTAGGACTTCTGGTAGACGGTGCCGGGCGTCGTGCAGGTCACCGAGGAGCCGTCGCCCATTGACCACACGACCTTCGACACCTTCGCCGTCGCGGTCACCGTGACCCCACCGGCCGACGCGGTCGCCGTGTTCGGACCCCACGTCGTCTGAGACTGGTCGACAGCCATCCACACCGGCATGCCCACCAGTCCCTTGCCGCCGGGCTTGGGGTTGATGTTGATGTCGGGCCCGAGCAGGGTCATCTTGTCCACGGCCTGTTGAGCCAGTACGGCAGGATCGACAGCGGGCGGCGGATTGGCAGCCCAGAACGTCTCGACGGTGGTGTTCACGTTGATGCCGATGAACTCGTCAGTCGACGAGCAAATGCGGGTATAAACGGTCCCGTCGTCGGGATCGTGCCCTTCCCAGAGGTCGCTGCCAGCAAGCGGTGGAGGGTCCATCTTTGACACGGTGCAGACCGGGGCGTCCGGATCCTTCTCTCCGCCCTTACCGCCCTGCTCGTTAATGCCGTTTGCCGACGCTGATGACTCCTGTGAGCCGTTGGAGCCATCCACTCCAACGCCGACGCAGAACTCCATGACGGTGCAGCTGCCCACATCAACGTTTGAGTTCCCCGGCCCGTCCGCGGCCTGCGCGGCGCCTGCCACCAGCAGGAAGGCGGTGGCTGTTGCAGCGCCGAGCAGGGTGCTCCGCGTCAGCACTTGTCTGCCTCTCGAGTGGTGCTCAGCACGACCCATCGGTCCCCCCACCTCTCTGCCTTGACAATGCTGACGTACCGGGTGAGTCGCTCCTTCGGGAGCTTGATCTCCTTGCTGGTGCTGGCATCGACCAGCTTCCAGCCGGTGGTGTCTACGCAGTCGCGCACGGAGGCCGAAGGAACCTTGCGATTAAGATCCATCGTTCGGATCTCGGGAGAGAGCGTGACTCGGCCCTGAGCGACCTGGCCATTGCTCTTCATCGCCTTCAGGTCTTGCGTAGCAGCTGCTAGAGCCGTGCCGACGGCGTACTTGTTCAGCTCGGTGCCGTCGAGACCCGCATGTGCATACGCCTGTTCCTTCTCGTCCCAATATCGTTGATAGTCGGCCAAGAGCGCCCGAGACGCGGCTACCTTCTCTGGATCAGCCGTGGAGCTGCGGGACGCGGACGGGGTCGCTGTACGATTCTGGCTGGGGTCGGACGGCGACGCCCCTGGGTCGCTGTCGCTGCAGCCGGCCAGCACCACCAGACCTCCCGCGAGGAGCACGGCGGTTGCGTGCTTCCGGATGCGAACAGCAGTGAGTCTTAGTGCTCGTGTCACGTGGTCTCCCCGTACGACGTGCTACTGACCGCTGCCGCAGCCTCTGGTCGCGAGGGCGACAGCCCAACGGAGCTGCGGATATGTGCTCGTGTGATGGCGACACTACGCATAGGCCATCCGACTTCCCATCCTTGTTCGCGAGTTGATTCGCACAACTCGGGACGTATCCGGTCACTTTCGAAGTATGAAGTCGATTTATCGTCGCGCCCGCTCGTCGCATCAACTGCAAACAAGGCCAACCGTCCTGTTTTCCGGAAGGTGCGAGTCAACTGATACGCGGACTTTACGGGTGACTCTCCGCCGCTGGAGGTGGCGTGGCAGCCCCGGAAACCGGCCGACTACCCCGCTCTGACCGAACGTCGTCGAAGCCCCAGCGCCCGTGAAGCTCGGGGTGTTCTCAGCCCTCGGGTCGGCGTGCAGCCGAGATAGGCTGCAGAGCAGCACCGTTGTTTCCTGACGGCAAATCGTGCCCTCGATGCGATACATTCAGGTCCCCCAATGGCCATGCTCAACCCGGCAATTCCCGGCGTGCGCTGCATAGTACGAAGTGAACTATACGTTCACGTAAGCAAATCTCAAGGGTTCCGGCGGTGCCCGTTGCGAGGCAGGCACTGGGCGGGAAGGTGCAAGGATGGAGAGCGGAGGCCAGCCCTGGTTACTGGCCTCCGCTCACGTGCTCCCGAACAGCGCCGCACAAAAAGCCTGCGTTGCGCCGGGAGCGGTCAAGGGACGCCGCCTAGTCCACGGACGCGAGAGCCGGTAGGCCGCGCTCGGCGATGGCACGGCGGACGGTATGCCGTTGACGTGCCCGAGTGTCAATCCGGCGGAGTGCAGAGCGTGTCCCGTTCAGCGACCGCGCCAGCGTCTCGATTACCTGTTTCGCGCGCTCGATCTCGTCGATGACATCTCCATCACGGGCCGGCCACACTCCACCGGGGGCGTGCTCAGCGGCCAGATCGCGGCAGTGCCCCAGCAGTTCCGTCACTAGAAGATGAAGCTTGTCCACGTCTGCGTCAGTGAAGTCGCCAGCCGTCAGGGACGTCGTCATCGGTCGTACTCCTCCGTTGTTGCGGGTCCCTAACCGGACGGCGCCGGCTGGCGCAGGGCGGCCAATCCCGTCCGGCCAGGCCATCGGCGAGGCATATCCCTCGGGGACGGTTTCCACAGTCGAGATCTCCTGGGCAGATGTGGCGGCATCGGCAATGCGGGCAAGGGCATGTGGATTCAGCAGAGCCTCACCCTGGGTGGCCCCGGAGGGACGTCGAGGTGTCCTGCCGCTCCGCGGCGCTCTGCACTCGGCCTGCGGCAGCCGTCCTGGTCGCTCGGCCACACCACCAGGACATCCACGTCGAGCGTCACCAGGCGGCCGGGGTGACAGGCACGGACGGCCGCGCATGTCTCGTCGGTGAAGGTGCCGTGCAAAACGACCGCAGAGCCGATCGCCTCGAAGGATTCGGTGGAGGGCAGCGCCACTACGTCAGCCAGCACGCACAGGCCGCGGTGCGGCTGCACCGGGCAGACGAACGACCAGGCATCCCTTCCCGGTTGGCCGATCACGAAGCGTCTCCCTCTGCAATCCGGTGGTGACCGGTATGAGCCGCAGTCAGGCCAACGGCCGGAGCAAGGGATTCGTCCATCACCCGGCTCCACTCCCAGGGAGCCAGCCCGTATCCGTGCAGCACGATTGCTCGTCGGCAGGGGCCGAGCTGATGCACCTCACGCTTCGCCCAACCAGCCCCGACTTCACTGAGGTGCTCCTCCTGGAGCCCTGGGGCAAAGGGCGTTGCGGCCGAGGGCTGGTTGCCGGGTGCACGACACTGGATGGCACCGGGCTCGGCGTCCGCTTCTACGTGCACTACCGCGTAGAAGACGCCGCTCGGCTTGAGCCACCGCCCGACGTCCGTCAGTAGGCGCCCAGGTTCCAGGTACGGCAGACCGTACCGGCACGTCACGACATCGAGCTGTCCGGGGACCAGGGTGGGTGGGATGGGGTCGGCCACGATGTCCCACAGCCTGTAGGACAGACGGGCGCCCGATCCCGCGGCTTTTGCTCGGCGGAGGGCCTCGTCGGAGAAGTCGTAGCCCGTGACCGTCATGCCCCAAGCTGCAAGTTGCCTCGTCCACAGCCCAGTTCCGCAAGCAAGGTCGACTGCGGTCATGCCTGGCATTGGGGAGGCCATCTGCTGGAAGTGGTCGGCTTCCATCGCGCTGAGGTCGTCCGGGTGAACGGTCGCGGCCCACCGGTTCCAGTCTGCCGCCGACAGGCGGGCGGTCTCCTTGCCGGTGCTGATCACGGTGTGCGCTCCCGCGATGTCCTGGAGCCGCCAAGGCGGTGCAACTGGTGCAGTCCGCCCGCCCCCTTGCCCGACGTCCTGCCCTTCAGCGCCCTCCGGGGTTCGAACAGGCTGATGGTGGAGGCGTTTTCGGATTGGGGCACCAGTGCGTTGAGCGCGGCCTGCGGAGCGCGCACGGGCAGGTGTGCTCCGGGTCCGTTGGCCGGCTGGGGGCAGGGCGCGCTGGCGATGGACGCTTCGGATGCCGAGGTGGCCGAAGTGTGAGGCGCGAGGTCGTGCGACAGCGACGGCATATTCGTCGGCAGCGTGCTCATGGGCGCTCATCTCCTCGGAGGGGGGTGGGTGAGCGGGGAGCCGGAAAGCGGGCGCTCGGATTGGAAATGCGCGGTTGCGACGGATGCGTGCGTGCAGTGGCATACCTGCGGTCGGTAAAGGGTGGGCGGGGCCGGCCACGGACGGTGGGATACGGGGCCGGCTCCCGCCCGGTCTCCCGGCTGGCCTTTCGCAGGGGGAGCGATGGCAGTCCGGGAGGGACTGGAGGCGTTCTCGCAGGTAGCAGCAGGGTTCGTCAGTTCTGTGCGGGATGGGAGGTGGGTTGTGGGGGTGGCGCGCGCATGTGTTGGTCTCCGTGGGGCGGTGGCTGGTGTGGCGCAGCAATCGATGACTGATCACGGTCGGTAGCAAGGTGATCCGTCTCCGTTGTCAGGCGATATTGCTACGCGCAAACGAATGGTGTCAACGATCGAATTGAGAAAGGAAACGACCGTTGCGATCAGGTGGGATGACCCAAAATGCCCTCGAATGAAGGCCCTTGACTTCGGGTGAGGGTTGTCCTGAAACGATTGCTCCCGTTCGGGCAACGATCGTTGCGGGCCTGATCGGGGAGTGCGTAGGCTGCCATGTGCACGCAGAAGGCCCGCCCTTTGGGGACCCAGGGAGTCATCGTTGGAATCAGCCCCGCCGCTGTCAGAGACCCTTCGGCGTCTGGAACTGCTCATCCGTGAGCGGGGTTTGAACCGGTCGGACGTCCTCAATCCGCAAGTCCTCGCGGCCGAGACTGCCCTGCCCGAGGAGTTCGTTCACCTCCTGCTCCAAGGGCGCCCGGTACCCGAGGAAACAGTCAACGAGAGGGTCTGCACCCGCCTCAAGGCCGTAGCCGAAGCACACATGGCCCGCACCAGGACACGTCCCGCGGAGCTTGTGGCCGACCTGCATCGCCGCCTGGGCATTTCCGAGTACTGGGCGCGCCAGATCTGCGACGGCAAGAAGGTGCCCAATATCGACCTGCTCCACCGTCTCGTGCGGTACTTCGGCATCACGGCCGGAGAGCCCTTCTTCACCGACGGGGCCGACGAAGCGCTCAACCGCGTGCTGCTGCCGATCCAGCGCCGTCTGGAACCCGAGGGTGACTCCCTGGACGCCCTGCTGGCCAGGCACGGTGTGGTCCAGACAGACCTGCGCATGCACGGCTCACTGAACCCGGAACAGCGAAAGCTCCTGGCCGGAGTTCTGCTGTCGGTGCTGTCCCAGGAGGGAGACACCAAGCAATGAGCACGAGGGGGATGAAGTCGCTGCTGACCATGCTGGGCAACGAGGCGCAGAAGTCGTTACAGCGGCCCGCCGAGCCCCGGCACGTCATGGAGGAGTTCTGCCGCGCCATGACCGTCCGCACCGGAAGACCCATTCAGCTCCTGTTCCGGGCCTTCCCTCCGGACATCCTGGTTTCCGGGATGCGTCTGGACTGCGGGGAGCAGTCCATCATCGTCGTCGAGGAAGCCACGGCCCCCGAAGCCCAGTTGGTGATCCTCGGCCACGAACTGTGGCACGAAGAGACCGGCGACTGCGGCCACCACGTCGCCGGCCTGCCGGCAGCCACCCGCTCCCTCGCCCCCGCCCAGAACCCGGACGCCGTCGATCGGGCCGTGGAGCAGATCCTCGACTCCCACGAAGTGCCCCGCGATGCTGTCCTCGCCGTCGCGGCCCGGGCGGACTCCCTCGATGACCACGAACGGGACGCGGAAACCTTCGGCCTGCTGCTCGGCCGTGCAGTGCGATCGTGGATGAAGGGCTACACACAGGGGCCGGTCAGCGCCGACACAGTCGAGGGCCGCATGCACCTGTCGCTATTCGACCGCGGCGGACGCATGCTGTGAACTACTTCCACATCCCCTACATCATCCCGACGGCGCTCTTGGCCGTCGCCCTCATCCTGAAGTTCCCCACCCTCATACGGGCATGGCGCGACCACGACGTCCGCGCCACCACCGTCCTGCTGACGTGCGCCACGATGGTGCTCATCGTCGTCACGCCCGTCAACATCGAGCGGCTCAACCAATGGACCGGCGTACCCAACATGGCATCGCCGACCGCCTACAGCTTCCTGACCACGTTCTGCGCCACCGCCCTCACCATGATCATGAGATGGCGGGAGGAACCCTCCCCGCGTCGGCAGCGTCGGATACGCCTCATCTACTGGATCTACGCCGGCATCATCGTGGCCCTGTGGGTGACGTTCCTGATGGCAGACGTACCCGAGCCGCGTATCTACGACCTCGACACCTACTACGCCAGCACCCCCTGGATGCGCGAGCACATCCTGCTCTACCTGCTTGCCCACGGTGTCTCGGTCATCGTCGCCACCGCCATGCTGTGGCGCTGGTTCCCCGAGATCACGAACCCCTGGCTTCGCGCCGGCGTCGTCTGCCTTCAACTCGGATTCCCATCCGGCGTGATCTTCGACATCTGCAAGCTGCTCGCGATCAGCGCCCGCTGGTTCGGAACCGACTGGGACGACCTCAGCACGATTGCGGCGCCCCCCTTCGCCCTCCTGGAAGCCATCCTCGTCGCCTTCGGGTTCATCGTCCCCCAAGCCGGCCCCAGCCTGCACAAATGGTTCCGCGACCAGCGCGAGTACCGCCGCCTGCGCCCTCTGTGGCGGGAAGTCAACGACCTGCCCGCCTCCGCCGCCACCGCCCGATTCGGCCTCTGGGTGCCCCTGGAACTCCGCCTCGTGCAGCGCCGCCAACGCATCCACGACGCCCTGCGGATCCTCACCCCCTACCTCGACACCGGTCTCTACCAGCGCGCGCAGGCCGCAGCAGACGGCGGCCACTCCGACGACGAGACGCTCGGCCTGGCCGGCGTCCTCACCATCCGCGCAGCCCTGCAAGCCCACCGCGAAGGGACCCCCACCCCCGCCCGCGCTCAGGAACAAGAACTCGCCATCGAACTCCACGAACACCTCGACGCCATCTCCCAGGCCGTGCACCGCCCCCGCCTCATCGACGACATCCGCCGACGGCTGACCAGCACAGAAAGCACCGACACCCATGCCTCCTAGCGCTCACCCCCGCCGACCCGCCGCCGTCGTCATCGGCGCGAGCGCGACAGGCCTGTTCGCCGCAGCCGCGCTCGCGGAGTTCGCCGACGTCACCATCGTCGAACGAGACCAGCTGCCGGACGGCCCCGAACTCCGCCGCGGTGTCCCCCAGGCCCGGCACGCACACCTGGTGTGGAGCGGCGGCGTAAAGGCCTTCAACGAGCTCCTTCCCGGAGTCGTCGACGACGCCGTCGACCGCGGCGCCCGCCTCATCCCGTTCATGGGCGCCGGCGTCAGCCGGGCCCCCAACGAGGTCTGGTTCAGGCGCTTCCTCAGCAACCACCACACGATGCTCCTGTGCTCGCGTCCACTCCTCGACCAGGTCCTGCGCGACCATGCCCTTGCGCAGGACCACGTCACCGTCCTGCAGAACACCACAGTGGAGAGCCTGGACGGCGACGCCTTCCGCATCACCGGCGTCCACGTCCGCACCGGCGACCACACACGCACCCTCACCGCAGACCTCGTCGTCGACGCCTCCGGCCGCGGCTCCCAAACACCGAAGTGGCTCCAAGACCTCGGCCTGGCGCCCGCGACCGAACGCCGGGTCGACGCCGGCCTCGCCTACGCCACCCGCCTCTACCGAGCCCCCGGCACCACCGCCGACATCTCCTTCCCGCTCATCAACGTCCAGGCCAACCCCGCCAAAGCCCCCGGCCAAGGCGGTGTCATCCTGCCCATCGAGAACGGCCAGTGGATCGTCACCCTGGCCGGAACCCGCGGCGGCGAACCCACCAACGACCCCGACCGCTTCATCGACTTCGCACTCGGCCTCGGCGACCCCGTCATCGGCGAACTCCTCAAGAACGCGGAACCCCTCGGCGACGTCGCCACCACCCGCTCCACCGCCAACCACCGCCGCTACTACGAGAAAGCCGAGCACTGGCCCAACGGATTCGTCGTCCTCGGCGACGCGATCGCCAGCTACAACCCGGTCTACGGCCACGGCCTGACCGTCGCCGCCCAATGTGCTCTCGCCGTCCGCGACGTCCTGCGCAGTACACCCCTGACCGCTTCGGGTACCGCCCAGCGGATGCAGCGCGCAGCCGCCCGCCCTGTCGCCGGCGCCTGGGACCTGGCCGTCGGACAGGACGCGTTCTACCCCGGCGCGACCGACACCCCGCCCACCGCCGTAGAGCGCTGCCTCGCGAAGTTCGTCGACCGGGCCGTCGAAACCGGTGCTTCCAACCCGCGCGCCATGGCTGCTCTGCTGGACGTGATGAGCCTGGAGAAGCCTGCGACCAGACTGTTTTCCTGGGACATGATCCGGCCGATGCTCTTCGGCCCGAAGAAGCCCCCACTTCAGGGTCCGCCCGTGACCGAAGCTGAACGCAAAGCGACCCTCTCCTGATGACTTCCAGTTTCGACAGCGCACGGCCATAGGCGGGGAATGACCTCGCAGTAGCTTCCCAATGGAGAAGTCAAGCCACGAGGGTCCCGCCGCTGCAAGCCGTACTCAGGAAGATCGATGTCCTCACCGGCGAGTGGCGGACGCGAAGTCGCGACGCCTACCGGTTCGCTGGTGCTGTGGATGGAGTTCGCCTGTCAGAGACACTAAGAAGCAGCGCGGAAACGGTGGTTGACACGGGGGTGGCGTGATGGATTCGGCAGTGGCGGGCCTGTTGGCGGCGGTGGTAGGCGTGGGCGGCACGCTGGGTTCGGCGTGGTTGACCCAGCGGCGCGGAGACGCGTCCCGCCGCGAGGAGTGGGAACGCCTCGAACGCTCTCGCCGCGCCGAACTAGCTGCCCAGCAGGTGGAGTCGGGCCGGGAGACCCGCAGAGCCGCGTACACGGAGTTCAACGCCGCAGCCCGTCACTACCTGGCGACCCTCAACGACCACGCTCACGTACTGCGCATCGGGTACGCCCCGCAGGAGTCGCTGGCCGCGGTCGAGACGGCCCGCGCGGACTACCGCCGCCAGTACGCCGAGGCTCAGATGATCGTGCCGGACGTTGTGCTGACGGAGGTGAGACGGGTCGACATCGGCCTAGGCTCTGTCTACGGCATCCTGGCCCGCCTCACCCACGACACGGCACGCGAGGGCGACGACATCGAGAGCGTGCGGGACACGATCAAGCAGGGCTGGCGAGACCTGTCCAGGGTGCGCGCGGCGATGCGTGCGGATCTGGGAGTGACAGAGCCGTCACACGAGTGAGTGCAGTTCCTCGGTTCACCGTATTGGCCCGGATCATCTCGCTGAGTGAATGCGGGCTCGGCGCAACCCGGATGCCGGGTTAGCCAGTCGGCTGAGGTGGGGCGACTTGGTAGAGGCGCCGGTCCCGGATCAGGGCCCACAGAACGTTGATTCGGCGGCGGGCGAGGGCGATCACGGCCTGGGTATGGCGTTTGCCTTCAGCGCGCTTGCGGTCGTAAAACGTGCGGGAGTTGGGGTCGTAGCGGACGCTCATCAGGCGGACATGTAGAAGACGCGCTGGAGACCGCGGTGATAGTGACGGGGTCGGTGCAGGCTGCCGCTCCGTTTCCCGGAATCGTGCGGCGCCGGAGCCAGGCCGGCGAAGGCCGCGAGCGCGTCCGGGCTCACGAAGTCCGCGAGGTCGCTGCCGATCGCGGCGAGGAATTCGGCACCCAGTAGTGGCCCGATGCCGGGCATGCTGGCCAGGACTTCGGCCAGCTCGTGGGCCCGGAACCTGGCATGGATGAGCTGATCGATCTCGGCGACCTTCTCGTTCAGAGCCTGGACCTCCTGGGCGAGTGTCCGAACGAGCTGGGCGATCACAGCCTCGCCAGGAACGGCGGTGTGTTGTCGCTCGGCCGCCTCCACGACCTTCTTCGCCAGCCCGTCCGGACTGCGCACGCCGCGAGTACGCAACCAACGGGTGAGCCGCGCGACTCCGAGACGCCGAAGTGCTGCCGGGGTCTGGTAGCCGACCAGCAGGACGAGCGGCCCGTCGCTGGTCAGGACAAGCGCCCTTTCCAGAGCCGGAAACATGCCGGTCAGAGCAGAGCGCAGCCGGTTGATGGCCCGGGTGCGGTCGCGGACGAGGTCGGCGCGGCGGTTCGTCAGGAGCCGGAGCTCGATGATGGCTTCGTCGCTGGGCCGCATCGAGTGCAGGTCGCGGCGGAGGCGAGCCTGATCGGCGATGACCAGCGCGTCGCGGGCGTCGGTCTTGCCCTCACCGCGGTAGCCGTCACTGGCCCGGTTGACCACACGGCCGGGAATGTAGAGGACTTCCTGGCCGTGGTTAACCAGCAAGGCGAGTAACAGGGCGGACTCACCGCCGGCCATGTCCACGGCCCAGGTCACCTGATCGCCGAAGGCGAGTACGGCGTCAACGAGCTTGATGAGATCCGGCTCATCATTGGCGACGCGGCGGGACAGCAGCTTTTCGCCGCTCTCGCTGAGTGCCACACAGTGGTGGTGGGTCTTGCCGCTGTCGATGCCGGCCCAGATCCGGTTCATGGCGCTCCAGATGTCGTGCGGGCGGTTGGTGCCACGGACGACCTCGCCGGCATGGCCTTACACAGCGATCTTGCTCGCACTTCCCAATCTGGCGGCCGGGTCGTCGTGGGGCACCGGGCGGCCAAGCCACTGCAGCCACGATCGGCAGCCAACTAAAAGCCACACCCGGCACCCCTGGGCGGCCCAACCATACGAAGGGCTCGGCTCATCCCGTCCCTGGAACGTAAGGCCATCTACCAGATGCTCTCTGCGTGCTGCAGCACCCGACTTCGTAGGTGCCCACGACGTCACTTGGGTACTGCTACTCATGCGTCGCACCATGCCGACGCTTACCGTCACATGCATGTTGAAGACCCCTGTACGTACAGTCAGGGCCTCCGGGCCGGCCGTCCGGTATGCCATCACAGGGCTCGTACTGATTGCGTTGTCAGTCGCTGCCGCGGTGGAGGGCAGCTCCGTGTGGAACGGCGCGCCCTATCCAGCGGCAGACCCCGACGCAGTCGCGCAGCGAATCAAGGACCGATCAGACCGGGTGTACGACGACTTCGCCCTGCCCGAGAAGTACGCGGCGGATTCGGGCAGGATCAGTACCGGCGCCTGCTACTACCGAGGGCTGAGGAGCATCGCCCACATCGATGAGGCACGAAGCGACGTCCGTAGCTTCGGGCTCGATTGGAGCGTGCCCGACGTCCCCGAAGCCACTGCACGAGACGCGCAGCGGCGCGTGCGTGAGCGGTTGATGAAGCAGGGTTGGAAACTTATCCACGAAGGCGACCGTGCAGGGGCGACCTTCCGCGAGCTGGGTTTTCGATTCGAAGATCCAGAAGGCAACGACCAGATCGACGTTTACTGGAACGACTTGACCACGACTCTGTTCATCAGTGTCTACGCCCCCTGTGGGCAGGTTCCCGACGAATTTGAGGAATACGGCTGGTCCGAGGCCGACTGGCATCCGAAGGAGCACACCACTCGGCCTTGACGGTCGGCCCCTCTACATTTGAAGGCACGCCACCGAGGTCTCGGCAACGCCTGGCCGTTCGATCCAGGGGGTGTCCCGGCACCCGGCTGCCCGGCTCAAGCGCTCACCTCGTAGCCTCCGCGCATGACTGGTGATCCCTTTCAGTGCCGTTGCGTCCTTTGCCATGACTACGGTGACCGAGACGAAGCGGACCGTGTCGATATGACCATCATCGAAAATGTGCAGCAGCACGGATGGCATGTCGTGATGGTTCCCGAGGACGAGATCGGTCCTGGATTCGCCTACACGATCGGCCTCTCGCACACCCACGCCGCACCTGAACTCGCCATGTTCGGACTCGATGTCCATGCCATACACCGCATGCTCAACACGCTCGGAACGAAGTCCGCCGCAGGCGCTGAACTGGCTGACGGCCAGAGACATCCCGACGGTTCCGACGGCCGCCAAGTCGCGCTCAGACAAGTGGATCTCCGCTGGTACCGGACCTTCTTCGGACGGGCCATCGGGTTCTACCGCCGGCCTCCTTTTCCGGTGCTGCAAGTTGCGTGGGCCGACGCGGATGACCACTTTCACTGGGAAGAACAGGCGCAGGAGAGGCATCGGGAGTCACAGCCTCAGCTGTGGCTGCCACCGAGTGAGCACCCTGTGGGGATCTGGACGACTGAACTCTGACCTCGAACCTGCCGACACCTCCGAACGACCCGGGCGAAGAGTAACGATCAAGCTAGAGCAGGATCTGCCCGATGCCGCCGCGTCACAGCTCGGTCCACGCCCTCGAATCGCCGCCGCCAAGTGGGACCCAGACGTCACTTGTCGGTCCCCAGGCTTCCAGGTCCTCCAGGACGGCCGCGCCCAATGGCACCTGCCGGGCGAGGCTGCCTACGAGAGGGTGTTCCGCCACCATGGCCTGTAGGTCGCCGATCCGGTTGTCCAGGACGTACCGGGTGGCCCCGGTCAGCACGATCAGCACCCGGGGAAATACGGGATACCAGCGCAGCCACACGGCTCCGGATGTGGCGGGCTGGCGTGAGCGCGGCCGGCCGACGGGCTGCGGCTCGTACGACCAGAGGCGCGAGTATTCGATCAGCTTGGAGGCGAGGCGTTCGCTGCTCATGGTGGTCCGGTCGACTTCGACGAAGGCGCGCAGTTTTGTCCGCTCACTGGCCTCGACGAGGGTGTAGTGCATCACGGCGTCCGTGATGAGCCGCTCGCCGTCGCTGAGCGGGTGGGAGACCTCCGGAGTCCAGTCCAGGTGACCGTGCTCGTCGCCGCGTCGGCGGGCGTCGGCGACGAACGCGAGGTGGGTGCGGACCGAGGTCAGGGTGTGCGGTGTCTTCAGCGAGGCGGCCGTGGCTGAGGAGATCGGGTATGGCGGCCGTCCTCGAAGTGCGGGGAAGTCGCGGGTCAGACGCGCCCCGTCGCTCGTCAGGTACCAGGCGCGCGTCCGCTTGGACGCAGGCAGCACGGTGTAGTCCACCAGGCCGTCGTGGCGCAGTTTGTTGAGTGGCGCCGAGATGGTCTGGCGCGCGGCGCCGGGCCGCAGGAGTTCGTGGAGCTGATGGGTGGTCGCCATCCGGTGCTGGCCGAGTACGGCCAGGAGCTGATGCGGCAATGGCTCGACGGGACTCGGCGTCCGGCTGGACGCCGCAGCCCTGGAAGTAGGGGTCACTTGTATGCCTTCTTCAGACGGACGGGCACGGCGGTGGAGACGTGCTCGGCGAGGAAGCCGCTGACGCGGGCGAGCTGGTTGTCAGCCCGGTCCGTGAGCTGGGAAATCGGTGCTGCGGCGGTCGTGGATTGCGCGGCGTGCTCCAGCGCCCTGGCCTTGTTCGGGCGGGCGTGGTCGGCGAAGACGTCGTCCAGGTGGGGGCCGGTGATCCGGACGGGCCCGATGCGGCGGCCCTCGACGGTCAGGGACATGTAGTGCTCGAACCGGTCCAGGGCGGCGACGACGTCCGGGCCGGGCCGGTCTCCCCACTCGGCGGTGATCGGGGCGATGGCCGACTGTGAGCCTGCGGTCGATGCCAGGGTGGAGGCGTTCTGCACCAGTGACTGCCGTACTGGTCCAGGAAGGCGTGAGAGTAGTTGGGTCATGCCGTGGACGTGGACCTTGTACTTGCGGAAGTCCTCGAACATGGAGGCGATCGTTTCGGGAGCGGCGCCGGTGAGGCTGATCAGTTCGTCGAAGTACGCCCGGAATGGGACCCGTTGGGCCTCTGGCGTGTCTCTCCTTGAACGGACGGCCCGCAGCAGGTCCCGGGCCAGCAGCGCGGTGACCAGCCTGTCGGTGGGCCCGTTCCCGCCCGGGCACACCCACACGATCATCCGCGAGTCCATCGAGGCCCGGATGTTGTAGGCGCCGGCCCCCTGCCCGAGGAACGCCCGGGTCACCGGGTTGGCCGCCAGCCGGGCGAGCGGGTTGAGGACGACGGCGAACGCGTCGGTGGGCAGGGTCGGGAACACCGTCTTCCACCATGAGCGGGTCTCCTCGTCCAGGCGCCCCTCGATGGCGGTGAGCGCCGAGCCGCGGAAGACCGGATCGGCGAGCAGGGCCCGGACATGAAAGATCGTGGCCTGGTCCTTGGGCCGTCCGGCCTGGCAGGCTGCTTCGTTCACCGCCACCAGCACCGCCAGGGCGGCGGTCAGGATGGTAAGCGCCCGCGGGGCGGTTGCGTCGTCCCAGCCGAGCACAGACGCGTAGGCATCGGCGGTCGCCTCGACGACCTCGTGCGCGATCTGGCCCTGGTGCATGCCGATCGGATTCCAGGAACTGACCTGCGGATCGGGTCCGCCCGCGGCGAGGTCGATCAGCGCGATCCGCTGCATCAGGTGGTCGTGGGCGAGGAACGGCAGAGCACGCGGCCACGAGTCGCGGTGCGGGTCGACGAACATCAGCCCCCCGCCGGCGTGCGCCCAGCCGATCGCCTGCGTCAGTGCGCGTTCGGTCTTGCCGCCGCCTGCCTTGCCCACCCCGACCTCGAACAGTGTCTCGGCGGCGTAGGTGGCGACCAGGCGCCGGCGCCCATCCGCACCCCGGTAGATCCCTTGCAACAGCAGTGAGCGATCCCCGTGCTGGAACGTCGGCAGGTCGGAGGAGAGCAGGGGCAGACGGCAGTGCACGGTGGGTGGCTTGAGCAGGCCGACCAGCTCGTCCAGGCGGACCCAGTTCGCCTTGGGCGGCTGGCAGTGCCCGAGCTCCCACCGGCGTTCGAAGCCGCGGCGGCTGGGCCACCGGTCCGCCCCGAACCGCCACGGCCCCAGCATCCAGCCCCGCATCACCCACCGCGAGCCGCCGCCGAACACATCCAGCGCCGCCTGGACCTGAGCGAGCCGGGCCTCCGCGCGGCCCTCGAAGTTGGAGGCGCACATCACCAGCAGCTGCACCCGCACCAGATGGTCATCCTCGGCCAGCTTGCCCAGCCCCTCGGCCGGGTCCACCCGCCGCGGGACTGGCGGCATGACCAGCCGACGCCCGCCCACGCCCTGCTTGCCCGAGACCAACTGCTGTACGTGCGAGATCAGCGAGTCCTCGATGCCGGTGGCGTCCTGCCGCACCCACCGCGCGGCGCGCTGGGCCTCTCGCCGCTCCCGGCGCCGCGCGTCGCTCATCAGCTGCATGCGGCGTGCCCGCAGGGACCACTTGGGGGCGCGCTGGATGTCGAGCCGTACCTCTGCCAGGTCACCTAGTTCGGCACGCAGGTCGGAGACTGCGTCGATCAGCGGCTGCAACGGGTCCGGGTCCAGTGGCACGTCCCGCAGGGGTGCGGTCGGCTTGCCGCGCAGCAGGAACTCGGCCCGCACGACATGCTCACGCCGCTTGTCGGCGAGAGGGTTGCCCCGGTTCACGGTGACGTCCGGGCCGAACGGCGTGATCGACAGCAGGCGTTCGCCGCCGGCCGGGCCCTCGATGCGGTAGCGCAGCGGCGTGCTGCCGTCGGCGCGCAGCCTGATCTGAACTGTCTTCGCCCGGCGCGGCGTCCACCACGGCATGCTCGTCGACGCCCGCGCGAGCTGAACCCCACGACGGAAGATCTCCTCCAGTCCGGGATCGAAGTGCCGCGACGGGACGAGCTCCAGCGCCATCCGCTCGGCCGAGGCCTTGCGGGCCAGATTGCGGGCCACCGCCTCGCCCGCCGCCCAGAGGGTGACGGCGGCCAAGGCCACCACCCACCAATGAGTGATCACCCAACCGACGGCGGCAATGACGCCTAAGACGAGTCCGAACACCTGATCCGGTATCGATGCCGAGGCTTGAGCGGTCAGGTACGGGGCTGCGGGGTCCACGTAGTTGCTCCTGTCTTGGTGCTGCGGATGAAGTGCCAGTCAGTGACGCGCAGGTCGGTGTAGGTGCCGCCGCGGTCCTGGCCCGCCCACACCAGATGGACCACCGCCTTGTCCGGGCTGCCGTCCTGGCGGGCGACGGCCGCCTGGATGCGGAAGCGAGTGGTCGCGAACGCCGGTGCGATCGCCTGGTTTTGGCTGGGGAAGATGCCTGGCCACTTCGCCCGGCCGATCCCGGTGGCGTCCGCGCGCAGCAGGGCGCGCCCGGCGGTGAGCAGCTCCTGCTCGTCGGTGGCCTGAAGGTCGGCGGGCCAGGCCGCCTCGAGGTTCCACTGGACAGCCTGGTCCCCGGCCGCGCTGTCGCCGTGCGGCGGCAGAGCGGACTCGACGGCAGGCCGGGGCGATGCGGCCGGTGCCGGAGGGGGAGCGGTGCCGGAGGCAAGCGCGCTGGCCGTCGATGAGGGCGGACCCGCGGTGGTATACGCGGTCGATGACGGCGTCGACCGTTCCTGGCCATGGGGAATGCTCAGCAGCGCGATGCCTGCGACGGCGAGCACGACGGTGCTGAGCAGCAGCAGGCGCGGGGAGCGAGGCAGGGTGGTCACAGCAGCCGTGCCCCTCCCGCATAGCCGGACATGGCGTTGACAGCGTCCAAGCGCACGACGGTGCCCGGGCGGGGTGCGTTGACCATCTGTCCGCTGCCCACGTAGATCCCGACGTGGTAGATCGTGGCATCCCGGCCGGGCGCGGTGGCGTAGAAGACGAGGTCACCGGGCTTCAGTGCCCGGGTGCCGAGGCTTGCGGGGATGCGCTGCCCTGTACCGGCCTGGGCGGCGGCCACGCGGGGCAGGCGGATGCCGGCTTTGGCGTACGCGTACAGGGTCAGGCCCGAGCAGTCGAAGCCCTTGATGGTCGCGCCGCTTTTCCCGCCGGGGGAGCAGCAGATTCCGTACGACGCGCCCTGGGCGTTGCCGCCTCCCCACGAGTACGGCACTCCCCGTTGTGCCAGTGCCGCCTCGAGGACGGTGCGGACCCTGCCGGACACGTCCTTGAGGCCGGGGTCCTTGGCGGCCGCTGTGTACTGGTCGATCCACCCCAGCACGTTCGACACGTACGCGTCCGAGCGGTTGTACTGGAAGATCGCTGCCCTCAGCTGAGCCCGCTTCGCGAGATCGCGGCCGTCGCCGCACACATAGAGCGCGGCGCCGAGCGCGGCATCATCGGCGTTGTGCGGGTCGGCCTGCTTGTCACCACTGGCGTCCTTGCCGACGCCGTCCCAGGTGGAGGGCAGGAACTGAAAGGGCCCGACGGCGCGCTCACCTTGTGCGGTGCCGTCCCAGCGGCCGTTGTCGGTGTCCGGGAAGGCCGTGGTGTTCCCGCCCGCGCCGGACCCGTTGAGCAACACTCCGTAGATCTTCGGGCGAATGTCACCGCTCGGGCTGATGTTGCGTCCGACGGCGTGGTTGGACTCGACCTTGGCAATGCCGGCGAGGATCGGCCAGCGCATGCCCCGGCACTTCGCGGCATGCCTGCCGGCCTGCTGGACGGCCTTCTTGTACGCGGCCAGCATCCGCGGCGGGATGTCCGCGGCGCTGCCGCCCTCGGCGACCCCGCCGTCATGCTGTACGCCTTTCTTCAACGCGACGTACGCGCTGATCGCGTTTCCTACCGGTGCGGCGCAGAACGCGGCGGCGAACAGCAGCAGCACGATCACACATCCCCACCGCGCCAGGCGCCGTCGGCGCGGCCTCACCTGCCCTCACCATCTTCGTCCGGCAGCTCGCCCAGGTCCTCGCCGAGTTGCCGCCACCAGTTCCGGAAGTACGGCTGGTCGTAGAGGTGGGCGTCCGGGTCGTCCTGCTGGCGGCCTGGCTGTTCGGTCCGGTCTCGCTCCGGAGCTCGATGGTGCGGCCCGGCCTCGGGTGGAGCCTCGCGCGTCAGCCTCTGGAACATGGCGCGCGCCTCGTCGCGGGCGCTGCTGCTCACCCGGCCGCCCCCGGGAAGGACCGTCCCGGCCCTGTCGGATGCCGGTGCGTCCGGAGGCCGGGACGCACCACCGGCGAGTCGTGTCGGCGATGGCGGCCGGGTGCTCCCTGAAATCGACACTCCAGAAGCTGAAGCACTTGGCGATGCTGATTCCGGCCTTGCCCCGCCCGGGATGGTGGAGGATCCGGTCGGGCCTGGGACCGCCGGTGCTCGGGTGGACAGCCGCCGACCGGTGACCGGTCCGGTCCCGCCGCTGGCGTTCGTGCCGTCACGCACGGCACGGGACATCCGGCGTCCGGTTGCGGTCCAGGCCCGGCTGTCTTCGCGCAGGGTGTTGCCCCAGACCCGCACCTGCTGGCGGGCGTCCTGCAGGTAGCGGGAGCCTGTGGCCCGCGCCCGGCCGGCGTTTGCGGGTAGCCCCATCGTGGTCCCGTACGCGGCTCGGCCTCCGCGGTGCAGGAGGCGGTAGCCGCGGTAGCGGACCAGCCGGTTGTGCGCGCGCGTTGACAGCAGCGTGCGGTCGGAGTGCTGGTCGTGCAGGACCTGTCCGGTGGTGCGGTCGACGATCTCGCCGTCCTCGTCGCGGTAGCGGTCCGGCGGGCCTTGGGGCCGGCGCGGACCCCCGCCGCCCGGTCCGTGGCCATCGCCCCCCGGGCCGTCCGCGTTCGGGTCGCCGTCGGCGAGGGCCTTGCGCCACCGGGCCAGGTGCTCCTTGTCCAGGCGGCGGCCGATCAGCAGCCAGTGCGCGCTCTTGGCGCCGAGCCGCAGGCCGAGCCCACCGACGGCGGCGGCCGCGGTGAGCGGGGCCAGGCCGCGTCCGGCTTCGGCGGTGGCATCGGCCAGCACACGGCCGGTGTCGACCGGCATGCCCGCGCCGTCGGCCAGTGAGGCGAGGGCGCCCATGAGGCGTTGGCGGGTGCCGAGGATCCCGTACCGGCCGCCTCCGCCGCCGGTGAGGGCGCGCAATCCGCTGCCGCCGTAACCGCCGAGTACGGTGGGGGAGTTCATGGCGAGGGCGGCGCCGAGCTCGGAGGTGTCGCCGGGCAGGTGGGTGCCGCCGACCTTGGCGTAGCGCATCCGCATGGCCATGCGCCGGCCGAACGAGGAGATGCCGGTCAGCATCCGTCGGTGGCCGGCCGCGCCGGCGATGGCGAGGACGTCGATCAGCAGGATCCGCTCGACCATCAAGTCAGGGCCGTTGGTGAGGGTGGCGTCGACGGCGATCCCGAAGGCTGGCACGAACGCGCAGATGCCGACCATGCCCGCCATCGAGATTCCCCACAGGGACAGCCATTTCCACACTGACTGGCGGGCGGGCCCGGGCAGCATGCCGGCGATGAACGTCACGCCGCCGACGGCTGCGGCCGCGGCGCAGATTCCTTGGGTGCCGAGCAGCACGATGGTGGACGACAGGAGCATGCCGCAGATGAACAGCGTGGCGATCAGCAGCAGGAGGGCGCCTCCGACTCGCCACCAGGTGGGCTTTTCCGCGTATGCGGCGCAGGCCTTGCCGACGTCGCCGGCCTTCGTCATGTCGGCGAGGAACGCCGCGAACTCCTGGTCCTCCTCGGTGATCACCGGCCGGGCGGCGTCCAGCAGTTCCCCGCCGGGGGTCAGGGATGGCAGGTCGCCGCTGTCGGGGCCGTCGTCACCGCGGCTGTCGGGGTCGTTGTGGGCTATGCAGTACTCCTTGGCCGGGCCCGCGACCTTGCTGCACGCCTCTTCGGCGTCCTCGGACGGTTCGCTGTCGGCTTTGTAGCCGCCGATCAGCCATTTCAGGTGGACGGCGTAGGCCTTGCTGTCGGACTTTTTCGCCGGGTCGAGGATGCGCCCGTACTGCAGCAGCATGTAGGGCTTGACGATCAAGGCGTTGGTGATCGAGTCCTGCAGCGGGCGGGCGACATCCGTGGAGGAGACCGGCCGTTCGGCCTCGTGCTCAAGGCACTTGATCTCGGCGTTGCCGGCCATGCCGTCGCAGGGGCCGCGGCTGGCGAGCTTGCCTCCCCAGTTGTAGGAGTTGACGCTCTCCTGGGCGACCTCGGCGGCCACTTGCTGGGTCTGCCCCAGCGGGCCGTCCTGGGTGAGCAGGTAGTCGGGGCGGACGAACGCGGACGCAGCGAACGCCGCGATCAGCAGGGTCAGAACCATCTCGCCCAGACCGCGGCCGACCCGGCCGCGCACGATCATGAAGCCGGTGAAGACGAACGCCCAAGCCAGCAGCAGTCCTTTGAGCCCCAGGGCGTCGACGACAACGGTGTTGTAGGCGTCGGACACCTTCTGCGCCGGAGCGAGGAGGATCTTCAGCAGCGGGAACCTGAACGCCATCTCGATCGCCCAGCCAGCCAGTCCGACCAAGAGCCGGATGAGGGCGAAAATGCCGGAGAGGGCGAAGGCGAGGGACTGTGTCTCGAAGCTGAAGATGGAGCCGCCCTCGGCGTTCAGCTCGTATCCGTTGATCGGCACGCCTTCGGAGGAGTAAATGTTGAGAGGGGCGAGCAGGTCTCCGGTCTCGCTGTTGCTGCCGGCCGCGTATACCACTTGGCTGTTCACCAGGACGAACACACCGGCGAGCAGCACGACGGTGGCGGCCGAGCGCAGTATCGCGCGGTCTGGGCGGAACATGTCAGCGCCGCCTTCGCCCAGCGGAGTTCCGCCACCGCCACACCACGAGTGCGGCCATACCAGCACCGGCCGGGACCAACCGCCATGCGGAACCAGCATCAGCCGGCTTCTCGGTGGGGGCACTCGGTGCATTGCCGCGCTCGCAGTACTCCTTAGCGGGACCAACGATCAGCGCGCACGCCTCCCGTTCTGCGTGTGGGTCGTCCGCGGCGAAGGCCTGTCCTGTGCGCGGCCACCACGCCGCTGGCACCCCCACCCCGGCGGCCAGGACCAGCACGCCGACCACGACACCGACCAGGGCCAAGACGATTGCGGCTACGCCGAGGCGACGCGGGTGATCGAGACGAGAAGACGTCATCGGACAAGTTCCTTCGGACGTGCGGCTGCTGCCTCACGGGCGGGCGGCTCGGGCTCGGAAGACGCGGCAGCGTTAGGGCGGCGTCCCGGTGTGGTGGTGATGGACGTGGTGATGCGCGGGATGCGGGGAATGGAGACCTTGATCCGTCCGGTGTTCTGCCGCGGGCAGGTCAGCAGGAACTCGCCCTCACGGCCCCTGCGGCCGACGGGGGACAATCCGGTGGTCACGAGCCGCACTAGCTCGCCGTTGTTCGGGTCAAGGCCCACGAATTCCAGGCCGCGCCGGGCGCGTTCGCGGTCGGTGGTGCGGGCCAGTGCGCGGTAGGCCATGAGTCCGCGGTCGGGGCCGAGTTCCTCGGCGTCGTGGGATCCGGCGATGAGGCCGGCGCCGTGCTTGCGGCCGTCGTGGAGGATCTCGTGGACCAGGGCGGTGCCCTCGGCCGACGAGGTCAGCCAGTACAACTCGTCAGCCACGACGGCGGTGAACCGTGTGGGGTCTTCGAACGCGGTCTGTCGGGCGAGTGCGGCGATCAGGTAGAGCACGGCCCGACCGATCAGGGCTTCCAGCGGCTGCTGGTGCAGGACCTCTGGGGTGTCGAACGCGGCCTTCGGCGGCAGCTTGAGCCCCGCTGTCGTGATCACGATCATGTCGGAGGCGCTGGACGCGTCGAGCCGGACCGGCGGCAGTGCGGGGTCGAACACCATCCGTGCCAGGGAGTTGGTGGCGACCACGCGGATGAGACCGGCGAGGGTGGCGGCCGCGTCCTGCCGTTTGCCCACCTCGGCTCTGGCCATCTCCTCCAGAACTTCCAGCACGCGGCTCATGGACGGGGCGTCGCTGGCGGCGGCCTGCTCGACGGCGTGATGCAGTACTTCGCCGTTGGTGCTCATCGGGCCGATGCCGAGTTGCAGGGTGAGGTAGGACAGGGCGTAGTGGCGCCCCTCAGGCCCGTCAAACGTCCTCAAGGGGTCGATGGACACCTCTGCCTGGGCGGCGTCGATGATCTGTACGCGGCCCTGGGCCGCAGTGCGGGCGAAGGTGGCCCATTCGCGGACTGGGGTGCGGTCGATGCAGATCGCGCAGCCACCCCGCGCCCACACTGCATCCGCGATCAGCTTCTGCAGAACGCTCTTGCCTGCGCCGAGGTCCCCGACGATGCCCATGGACGCGGATGCATCTACCTTGGGCGCGTCCGCCACGTTGATCATCACGGGACGGGTGGTGCCGCTGTCCAGGTCGATTCCGAGGAACATGCCGTTCGGGTCGCCGACTTCCGACGTGGTGAAGGCGCCGCCCAGGGCCCAGTCCTCCGAGACCTGGTGCTGGGTGAACTCCCCTGCCACACCCGGGCGCACGGTGCCGGGCAGCCCGAGCGTGAACAGGGTCTCTTGCAGGCCGGTGGGGCGCACGGCGCGGTAGTCGGCGCCGCCCAGCAGCGCGGCCAGTGCGCGGGCGCGGGCGTCGCAGACGGCGGCGGTCGGTCCCCACACGGTCAGCCCGGTCACTGACTGGACCTCGACCTCGACGGATGTGCGGGACAGGCGGGCGTTGAGTTCGCCGAGGTCGCGGGCGGCGTCGGTGAGGGAGGCGGGCATGCCGGTGGGGCGGGCGTCGTACTGGTCGGCTTGGTCGATGAGTTCGTTCTTTTTGCGGCGGACCTGGTCTCGGGCTTTCTCGGCGGGGACGAGGGTGAGGTCGATGGTGTAGTCGACGGGGAAGTCGAGGGTTTCCAGCTGGGTGAACAGGTCGGCAGCGTCCTGGCTGACTGCGGGCGGGCACTCTGCCAGTGCGAGGTGCGCTTGGTAGCCCACCCCGGCGTCGGACTCGACCTGGAGCCAGCGCCGCCCGAGCGGTGAGCCGGTGTTCAGCCGCCACCAGGCCTTGCGGCCCGGCCGCGTGATTTGACCGGTGCTCTTGAGCTCGTCGACGTCGTCCAGTTCGGGGTCGATGCCGCCTTCCTGGAGACGTATTTGGCCGAGGTCGGCGTAACTGGGGGAGCGCAGCACACCGTCACGCAGGTGCCCGCCGTACAGCTCGCTCTTCTCGGACTCCGCCAGCAGTGGTTCGGCCAGGCCGCGGTGCAGGGCGTGCTGGACCATCCACACGATCTCTGCCGGGCAGGCCGGACGGAAGGCGATGCCGCCGGCGAGGGCGGCTTCCACTCGGGAGGCCTGTTCTCGGTAGGCGGTCACCTCCCGCTGCGTCACCGGTGTCGGTCGCATGCCCAGCAACGAGGAAAGCTCCGCCCAGGCCGCGCCGAGGGCAGCCGAGATCTGCAGGCCGCGGGTCTCGCTCTGCAGCGGCACCGCCAGCCACAGGGTGCGGCGGTGCATCTCCTGCTCGTCCAGCAGATCCAGGGTCGCCTCGACGTTCTCCACCCATGGGTGCGTGCCCGCGTCCGGTGCTGTGTCGGTCGGCTCGATGCCCTCGATCATCTTCAGGGCTATCTCGCCGGGATCGACCTGCGCGCACAGCCCGAACAGCCGTGGCGATCCGGACAGGGAGCGCACCAAGTGAGTGACCCTGGCGAGCTGTTCGTCACGGACCGCGGCGGGTACGTAGGTGCCCTGGACTGTCTCCTCGTGTTGTCCCCGTGCGTCCGGGCCCGGGTGCAGGCGGTAGATGGCCCACACGCTGGCGTGCGTCGACCAGACCAGGTGCCCGGCGATATGACGGATCGGAACCCTCATCGCGCACGCCCGCTCTGCTCGGCGAGGGCGATCAGCTGCTGAACGCCCGAGACGGGACCCGTCGGTGTGACGGGAGCAGCCGGTTCTGCCCGGCGGTGCGCGACCGGCCTGCCAGCGGCCGGACCAGGGCGCGCTGCTCGGTCGGTGCGCCCTCGCACTTCAGGGGACGGGGCGGCTGTCACGCCATGGACAGGGGGGTCCTCGATCGTGAAGCCGCCGATCAGCGGATGCGACGCGCGGTCTCGGGCGGCACGCCCACCGATCCGCCCACCCTGGGGCTGCCAGAGGAGCAGCAGCCAGCCCAGCGCCGCCTGCCACGGGGCACGGCCGGCGATCTTCGGACGGCGCACCGTCCAGATCGACAGCAGCCAGGCCGCGATCGGGAACGGCCCCATCCACGACCACCAGCTGATCGTCTTGATCAGAAGGAAGCCACCGCCGACGGCGACCGCGATCTGCGCAGGCGTGTACGGGCCTAGGGGAATCTTCCAGTCCGCGACCTTGCCCAATACCCAGGGATGCCGACGGGCGGCGGTGTAGAAACGGCCCGTCCGGCCCGCGGCCGCCGCGGCGCTCACAGCCAGCCTCCGAAGCCCGGCGAATGGTCACGGGAGGCCGGGAGTTCGGACTGCACCACGCCGGGCACGGCGGGCGCGCCCTTGGCCGGGTTCTTGACCTCGTCCTCGAACATGTCCGACAGGTCCTCGCGGGAGTTGTACAACCCCAGCGCGATGATCATCAGCAGCAAGGCGCCGATCCCCGCCTTGAGGCTGAACTTCTGGACCATGATCACAACGACGAGCACGAGCAGACCGGCCTGTAGACCCTTGGTTGCCCAGCTCTGAAGCATGGTGATCCACGAGTCGCCCAGGTCGTCCAGCCGGCCAGCGAGGAGCACACCGTTCAACGTGTTCACCGGGAACCCCCGTCCAGGGCCGTCCCGGACTCCAGCGCCGAGACTTCCCAGCGGCCTGACCGGGCGGTGAGCGCGAGCTCGTACGCCAGCGGCCACCGGCCGAGGACATCCCGGGCTTCCGCCTGGGCGAGAACATGCACCGTCGTGCCGTCCGCTGGTATCTGTTCGGCGGCCGCCGTCTCCTCGACGGCGAGGACCTGCTGCACGGAGACCGAGCTGAAGGGGGAGGCGGCGGCGGTGAGCTGCACGCCGGGAGCGAGATACCGGTCGACCTCGCCGGCACCGGTCAGGTACGCGGTGAGGAACTCACCGGCGGCCGAGGAGAGATCACCGTCCGGGACGGTCACGTCGTACGGCGACTGCGGCACCTCGGCCCGGCCTGGGCCGGACACCACGCCCGGCGCACCGGTCACAGCGAACGAGGCACCAGCACCATCGGCGGCCACCGGCACGGCGTAGTACCGCACCGTCCCGTCGGCGTACTGCGCAGCCACCGTCACCGACCACACGCCACCTGCGCGCTGCGCACTGTGCACCGCAGTGACCGACGCCGGCGTCGACTGCGCACCCGCAGCGCGGTCCGGCAGTTCAGCATCCGGAGCCATCGAGTGCGCAAGCCGAGCCTGCGCACTCGTCGCGTCGTCCGCACTGCTGCGCAGCCACGCGTGGACGAACAACTGCGCATAGCCAGCCGGATCGGCAGCGACCGCCCTGGTGCGCACAGCGGCGGCGGGCTTGGGCGAGGTCGCCGCCTCAACCGTGGTCGGGGTAGAGGCGACGGCGACACCCAGTGCGATTGGGCCGGCCCCGATCACGGTCCAGACCGCCACGCGCGACAGACGCACTCGGCGTCGCATCGCCTCCAGCCGGGCACCTGCGGCCATCGGAGCAGTAGCCCCGCCCGAGGCCTGCTTGCCAGGAGACATGGTCAAACTCCCAGGTCAGAACGAATAGTGCTGACCTTGAGACAACCTGCGGGCCCCGACCGGACCACCGACCATGGACCCCCGACCACGGTCACGATGAGGACACGAAGTCCATGGTCGGGGTCATGGTCTGGCCCGACCACAGACCCGACCACGGCTCCGCCGCCCGTAGAGAACGGTGCGCTCAGTCCGGCCCGAGCCCCCGGGCCGACGACAGGGGTTCGCCTGCAGTCCGATCAGTGGACCCGCGCACCCATGCGCAGCCGGTTGCCGTCCGGGAGTCGGCAGCGTCTGCGCAACGCGGCAGCCGAACCTGCGGACAAAAGGATCAGCAGGCTTCGGCCGGATTGCGCAGCCGTGTGACGCCAGCCGACTGCGCACGAGCCTTCGACCGGTTGCGCAGCTCCGATTGCGCATCGATCGCCCGGTGCTGCGCAATCGGGCGGCGCGCACTGCGCACACAGGAAGGAAGGCGCGTGGTCGGCCCAGACCACGGGAGCCAGCCAGCTGTGTTGCCGGATCGTGACCAATGGTCGGGGCTGGTGGCCGCCCTCGTGGTCGGGGTCGGCGAGTGAGCTGACGGAATGGAACACACGCACGCTTCCACGCCCGGGGCCCCCGGCTGCCTCACCTCGGCTAGGCCGGAGGTCTGCCCTGGCGGCAGCGCCCGCCCGGCGTGGGAGGCATGGCTGTGAGCCGTTTCGGGGCGGGGATCCGACGTGGCGTGATGGCCGCCGATTCCTTCACCCAGATCGCCAACGCCTTGTTCCGCGACTCGACCTTGTCCTTCAAGGCGAAGGGGATCTTCGGGTACGTCAGTACGCACACCAATGGCTGGCAGGTGACCGTCGCCGACCTCGTCCGCCTGGGTCCTGACGGACGGGAGGCGGTCCGCACCGGGCTGCGGGAGTTGGAAGCGCGCGGCTATCTGGTCCGTGAGCGTCTGCGCCGGACGGACGGCACGCTAGGCGAGATCGTCTACTGCATCACCGATCGCCCGGCCGCCTGGGACATCGCGCTGAGCGAGGCCGACTTGGAGATCGGTACACCCGCACCCGGGCAGGGCGACGGGTACGCGGCGGGGATCCGACGTGGCGTGATGGCGGCGGACTCCTTCACCCAGGTGGCCAACGCCTTGTTCCGAGCCAGGGAGTTGTCCTACAAGGCCAAGGGACTGTTCGGGCTGCTCTCCACGCACCGGGAGGGCTGGCGGATGACCGTCGCCGACATCGCCCGCCGCGGACGTGACGGTGAAGGCGCCGTCAAAAGCGGGCTCAAGGAGCTCGAGAAGTACGGCTTTCTCGTCCGGGAACGCGAGCGCGGGGAGGACGGAAAGCTCGGTGCGGCCGCGTACTTCATCACCGATCTGCCCGCCCTGCAAAACCGCAGGTCACAACCAGAGTCCGGTTTTCCACTAGTGGATAATCCTACGTTGGCTGATTGGCCCACTAAGAACACCATCAGTAAGAAGACCACTCAGCAGCACAACAACCCCCTCCGTCCGTGCGGCCGCGGCGATGCGCCACGACCTTCTGGACGGGCTTGCCGGCCGGATGGGCTGACCCCGAGGCCAGCGCCCGTCGCGGATGAGATGCACCCCGGGATCCGGCTGCTGCTGTCGATCGGGGCTGACCACCCCGAACTCCTGCTGGCCGGGCAGGCGCTGACCGACCAAGGCCGCGTCGTGACCGTGATGCTGGAATCCGGCTGGAGTCCCGAGCAGCTGCGGCATGTCATCGTCGACCGGCCTCTGCCACATCCGGTGCGGACCACCGTCGGCGCGATCGTCGCCGCTCGCCTGCGCACCGCCCAGGCCTACCCGCCGCCCGCCGTCGCCGCCGCACACCCCGACGCGTTCATGCCGGACCACTCGGCTCCCTCACCTCGCGCCAGCGCGACCGGGAGCGAACGCACGGTCGCCCAGGCCCTGAACTACCGGGCCCTGACCGAATGCGCCGGCTGCGGACGGCCCGGAACCGCCCCTGGTGAGGACCTCTGCCCGGCCTGCCTCGACTGGCCGCTCTGCCGGACCTGCCCGGGGCCAACTCCCCGCCGCGCCCACCCCGACGGCGACGGCCGCTGCACCACGTGCGCTTCCACGTTCATCGACCACCTGGAAGGAAGCACCCCATGACACAAACGCTGCCCATGTCGCCGACCGGGCACCACCAACGTCCCTTCGCTCACGACCCGGGGCGGTGGGAGACGGAACGCGGGCGCGCCCTGCGCGACAGCACGCGCTCGGCCGAGTGCCAGCCCACTCGTGTATGAGCGCACCGGGTGGGGATGGCTGGCCTGGCCCGTGCCCGGCGACGGCACGGCGCCCGAACAGCCCGTGCAGATCGGAGTGCTCGCCCCGGGCGCGACGATGAGGCGGCAGCTGGCGGTGCGCTGGCTTCTCAGGCGGCCCGCACACCGCATCGCCCTGACCAGTGGAAGCCGAGCATCTCTGCGGTTGTCCGCGACGGTCGTGGGCGCGCTCGCCCTCGTTGCCGCCTTCTACGCCCTGGGCCGCGGCATCCGAGCCGACCTGGTGCTGCCGGCGATGCTGCTGGCCCCACCGCTCACCGAGCATCTGATCGACTGGCTCGATACCCGGGCGGTCGAGCACGTCCGCTGGGTCGAAGAAGACGCCGCCTGCCGCTACCTCCAGCGTCTGGCTGCCCTGCAGACCTACCTCATGGAGGCGGCCGCTGGCAGCGACCGCTACGAGCTGCGGCGCTCGGCCGAGGTCGGCCACCGGCTGTTATGGGATGCCGCCGACCTGCTCCAGGCCGGCGACACCCGTCTGGTGTCGGCGCGCCTCATCGACCGGGAGCGGCTGATGGTTCAGCTCGCCCACCAGGCAGCCCAGCTCCTGGAGCACGCCCGTGCCAAGCCGGCCTCCGGTGGCGAGGCCAGCCAACCCGATGACGGCATAGGCCCATTGGGTCCGCTTCCCCCCGGCTTCGAGCGAGCAACACCACCCCGACCAGCACCCGCCCCCACCGCATCACCACTGAAGGGATCCCCATCGATGACTCAGGCTCAGTCCGACACCACAGTCCGCGCCACGGACGTCTACCTGCTCTTCGCCCACGAGCCGTACTATCCCGGCGGCGGCGCGCAGGAGGTCAACGCCACCGTGGTCGCTGCAGCCTGCCTGCTCCACCCCCAGGTGCGACAGCCCGACGGTGCCAGGATCCATGACCGCCTCACCCGGGGACGTAGGCGGGGGGAGATCATCCCGCTCGCCACGCTCACCCACGAGCTGGGCGGCGGTGCCGGCTGGCCGTACGTCGGTGACTGGGAGAAGGTCACCACTGATCTCGTGCAGCTCGTGCGCGCCGCAGGGTGTGACGCCCTTAGCCTTGGCCTGCCTGAGATCGCCCGCGCTCTTATCTGCACCGGCCCGAGCAACGAGGTGCGCACCCTCGACACCGGATCCGGCCGGAGCCTCACCTATGGGCCGAAGGAACGCGCTGCCGTCCTCGCCGAGATCGACGAGTTGCTTGCCTGCCTCGTCGCCGAACAGGACCTGTGGCCCGGAGACGGACTACTGCCCCCGCACTTCCAGCAGACGTGAGGCCGTACTGAGACTGCTACCGGCGGCTGGCGTGCAGCTGTCGGTAGCGAGCCCGTGCTGAGCGAGGAAAGGAATCGGTGGCGCTGGTGGAGGCTGCGAGCGCCGCAGCAACGGCGTGGGCCGGCCGCGTAGCGATCACCTCGGCGGCGATGACCGGCTCCGCGAAGCCGTGCAGCTTCGCGGAGGAGAAGTGGCTGGCCTCTCCATACCGGTCATCGTGCGGCGTCTGGCCCGCCGGGAGTTCGTCGATCCCTAAAAACCAGAGGCCGCGGTCTTACGGTATCCCGTCTGCGACGCGGTTCGGCGTGCTGCAGTCAGGACGGCGAGGAGCGGCGGGCTGCCAGATCCTCGAGGCGGGAGCGTTTCCAGCGCTGCTGACGGGGGCGGCCGCCGCTGCCGCGCCGGTATTCGTATCCGTCGGGCTGCTCGAGATCGGGCAGGAGCCCGTGCCCGAGCGCGCTGATGAAGCTGTCGGCACTGCTGTACCCGAGGATCCGGGCTGCCTCGCCGGCGCCGACCAGGTCCGCGTTCTCGTCCTGGTCAGCTGGAGGCAGTACACCGCGCTTGCGCGCGACGTCGACGACGGTGGCCCGACGCCACTTCTTGCGGGCGCGGCCCCGGCTGCCTTCCTCCTTCTCCAGCGCGTCCGGCTCCGGCAGTTCGGGAATGCGTCCCTGGTACAGGGCGCTGGAGAAGGAGGAAGGACGGCTGTAGCCGAGCAGCGCCGCGACCTCGGCCGTGCCCAGGAGCTCGTCGGGATCGCCCTCGGCCGAGACCTCAGGCCTGTCCGCCGCCGGCGCGGAGGCGCGGCGGCCCTTGCCGGGACGGCTGGCGACCCAGGCCACGATCGTGCCGCGGCGCCACATCGGGCCGTCGACGTCTTCGTCGGGCTCCGGGAAGTAGCCGGGCCGGTCGCGGAAGTAGCCGTCGATGGTCGACGTGCGGGTGTACCCCAGCAGCTGGGCCACCTCCCGCTTGGTCAGCAGCTCGTCCTGATCGGCATCGAGCACCGCGGCCGGCAGCTTGCGTTTCGCCGGTGCACGCTTGGCGAAGAACTCCGCGACCTGGTCGTGGCGCCAGAACCGCTTGCGGCCCTCCTGGTGCGCAACCTCCGGGAAGCCACTGTCCGGGTTGTTGCTCCAGTCGCTGATCCGGGGCTTGCTCGTGCCGAACTCGGACACGATCTGCGCAGTGTCCACGAGCCGGTCGGCGGATGACATCAGGGCCCCTTTGAAAGGATCAGCACGGTGCTGTCGGCACTCGGATGCGCGCGACATGTTCGATAATGCCAAAGGGGTCGGTTTGCTGTCCAGCCTGACGCCAAAACGGGGCTACAGCACTTCCTCGCCCAGCAGGCACACACCAAAGCGCGCGGCACACCTCTCCAGCTCCGTGTAGGCCATGGCCGCCGGCGAGGCATCCCACGTCGCGAACGCGAGAGCGCCGATCGCCTCGCCGCGGGTCATCGTGTCATCCCACGGCGTGCCCGCAGCGGCGCAGCGCTCGGCGAGCTGACCGTCGGACAGGCTCGCGGCCTCACGGTCGATGCTGGATTGGACGTCTATGACGCCCTCGCACCATGCACTGTGGCCGCTGGACAGCATGTCGAGCAGCGAGTCCGGGTCACTCACGCTCTGCGCCTGGGCGGCGAGATCGAGCAGCAGGGCGGTGGGGTTCTTCTCCATGGTCATCTCCTTCATCCACTGTAGGCGGGCCTGCCGTGCCGAGGCATTCCCCGGCACGGCGGGCGGTGGTCATCAGCTGTGAGCGGTGCAGCCGTCACACATCGGGCGACTGCCACTGTTGCGGGCGAGCTCGGGCTCCTTGCGGGGCTTCACGGTCAGCGCCGACCGCACCTGGCTCTCCAGGGCGGTGAACTCCGGGCCGTCGTCCGGGCAGACAACGCCCGGGTCGGGCGCTCCGCACGATTTGGCATGCCGGATCAGATCGGCGATGCGCCTATCAGCACGGAAGCTGTCCCCGCGCACGTGCTCGACTTCGGCATACAGCTCGGCAAGCCGCGGCCGCCGCCTGCTGGACAGCAGCAAGTCGGGCAGAGACGCGTAGCTGCACAGAGAGCAGGAGCAGCGCGAGTTGCCGCGCCAGTCGCCGGCACCGGGCGCGGAGTCGTAGGTCCAGCAGTACGGCACCGGAGCGCCGGCGTGCCACTCCTTTACGGCGTCGCTCGACCAGTCCTTGACGGGCAGCCACTCGTCGACGATCCGGGCGGAATTGGCCAGCACGGTGCGGAAAGGCGGACGCTTCTTGCGATCGGGTCCCTCGTCGCTGCGTAAGCCCATGACCTTGAGGATCCGTACGGGGCGGCCGAGCTCGCGCTTGAGGCGGTTGACCATCGGGGTCCAGGCCGCGGAGACCACGCCTTCCTTGGCGTACTTGCGGCAGTAAGGACTGCCGATGCGCGGGAACCGGCCGTATGCCGCGATCTCGGTCAGCAGGCTCCGTGGCATCGGGCTTCCGTCGGGACCGGGCATGGTGCGCGTGACCTCGATGTGCCGGTCGGCTGGAACGCCGAAGGCGGCACTCTGCAGGGCGGCGAGCTCGGACACCCCCGGGTAGCGGGTGCCCTCGAAGACGACCGGGGGCCACTCCAGCACCCCGAGACTGGAGTGGTAGGAGATCACCCGGTGCTCCACGCCGGCCGATTGGACGGCTTCCATGAACACCGCCATCATGACCGCGCTGTCCTTGCCGCCGGACAGCTGGGGAGCCAGCAGGTCGTAGGCGGTCAAGTCGAGGCTGTGAGGCGGGCGGTGGGCAGTGAGCGAAGACATGCTTCCTCCAAGGGGACGAGGACGGGGCGGTGGGACCGGGCAGTCCGGTTGTCGCCGATGACGCGGCGGAGCACAGGTCACGGTGATGCGCGGTCGGGGTCGGGACGCTTGGGGTACGGCCGAAGCGCGGGGAGACCAAGTTCGATCTCCTCTCGCTCCCGGCGGGTTCGGCCGAGTCGGTACAGGAACCGGTGCGCGCCGCGGTGGCGGATGTTGCGGGCGCCGACCGCGGCCAGGGCCTCAGCGAGCCAGCGGGCCGGATCGCCGCCGGGCCGCGGCCGCGGAGCACCGAGAGCAACGAGCTGGGCTGCGGCGTATTCGTGACCCTGCTCCTGGCGGCGGATCTTCTGGGCGGCACGGTCGTGGAAGACGGTGCCGTCCGGCAGGAGCTTCACCGTCCGAGCGGTGGCCCGGCCAGCGTAGACGGCGTTCGTCGCGGCGTAGATCGTGCCCACGTGCCCGGGCATCACCAGCTGGCCCGTAGCGGTTCTGCGGGGCACGGGGTCAGCGAACGACACTAGGCCCCGCACACCCTCGGCGAGGAGGGCATCCATGCAGCGCGCGAGGAAGAACGACTCCGCGTTGGCCGGGCAGGCGTCGAGCAGCACGAACCGCGAACACACGAGGGCCTGCGTGTAGGGGCGGAGCGTCGGGAAGGGCCGGGTGAGGACGGCCCGGCTGACGGGGACGCCGAACACAGCCACGCCGCACAGCCGCCGCCGGATGCCGGAGACGTCGTAGAGGCCGAACTGCACACTGGCCGCGGGCCATGAGTGGGCGTAGTGGTGGGTGAGGACGAAGCTCTTGGCCGGCTCCTCGTCGGGGATGACGCCCACGTCATAATTCCGCCGGTCGAAGCCGCCGTCCCGTACGTGCCTCCAGGAATGGCGGCCGCCTCGCCATCGCTGGCACCACGGTGAGGCGGGCGGCACCTCCTGGAGGTCCTCGAGCGGAAGCGGATCCTGAACGGGGAACATCATGCTGCCTCCCCGACCTCAGGCGGCGCGGCGCCGCTCCAGGCGGGAAGGGAGACGTCCTCGCCCGTCAGGGCCTCGACGACCATGCCGACCAGGTCGCGGCCGGCGTTGGAGGTGACGGCGTTGCCGATCATCTCGATCGTCTGGTCACGGTCCCCGATGAACTCGAACCCCTCGGGGAACTCCATGGCCCGCGCTGCCTCTGGGGGCGTGATCATCCGGTAGCGGCACTCTTCCAGGCTGGCCGCGTAGCCGATCAGGCCGTGCCGGTCCCGTGTGGTGAGCGTGGGCATCGGCACGTCGACCGGCTGGGCGGAGCTGTTGCCGTAGTAGGGCAGCAACTCGTGCAGGGCCGGATCTGCGTACACGACACCGGTGGCTGGACCCGCCGCCGTGCAGCTCGACCATGTACGGCTCGATGAGGGAGCCCTCGCCGTGCACGCGCTTGTACCGGGCCCATCCGGCACGGATCTTGCGGATGGTGTTGGGCGCCAGAGGCCTGCTCCGCTCGCCTATGGTGCGCGCGGGCAGGGTAAAGTCGATCGCCTCGGCTGCGCCCCGTACGCGGGGCTCGACGATCTGGTTGCGGCACTCGACGTGCGGGCAGCGGTAGACGTACTGGCCTGTCTTGACGCCGTACACACCCCAGGGACGTTCGGGGCTGCACGTTTTGGTCCGCTTGAAGGACTGCATGAGGCGGACCCAGCCGTGCTGGGGGCAGGCGCCGTACGGGCGCAGCCACTTGTCGAAGTCGGGTGCCCGCTCGCCCTTGCGCCAGAAGACGACGTACATGCGCGGCCGGCGGGAGCGCGATCCTGGCCCGGCGGCCTGGGCGTGCGCGGAGTCGAGGTAGACGATCCGGTAGTTGTACGGGCCCCACAGGGCGACGCTGCGTACCCAGTTGTCGAAGGCGAAGCCCGGCGCGTCCTCGGGGCCCCACCAGCGGGCGTCCGGGACGTTCTCGACGATGATCGCGCGGTAGCGGTGGTGCTCGGCGAAGCGGGCGATGTCGTGCATGGTCGCCCGTGAGCGGATGGCAGCTTCATCGGTGCCGTCGGAGGCGAACAGGCCGCCGGTGAACTCGCCGTGACCGCGCTTCTTGCCCTGGGCCCGGGTGTGGTGGGTGCACTCCGGGGATCCCCACAGGATGTCCGTGCGCGGGTAGCGGGTCGGGACGACCTGGGAGATGTCGGCGCAGTCGTGGTCGGTGTCCGGGTGGTTGTGCTGGTGGGTGTTGATGGCGTGCCGGGAATGGTTGGCGGCGATCACGACTCGGACGCCCGGGACCAGCAGGGCACCGCAGGTGGATCCGCCGGCGCCGCAGAACAGGTCGGTCATGGTGACGAACACGCTGAACTCCTCACGTCGAACGTTGGGAAGCCCGTGCGGGCGGGGAGAAGGGCGGATCAGGAAAGGGGGAGCTGACTGGCGCCGCGGAGCAGGGCGTCCCACTCCTCGTCGAAGGAGCCGTCCTGCTTGTTGATCACACGGGCGGGGGCGGTGGCGAAGAGCTCCTCGGCCATGGGCCACTGCGAGCCGCGGCGGCGGACCCAGGAGCGGGCACGCCCGTAGACCGGGTCCTGCTCGAGATCGACGCCGCGCCGCTCAGAGACGGAGATCAGCCGCCGGGCCAACTGCTGCGGCCGCCCGAGGTCGACGCGCTCGGTGGAACGCATCACGGGCCGCCGTTGCCCGGAGTCGGACAGCAGGAACAGACGGCGCACGTGGTACAGAGCCCACGGCATGTCGAGTTCGCGCTCGAAGGCCTCCAGGCAGGCCCGGTCCCGTGGCTGGGTGGGGTCGAACATCTCCAGGAGGGTCTTGCGGCCGTAGAGCTTCGCGTTCGGGTTGAGGCTCATCGCCGTGTACTCCAGGCGCAGGACCTCACCGGCGATGCCCGGGTGGGTGCGCATGCGCTCCAGGTGCGCGGGGAGGGAGCCCATGGAAATCGGGAAGCAGCAGAAGGTGCAGTAGCTCTTGGGCCAGTGCACGCCGAACCGCTTCACAAGCGAGTCCTCGACCTGCTGCCGGCCCCAGCCCCAGTCGATGAGGGGGTACTCACCGGTCCGGCCGGGCAGTTTCGACGAGGCCTCGTCCTTGAAGCTGCGTCCGGCCTCGTCGGCGTTGAAGCCCATGATCTGCCGGAACGGGCGGCCGCCGAAGGCCTGCTTGAGCCACCAGTCGCCGACGTCGCCCTTGGCCCACAGGCTGCATTTGCGGGTGCCGGCCTGTTGGGGCACGGTGCCGACGGATTCCAGGTCGTCCCACAGCGTCCACGGCCCGCGGGCGACGAGCCGCTCGGGGTGGCGGGAGTCGTCCAGGACCGTGAACCCGTCCTGGCGCAGATGCCCGTTGCGGGCCAGCTGGACGAGCCGCACGCCGTGCTCGCGCAGCAGCGGCAGCAGGAACTCCTCGACCAGGAGCCGGGTCTCGGGCCACTCACTGCCGGTGGCCATGTGCAGGACGACGGTGCGCTCCAGATCGATCCCGTACGCGGCCGGGTCGGTCAGCATCTCGGCTAGGTAGGCGGTGGAGTCCGCTCCCAGGCCCCAGTTGATGACGGTGTCGAGGTCGTCAGTGGTGGTGAGGCCGGGCAGCGACGGCGTATACGCGGTACTGGGCATGGGGTCCGTCACTCCTTCCGGGGCCGTGCCCGGCCGGTCGGCCGGGCACGGAAGTGGGTTGAGCCGGTCAGCTCAGGGCGGCGAGTACGTCGGCGGGGCCGGGGACCAGCACGGCGCGCTCCTGGGCGAGCAGGCGGAAGTTGCCGTCGGCGCGCACGTCATCGGTGGGCGGTGCCACGAGCAGAGGGCGGTGGAGGTCGGCTGCAACCTCGGCGGTCTGCATCGCGGGCACGAAGGAGTCCACGGCCTCGATGAGCACCACCGCGCGTACGAGCGCGGCGAGCAGGGTGGCGCTGGCCTTGAGCGTTGCTCCGCTGGCTTCGGTGCCCGGCTTGACGAGGCTGACTACTGCTCCGCCGCTGGCGGGGATGGAGCTCAGCAGCTGGGCGTGGTCGTGCGGGTGGGCGCGGTCCAGGCCGCGGGGCAGGACGGCGAGCGTGGCGTGCCCAGTCAGGGCTGCGGCTCGGTGGGCGGTGGAGTCGACGCCGTACGACAGGGTCGAGGTGACCGTGTGTCCGGCTTCGGCGACGGCGGTGGCGAAGGCCTTCGTCGTCGTGAGGGCCTGTGGGGTGGGAGTCCGGTTGCCGGTCACGGCGACGGCCCGGCCGGTCAGGCGCGGCAGGTGCTCGTGTCCGCGCACCCACAGGCCCAGGGGGCAGTGGTCACCGAGGTCGGTCAGGGCTGTGGGCCACTCGTCGTCCGACGGGATGACGAAGTGGCACGTCAGCTGCGCGTTCGCGAGTTCCTCGCGTGGCCGGTACTGGGCCAGGCGGCCGCTGGCGTCGTGGTCGACGCCGTACTGCCACACGTCCTGGGCGGAGTGGTGGGCGAGGTGGGGGGCGACCTGGTGAGGGGCGTGGTGGACGGCGAGCGCGGTGCGTGCGGCGCGTTCGGACAGGTTGGTGCTGGGCATGGCGTACCTCCGTGACGGGGCGACGGCCGACGGGCATGCCGGGGCCGGGAAGGGCGGTGCGGGAGCGGGGTGGCGCGGGAGCGGGGTGGCGCGGTCAGCGGCCGGTGCGGCTGGGCGCGGTGACCGCGTCCCAGGGGCGGCGCGGCGGCGTCTGCCACCAGTCGGTCGCCGGTGCAGCGGGAGCTGCGGCCGGTCGGGCCGGTGCGGCCCGGTGCGGCTCGAGGGCGGTCGCACGCCCGGCGAGGACGGCGGGCAGGGTGTCGTCGATGTAGGCGACGTGGTGGGTGAGATCCACACCGACCTGGGCGGAGTCGAGATGAAGCCGTTTGTCGCGCAGTGCGAGGTCGCCCGTGGCGATCACGTGGACGGCGTCGGTGAGGCATTCGGCGACGTGCCGGGCCAGGGGCCCGGTGACAGTGCAGATGACCGGGACCGGCTCGCCGTCGCGCCACTGGCCTCGCGCGCGGTCGTACTCGCGCGGGACCTGTATCACCGTGAACCGGGCGGCGGGGGTGCCGCGTTCGGTGTGGCGCAGCTGGACGGTTCCGTAAACGCGACCGCGGATGACTGCGGTGGTCTCTCCGCTCATGGAGGTACTCCTTGATGCGACGAACGGTCTGGCGGTGCCCGGAAGCCACCCAAGCAAGTTCCATAATACCTATCTCTGAGGTGGGTGTCATCCCCTTTTCCCTTCCAGGAACAGACACCCACCCCCTCAGGCCGGCTCCGGCCTACGGCTTTCGGACCTAGCCCTGCGCCGCCACCCCTGGCCCGGGCAACGGCTTCTGGCAGGGCCCGGGCCCCTCGCAGCAGGTCGCTGAGCGCGGGTTGATCCACTGGCATTCCGGGCAGCGCCACATGAAGCCGGCGGCCACGGCCGCCGCGAGGATCGGCTCCGTACGGATCCGTGCGGCCTCTGCCGCGCTCAGCAGCGCATCCAGCGACGCAGGCCTGGGCGCCCTCTCTGCCTCGCAGTCGTCGAGCACGATCCTGTCCTCGACCTCGATCCGCAGAGGCACCGTGCCATCGGTGCGAACGAGGCGGTCCACGGCACTGTCCAGGTGGACGGATATCCGAAAGGCTCCGACCTCGTGGTCGAGGTAGGCGAACACCAGGACGCCATCGACCATCAGGCACGGAAGATCGCCGCCCGTCCCCGGGTGGAAGACGGCACGTCGGTGGGCTCGCTCGCAGGCATCGACGTCGGGGAACTGGAAGTCGAGGGGGACAACCCGTGGGCGGCCCTTCCTGCTGACGGTGTCGGCGTACAGCGAGTAGCCCTCGTCGGGGCGGTTGTTGCGCTCGGGCCCGTAGTACAGGTCCACGACTGCGCGGTCGTCCAAGGGCGGTTCGTCGGGGACGCCTTCCTCGCCGGTGACGTTGTCCCAGCACTGGCGTACGTGCTCGGCAAGTCCGCGGATGGCGGAGTCCTCGTCGGCGAACAGCTCGATGCCGTTCTCATGCCGTTCCCAGCGGCGCAGGACCCAGACCTGCCCCGGCCGAGGCGGTGGAATGTGCGCGACGGCCGGGTCCGGGAGGCGGGTGAAGTCGAACTGCTCCAGCCACGATTCGAGGATGGTGACGGCGTCCGCGCCGGGCCAGTCGCCCCTGCGCTCCCGCAAGTCGGTCATCTCCTGGTGTAGAGAGATGACTGCCTCGCCCACGGAGCTGTTCGGGTCGGGGATGATCACGGTGGTTCCCTTCTTGCGCTGTGGCGTGTTTCGGGTCGGGGTCAGAACTCGCCGAAGATGCGCAGGCTGACGTGCCAGCGGTGGAGGCCGGCCTGGTGCTCGGCGGTCGCGGTGGCGCGACGCAGGTCGTCCTCGTAGTTGTGGTTGATCCATGCCAGAACGCGTAGTTCGGCCTCGTCCGGGCTGGTGGCGTCGATCGCGAACACGGTTGTCGCGGAGGACCGTCCATCGTCCGGGCGTTCGTAGGCGGTGTCGCCGACACGTTCGGCGTGCCAGGCAGCCTCCGGGTCGGCGGGCACGGGCGGGAGGGTCACGGGAAATGTGGTGGGCATGCGGCTTCTTCCTCCGGGGCACGCATTGCGGGGCGGTGCCTGGACAGGGCCCGGACCGTGGGCCTAGTCCTGCTCCAGCTCCATGGCGGTGTGCAGCAGAGCGAGCAGGGCAGCGGCGTCAGCGGGAAGGGCGGCTTCGCGCAGGGTGCGCTTGCGCAGGACGGGCACGTTCAGGCTGATCCCGATGGGGAGGGCGGGCGTGTCCGGGTGGGAGACGAGCCGGTAGTTGCGGGCGGCGATCATCCATGCCTCGTACCGGTCGGCGGGCCGTCCGCTGCGCGCGGTGTGCCCTTGGTCCGGGACCAGTTCGGGGCACGGGCACGCCGGGTCAGTGCAGGGGCGCCCTGCGGGATGTGAGGCGAGGACCGGCCGTGAGCGGTAGTGAGAGGCGGTGCCGTTGAGCATCGGGCAATGGGCGGCGGTGTAGGGCTGGCACTCGGGGTGCAGCGTCGGCTCGGGGGAGTAGCCGTGCTGCTCGTCGGCCGGGCGAACGATGACGAAGAACCGTTCCTCAAGGGGCTGTGAGCAGATCTGGCACAGGCGCTGGAGGAAGGCACGACGGGCACGGCCGGCGTCGAGGCTGCCGAACACGGCGTGCCCGTTGTGGATCAGGGAGACGTACGGCACGACCAGGCCACCGGCCAGCGGGCGGGCCAGGCAGCGTACGGGGATCGCGGGGCTCATCGAAGTTGCGCACCCTTCTGGCGGGCTGCCGGTGAGGCGGGGCGGAACCGTGGGGCAGTGCTCATTGCGCTGCCCCACGGGCCTTCTTCGGTCTAGGAGTCGGCCGGGGTGTCGGTGAGTTCGATGCAGGCGGCCGGGACCTTCGCGATGCGGAAGCGCTTGACGTCCTGCGGGATCGTGAACTGGGTATTGTGCGGGTCCCTGCGCAGCTGGTCGGTGGAGTCCTCGTCCAGCACGAAGTCGAACCGGCTGCCGGTCCTGTTGCGCTGGCCGACGGTGCCGGTCAGGCGGCGCAGGCAGGCCGGTCGGATCGACGTGTTGATCCGGCCGATGCGGCCCGGGGTGATGACGGGGCGCTGGGCGGCGTCGAGTTCGATCAGGCGCGCTGCGGCTGCGCTCCGGTTCAGTCGAGCGGGTAGAGCACCAGCGCGGCGACGGCGGTGTCGGGGATCTCCGGGAACAGCCGCCGCAGTTCGGGGTCCCGTGCCAGTTCGCTCTCCAGCGGGTACACCTCGCCGGTCAGGCCGTGGACGGGCGCGTAGCGGCCGATCGAGTAGGTGCTGAAGGGCGAGTAGAGGTTGCCCTCGGAGTCCCGGGACAGGACGACCAGGGTCTTGCCGGGAAGGCGGGCCCAGTCGTTGCCGACCAGGCGGCGCAGGACGTCCAGGGTGAGTGCCTGGTCCCGCTCGATCGGCTGTGCGGACTCGGTGGATTCGGACTTGGACATGACGGACTCCCTGAGGTGGTGAAGGGTGGTTGCAGGGGCCGGGCACCGACGGTGCCCGGCCGTCGTCCGCGTGCAGCTCAGGTGGCGCCGTCGGTGGCGTCGCCGTCCTCGTCCCGGTGCGGGGCGAGGGCCTGTGCCTCGACCTCCGACAGCCGGTAGGAGCCGTTGTCGTCCTTGCCGAGCTGGTCCATGAGCAGGAGGTAGCGGGCCTGCCAGGGGCTGAGGTGGGACCACGTCTTGGGTTCGCGGATGCTGTGTTCGCAGGCTGCGGCGACGTGCGCGAACAGCGCGTTGACGACGCGTGCCTTGGGCAACTGGACCGC
The DNA here is from genome assembly GCF_042657965.1 of Streptomyces coerulescens. NCBI lineage: Bacteria > Bacillati > Actinomycetota > Actinomycetes > Kitasatosporales > Streptomycetaceae > Streptomyces > Streptomyces coerulescens. The sequence continues at coordinate 76,019 of NZ_JBHSKM010000045.1, forward strand.
TGTCTCCGTCAGGTCCGCGTTCTGGGGCTCCTTGACGCCCAGGAACCGTGCGACGGTCTCGGTCTCGCTCTCGTGCTTATCGGCCCAGGACTTGTAGAACCAGGGCACCGTGAGCACGACCTCCTGCGCGAACACGCGGGCCGCCTCCGGCAGGGTCTTCTGGCGCACCAGCCGGGTGACGAAGTCCCGACGCGGCCCGACGGCGGCCTTCCAGGCGCGGTTGCAGGCGATGACCCTGCGCCGCTCCTCCGCCTTGTGCTCGTCCTGCTCGGTCTTGGGCTTCGTGGGCTGCGGGCGGACCTTGTGGCCGTAGGCGGCCGGGTCGGCGCAGAACCACACCGGCCGGTGCTCCTCGTCCAGCCGGGCGCTGTGGCCGGGGCAGCCCTTGTGGTTGTCCTCGGTCAGCGGGTTGCCCAGACCGGTGGTCAGGTCCGCGATGGGCCGGGCGGTGTCCTTCTCCCCGTACGACACCCGTACCGGCAGCAGCGGGATGTCCGACTCCTCCAGCGCGGCGACGGCCTGCGCGCGGGCGGCGCGGTCGGCCTGCTCGGCCTTGAGGAGGGCGAGTTCCTGGTCCCAGTGGCCGCGCCCGCCGTCCTCGGCGGACCGGTCCCGGCCCAGCGCGTTCAGGAGGCGCTTCTCCGCGCTGGGCACGTCGGCGACCTCGGCGAGCGTGGCCATCATTTCCAGGTCCATGCCTCCAGCCGACGCGCGGCGCAGCGTGGCATCGTCGAGCTTCTGGGCGCGGCCGAGTCGTTTCCCGGTCCCGCGCTTGAGTCCCAGGGCGCTCGCGGCGGCCTTCTGCTCAACCTCGTCCATCCCGATCAGGGAGAGTTCGGCGGCCTTGAGGGTGTCCTTGGCCGACATGCCCTCGCGCTGGTGGTTCTCGATCAGGGACAGGAACCGAGTCCACGCGTCCCGGTCGACCAGGTCGGCGCGGACGAACGCCTTTATCTGCTGTTTGGCGCGCCCTTCGGCGTCGGCGGTGGCGTTGGCCTCCTGCGCTGCCTGGGTTCGCCGCCAGCCCTTGAACGCGCCGTAGGTGCCGTCCGAGAGGGGCCGGACGCTGACCGGGTCCTGGACGCCCACGGCTTTGACGGAGCTGATCAGGTCCGCGTCGGGCTCGGTGTCGTGCTCGCGGGCGTTGCACGCGTCGCGCACGATCGAGTCCGGGTCGAGCAGGACGGCGGTCAGGTCCGCCTCGTCGGTGTCGACGGGGGCCGTGTCGGGGGTCTGTTCGGTGGGACTGGTCACTGTGGCCATCTCTGGCCTCCTTGCTGGTTGACGGACTTTCAGCGGTGCCGGGAGGGTGCCGCCCTCTCGACATGTTCCATAATACCGTACCGATGCTGAGGGGCAACTGAATTTCTCTGCACTGCCCCCAGCATCGAACGGCAGGTCAGGGTGCCTTTCGGCGTCGGACTGAGTGAACGGAGCAGGCGTACACGCCGCGCGCTCCGCCCTGGAGGCGCGGGATGGATGCCACCCGTTGGGTGCAGGGCACGCCGCAGTCGACGCACCTGCGGTCTTCGGCGGGCGCGGGTGCCGGCGCCGGTGGGGTGGAACGGGCGGAGCGGGCGGAGCGGGACATGGTGGAGCCTCCTTTGTGGCCGGAATGGGTCTGGGTTACTGGGTGCCGGTCGGCGGGCTCGCCCGGCCGTGCTGGAGGCGGCCCCATCGGGGCGGCACTGCCTCGGCCGTGGCGGGCGCTCAGCTGCAAGCGGATCATCGCGGTCCAGGCTCGACGGGAGCTGCGGCGAGCCGCCGTTCCCTGGGGTCCGACGTGCGCCCGGCCCGTGTGGCTTGCCCTGCCCGACGGCCGGGGCAAGCCACACGGTTCACCGGCGCCAGGCTGGGGCGGGAGCAGTGTTGTTCAGGCGGCGCTGATGTCGGCAACCAGCACGGTCGCGTTGTCCGCGTGAGCGCTGGCGTGCGCGATCGCCGATTCGGCGAGATCGCGTGCTGCTCGGCTAGGGGAGCCGGTGAGGTAATCGGCGAGGTCGCGGGCCGAGTCCTCCAGCGGTTCATATGCACCGTCACTGGCCAGCAGGAGGCGGCAGTTCTCCGCGCCGCGGGTGACGGACTCGATCGCGGGGTGACGGTCCTTGGCCTTCCGCTGCTCGTCGGTCTCCGACGCACCGAGGTAAGACGTGACGACGTTGCGGCTGCCGCCCCGAACGCGCCGGTCGTTGTGGTCGGCTGTCAGGACCTGGAGGGCGCCGTGCTCGGTCAGGATGTAGGCGCGGCTGTCTCCGCACCATGCGACGGTGAGCGGCTTGCCGGGGGCGGTGACGGCCACGACAGCGCAGGCGGCGGGCAGGTCGTAGCGAAGGATCTCGTTCTGCCGGTCCGGCTCGGCGGCGTAGACCTGGTAGACCGCCCGGAGACCGGCCTCGGCGTTCGCGCGCACAGCGGCGGCCCGGGCGAGCCGACGGGCGGCGGTGACCGTCCAGTCGCGAACCGCGTCCGTGGACCCTATGCCGTCGCACAGGGCGTACGCGCGGACGCCGTTGGCGGAATAGGTGGCGGTGGCGTCGCACTGGTGGGAACGGTCGCCAATGAGCTGGTAGGCGGCGTGGCTGCGCATAAGGGCTCCGGTTGGTCAGGGGCCGGGTGCTGTGCACCGGGCCAGCATGGCGGGTCGCTCTGGAAGGGCGCGTGCGAGTCGTTCGGGAGCGGATGAAACCGTTTCTCTCAAGTTCCATAATACCTATCTTGACGCGTGGGGCAACTGGCTTTTCCAGCGCTGCCCCCGTGTCAGACGGCGGGACAGAATGGCAGTCGACGTTCCGGCCCGGAGGCCAGCGGGTGAGCCTCCCTGGCCGTGTTGGGGCGGTCACGGGTGGGTGCCTCGGGGGGCTGGCGGTCATGCGGTGGCGTCGCGGCGATGCCGTTTGGCCGACTCGCGGGCGCCCAGCTGTGATGCGGCAGTCACGCTCCAGCCGCAGGAGCAGCGCGCCACGGTCGAGCCGTCGTACATCTGGCCGCCCTTGTGCTCCCGGCCTGCTCCGATCTGGCCGCGGTCGCGCGGCCGGAACCAGCCGGACGGCTCCCCGGTGGTAGTCAGGTGCCGGGCTTCGGGAGCGCACAGCAGTCGCAGGCCTGCGTCCGCGACGGCGGCCACCCTGAAGTGATCCCACTCGGCCCCCTCCAGCCGACCGGCCAGCCGCACGCCGGCGGTGCCGTGCAGCTCAACGCGGCCGTCCGGCCATATCCGCGCGGACGCGCCGGGCACGCTCCAGCCGACCGAGCAGTCGGACTGCCGGGGGATGCCGTTGCGGTGATCCGGCGTCATCCGTGCCAGCAGCCGGACCGAAGACATGGCGGCCGATGGCGATCGGTGGTCGGCCGTTTCGGGCGCGGCCTCGGCGATGGCGGTCAGCCACGCCGGGGCGAGCGGGTACGCCTCGCGGTGCAACGTCACAGCGCGGCCCGGTCGCGGCCGTTGGCGGAGCGCACTGCGGCCCGTACGAAGTCCGAGACGCGGGCGTACCTGCGCACGGAAACCGGACCGCGTCCGGTGGTGAACCACTCCTGCTGGCGGTCGGCGAGTGCCGACAGGTCCGCTGTCTCCAGCGGGGCGCATGACGGGGGCACGGCTGACGTCCTTTCGTGAGCAGGGCGGTTGGCGGTCGGCATCGGAGCGCGGGGGCCGTCCGGCGTCGAGGCCGGCGCGCGGGCGGCCCCCGGGAAGGGGGTGGTGTCAGTGCCAGATGGGGTCGGGCCCGGGCGTGATGGTGCCAACCTCGCCTTCACAGTCGCCCGCGTAGCGCAGTTCGCCGCGGGCCTGGTGGGCCTCTCCTGCGCAGGTGGCGAGGTCAATGAGGCGGTGAAGGACGGTGAAGGAGTAGACGGACGGGTCTTTCACGTGCAAGTGCTTGATCCGCTGGGGGCGGCCTTCGGAGTCGGTGCCGCTGTCAATGTCGGGGATGAGCACCCACTTCGCCTGGTCGAGCAGAGCGGCCAGCTCCGGTTCGGTAATCGCGTGGGGAGCGACCTGGAAGGGGCCGCCGTCGATCAGTTCCCAGAGCTGGGCGAGCGGGACGGACGGGTGGAGTTCGAGCGTTCCGGTGACGGTGAAGTGCATGGCCATGATGAGTGGTCCTCTTTCAGGGGGTGGACGGGCGGGTTGTCAGTCCTGGACGGGTCCGCCCTTGGCCTCGCTCTCGACGCGCCACAGGGTCAGCTTGCGGACGCATGCCGCGCTGTCGGCGAGGCACTCGTGCGCCGTATCGGGGTCGGGGGCGCGGATCACGTCGGTGGCGCCGCCGTCCGGGGCGTGCAGCAGGGCGCTCCATCCCGTGCTGCTCCTGCCGGTGCCGTGGTACTCCGCCGGGTGGTCGGCGGAGCCCTCGTCCTCGATGCGGATCGTCCAGCCTTCGGCCAGGGGGACGGTGATGGCGGTGCGGTTGCTCCCTGCCTTGGTGAGGCTGGCGTCGTGGAAGGCGGCCAGTTCGAGTGCGCGTATGAGGATGTCGCCCGCCCGGCAGGGGATGTCACGGGCGGCCGCGGGCCCGGCTTCGATCCGCTCGTGCAGGGCGGTGACCGCTTCCAGGGCCGTCGGCTCTCCGGCCGGTGCGAGAGTGAGGCGGTCGTGGAGCTCGGCGAGCACCGCGGCGGCCGTGGCTGCTCCCGGCAGGTGGTCGACCAGGGCGGTGTGCAGCAGGAAGATCCGCTTCGCCCAGTGCAGGGCCGCTCTCGGGTGCGTGCTCAGTGAACTCCGCGCACGTCAGGTCGTACGCGGCGGTGATCTGGTCGTGGGTGAGCGTGCGCAGGGTGCGCGTGCCAGCCACCAGACGAGCGGGATCGGCGAGCGGGAAAAGGTCGCGCGCGTTGGTGCCGTGGGCCTCCCCCAGCACCCCGTCCCACAACGCGGCCAGTTCTCCGGCGCGTTCGGCCTGGCGGGCGAGCCGGATCAGCCGTCGGGGCCGGGGTGCGGTGCGCTGGCCTTCCTGGGTGAGGGCAGCGTTGGCCTGCTGCTGGAGCGTGAAGGCGTGCTGGGCCCGAGCGGTGAGTAGTGCGGCGGCGTCGTGCAGGTTCATAGTGATCCTCCCCAATCGGGTGACGTGTTCCATAAGGCCTAAGCCGGGGGCGGGGCAGTCACCTCCGTTGGCGCTGCCCGCCCCCGGGCGTCGGATCAGAGGTCCGGCGGGGCCGGTTCGAAGGTGACCCGGACGCCGTCCGCTGCGACGGCCACTGTCCGGCCCGGGGCCGTCATGGCGCGGGCGTAGGCCTCCAGGTCCGCGCCGAAGCGCTCGGCTTCTTGGGCGGGGGCCTCCCGGCGCTCTCCGGGCCGGACGGCTCCCCAGGGGTCCAGCAGCCGCGCCACCCTGGCCATGTCGCTCTTTCCGCTCACCCCGAGAACGAGGAATCCCGGTGTCTGGGTGTAGTCGACGTCGGTCAGCCCGTAGGGCATGTGCCCGGCCGTGGCCAACTCCAGGGCGAGGGTGCGGAACTGGGCGTTGTCGATGAGCTTCTCTGACAGCCCTGGCAGGTCCAGGGAGCAGGCCCCGGAGTGCCGTGCGGTCTCGTCCGCGCGGTTGGCGCTCTCGGCTATCCCTTCGGCCCACTCTGCGTCCGTGTAGGTGCGCACGCACGCCCCGGTGAACTGGTCCACCAGGGCACACCCGTCGCCCTCGGAGGCCGGCACGATGTGAAACCGCTCCGCGGGATGCTCGGCCGGTGGCTCGGCGAAGAACACGTGGGCCTCACCGTGCGGTTCGGTCGTCACCAGCCCGGCCCGGCGCAGCATGTCGGCGAGGAACGGGGCGACGGCGCGGGACGCTCCGGCGGGGGTGTGCCACCACACGATCGGGCACGGCTGGTCCAGCCCGTCCGGGCGGACCACGGGCACGTCGGCTATGACCCACTGCTCTCCACCGGGGCGGCCGGGGAGGGCGGACAGGGCGGTCCGCGCCCGCTCGACCGTGGGCGACACCATCGAATGAACGGCCGTCAGCTGGGGCGTGAGGCGGCGCCGGATGTGGGCGGTCAGGTGCCGGGCGGCGGCCTGCTCCTGGGTCTCGCTGGCGCGCGGGCGCGGCCGGGCGGTCACGGTGATGGGCTCGACCGTCAGATCCTGCGCGGTGGCCTTGTCGGGCAGGACCGCGCTGATGGTAATCCGGGTCCGGGGGCGGTTGGGGGCGAGTTCGAGGGTGCGGCCGTCGGCGTAGATGATCCGCACCCGGTCCGGGGCGCCGCCCTGCTCGGTGCGCCGCGCGCCGAGCAGGGCGGCAACGTCGCGGGCGAGTGCTTCCAGGCCAGCGGGGGTGGACAGGTCCATCAGGGGGCCTCCTTCGGGGCGGTGCGCCGGGGGCGCGGGGGCTGTGCGGCGGGGCGGTCGGAGTGGCGCGCGGCATCGGCGCGGTAGTCGGCGGCGGTGTATCCGGTGTCGCACCAGGGGCGGCAGAGCTGCCCCGGTCCGACCCGGCAGGTCTCGCACGGCTCGTCGAAGTCCTCGGGGCGGAACGGCGGCAGGCTCACGCGGTCGCCTTGATCTGCTCGGCCACCTTGGCGGCGGACAGGACCGGGGTGGTCGTCGCCAGTGCGGCGCAGCTGGCCTGCCAGATCCGCGCCGAACTCGTGGCGGGGATCTGGAAGTTGGTGGCGGGGCTGATCGCCCACGTGCGGCCGTGCGCGTCGGTGACGGTGTACGTGAGGTACTGCGGCTTGTCCTGGCGGCCGTTGTCGCTCCAGGTGAGGCCTGCGGCCGTGAGGGCGCTGCCGAGCTCGGCGCAGCGCTTAGGGGTGGCGTGCGTGAACGTTGCCACGGAGTGTCTCCCTCGCTCCCACTCGATCTGACATGTTCCATAATGCATTTTAATGTGGGGTGGGGCAACCGCATTTCCCGGACTGCCCCACCCCCAGCAGGCGCCGGGGCCTTACAGCCGCCTGAGTACCTTCTTCCGGGCCGGTAGGGCGGTCCGTGCCTGGTGGTCGCGGTAGTCGGCCACCTGTACGTAGCCGCCCGGCATCGTGTCCAGGCGCAGCTGGTCTTCTCCCCAGTGCTCGATCACGTCCGGGGGGAGGGTCTCGATGTCGTCTGCCTCGACCTGCTTGGCCCAGCCGGTCAGTTCGCGGCCGAACTCCCGCCGCCACCCCAGCAGGATGGGGAACAGCTGTCCCACGTCGTCGACGAGGGCGAGCGCTCGGGCCTGGTCGGGGGCGGGGCACTCGGCGTACTGGGGCACGTCGGGGCGGGTGCGCTCGCCCAGGGTCATGAGCCACCGCATGGTCACACCTTCTCCTTGGTCCCGGGGTACGACTCGGCTCCCCTGCGGCGGCTGCGGCCGCGCTGCTGCTGAGTGCGCAGCGATGCGACCTCGGCACGGAACTTCTCTGCGCGCGCCCGCTCCTCGGCGGCGCGCTCGAAGCAGTAAGGGGCCTTCCACTCCAGCACGTTGACCAGGCGGGCCAGCGAACCCTCATCGTCGGCGAGCATGGGCAGCAGGACGGGGTGCGGGTGGGCGGTGAACAGTCGCGCGATGGTCCACCAGAGGGTCACGGCACCCTTCAGCTCGCGGGCGGCGGCCTGGGACTCCTCTGCGTAGCGGACGGTTTCGGAGTTGGCGTGCGCGGCGGCCCAGCTGAGGAACCGCAGGAGTCCGGGTGTCTTGCGCAGCCTGGAGGCGTCCAGGATCAGGGGCAGGTCGTCGCGATGGGCCACGGCGTCGGCGCACGCGCGCAGAACGGCGGTGAGCGTGGCGGCGGCCTTCGGTGTCGGCTCGTTCCCCGCTGCGGTGGACAGCGGGTAGACGGACACGTCGGGGAGGTCGCCGTAGTCTCCGGGGTAGCGGGTCAGGCTGCCGTGGTAGCCGCTGTGGCCGCGCGCGAGCCGGGGCAGGGCTTCGTCGGGGGCGGTGGTCTCGAAGGCGTCGACCGGGCCGAGACAGGCGCGGACGGCGGTGAACTGGTCCCAGTAGTAGGGGTGCTGGGTTCCGGTGACGTGCACGCTGCCGCGCATCGCCCCGTGCAGCTCGAACACGACAGCATCGGTGCGGCGGGGGCCGGCGGTGGCGCGCACGATGCCGGCGGGGGTCTCGATCGTGAGGACGTCGGGGGTGGCCATGGGCGTTTCCTCTCGTGGTAGGGGTGGGCGGCAGGGGCGGGGAACTGCGGTGCGGGCCGGGCCGGCCGTCCGCCCCGTGGGGCGGACGGCTCGGCTCCTGCCTTCTGCTGCGGGGCGCCGGGCCGCTCAGGACACCGACGGGCCGTGCGCGGCGTACGGCCAACAGGTGCATCCCGTCCCGTCGGCTCGTGAACGCCCCCACAGGCGCAGCGGGTCGTGTTCGGACTCCGGGTAGCGGCACTCGTCGCAGGACGGTCCCCAAGAGGCGGGCTCGGTGCTCGCCTCCGCGGTGTAGATGCGCTCGGTGTCCCAGGGCGCGCCCCCGGCCTCGAACCTGACCGTGGCGTCGGGCATGAGGTGTGCCCAGCCTGCGGGCCAACCGACGGGGGGCTTCCGGCGGCAGACGCCGATGGCGTCGCGGACCGCTTGGCCTCGCCACAGTTGAGCGATGCCGGTCGGGCCGGTTACGCGGTAGGCAGCGGCCGTCACCTGCTCGTCCGGCCGGTTGATCAGGATCCCGGATGCCGTGTGGGGTACGAACGTGACGGCCGAGTGATTGGGGGTCTGCCGGTACCGGATCACTCCGTCATCGGCCTTGCGCGCTTCGCTGGAGAGCCAGAAGTTGAGGCTGCCGCGTAGCCAGCTGTTGACGTCCCTGCCCGAAATGGTGCGCAGGCCGTAGGCGACGCCTTGGGCGGGGAACTGCCCTGCGCGGCCAATGAACTGGGTGTACGTCACGTGGATGTCTGCGCGGTCCAGGTGGAGGCAGTCGCCTTCAATGCCCCAGTCCGGTAGCCGGTAGGCGATGAGCCGGGTGCCAGGGAGCGGCTGTCGGGCGGGAATGTCCCCGTGCTCTGCGGCTTCGGCGCGGTGGGTGTCCGGCGGGGTGGTGGGCGCGTCACTCATGGGCGGTCACCTCTGCGGACTCGTCGGGGTGGTGCAGGGCGGGGGCGGGGTAGACCTGGCGTACCGGCTCGGCGCTGCCGGGACAGGGCATGACTGCTGCCTGGAGTTCGCGGGTCTGCATCGGGACCATCCACCCGGTCCGTATGCTCCAGCCGCACGCGCGCGGGAACGGCTCGGCGGTGGTCGTGGCGACCAGTACGGCGTGCCGGACGGTGCGGTAGTCCAGGGCGAACGTCAGCAGCGCAAGGAACCGTAGGTACTCCTCGGTGCCGTGGGTCACGCGCAGCGGTGCGGCTCCGACGGACAAGGTCAGATCGGCGCTGGCCACCGTGCCGTTCGTGCGCTCGGCCACGATGGACAGATGGTGGGTTCCCTCGTCCAGGGCGAGTAGCAGCGCGGCGAGCGCGTTGACCGCGCGGGCCACGGCGGAGGCCGTGACCGCGTTGCGGGCCGGGGCGGCCTTGGGATCAGGCATGGGAGGCCTCCCAAGCCTTCTGGTTCCACGCGCGGGTGACCGGGTCGGAGTAGGCGACGTCACCGGCCGATTCCTCGTCCAGGGCTGCTACGACGACAACGCTGCCCCGGATCTGGTCGGCGCGGCGGCGGGCGTTGGCGGCCTGCTGCTGGCGTTCTTCCTCGTCCTGCGGTACTTCCACCGTCCGGTAGATGCGTTCGTCGCTGGTGAAGATCACGAGATAGCGGCGGAAGTCCTCGATGCGCGACGGCCGGGCCGGGCCGGTCGTCGTGTCGGACAGCGTGGCGCGGGCGCGGTCCAGCAGGCGCGCCACTTCCTCGGTCGCGTTGAGGTCCGGGGTCCGGACATTGCGGTTCCGGCTGAAGTAGGCGCGGGCCTGGTCGCGGGCAGGGGCGAGTTCCAGCGGGGCGTAGATGCTGATCATCCGGCGGGCGTAGGCGTCGCGCAGGCCGCGCTCGGCCTGGGCCGCGCGCGCGGAGTCCGTGACGCTGGCCTGCGTCCAGCCCAGCGCGGCGGCCGCGCACGACGTGCCGTAGTACGCCACGTCCTCGGCGGTGCCGTCCTCGTTCCCGTCGGCGTCCAGTGGCATGAGCGCGACGGTGCGCTTGAGTCCGCGGCGGCCGCAGCAGCCGCACTCGCTGAACTCATCGGTGATGCCCTTGATCTTCCACTTCGGGGTGCGCATGAACTGCCTTCCGTGGGGCGGTGGGTGGAGTGGCTCTGAGGGCCCGCCGGCCTCCGCACGCGGCGGTACCGGGACCGGGCCTGTTTTCTGGCGCGCGGGCTGCTCCGCAGACGCGGCGCGCTGCCGCTACGCGGCAGGGGCGGGCCGGGATCGCTCCGCGCTCCTGGTGAGCGCTCCGCGCTCGGGCCGTTGGCTGCTTGCGGGGTGGGGGCCGGACGGGCGCCCCGGGGCGGGGGAGTAGGGCGCCCGTCCGGCGTTCAGGGGCTAGACCGTGGTGAGGGCGAAAGCCTTCTCCATCAGGTCGTTGGCCGTGCCGCTGATGACCCGCTCGGCGCGGGCGGCGGCCTTTTCGGCGTCGGTCTTGCCTCGGGCCGGGGCGACGTGGTTGGCGTACTCGGTCAGGGCGTTGTAACCGGCCCACCGCGTGCCTCGGATACCGGCCTGGGTGTCGGCGTGCTCGAACAGGTTGGAGATCGCCCCCCAGCGCTGGCGCTGGTTGGTCTTGGCGCGGGCGTGGTCGCTGTCCTTGACCGGCCACAGCTGGTCCACCACCGACTTCAGCTCGCTGAGCGTCATCTCGGCTTCGATCATGCGCTGTGCGGACTGCTCGAACTCCTCGGCGTACTTGAACGTCAGGCCGAGTGCGGAACGGGCCTGCGCGATACGGGCCTTGGCTCCGGCGGTGTGCCGCACGATGAACGAGGAACGGGCCCCCTGGATGGCCGCGCGCAGCGTGTTGGCGCACACCACCCGGACCGGCGTCACCATGATGCGGAATGCCGATCCGCCGTCGTGGCTGTTGGACGCCGCGATATACAGATCGACGTCGTCGCCCTGGCCGATCGTCAGGCCCTGCGGCAGCTTCATGGTCAAGAACACCTGGCGGCCGTCCTTGAGCGATCCGGCGGTCTCGAAGTGCGCGCCGGACTCGTCGGCCAGCAGATTGAGAAACTCGGCGTGCTCCTCGTTCTGTACGGGGTGGTAGTCGCTGCCCACCACGCCGAGCGTCTGCGTGCGGCCGGTCTTCGGGTGCGTCCGCGCGGTCGCGTAGTGCTGCGCGACCTCGATCGGCGTGGCGCCGTCGGCCGTGATCTCGGTCGCGGTCAGGGGCAGGAGACGCACGTTCCACCCGGACAGAGACGCGAGGTTCATGGCTTCCTCGGCGGTCATCGCGCCGTCGGTGACGGTGCCGAGCTTGTGCCACGCGCTGGTGTTGGCGGAGGCGAAGGCGGCGGTGCCGTCGGTGAACTGCTCGATTTCGTGTGCCACTTGGGCTTCCCTTCTGGTGACGAACTTTCGGCGGTCCGGTTGGGGGCCACCCTTCCGAACTGGTTCCATAATACCTCTCTCTGAGGGTGGGGCAACCGAATATCACCCCACCCTCAGAGCGAACCCCTGACCTGCTACGACAACCGATCGACCGGCAGGGCTTCAGCGTCCCGGTAGATCAGGTTCGCGTCAGGGCCGGGGCCACCTGCGGCACGCTATGACGGCAGGCCCTGCGAACCCGCTCCGCCCTCCACGGGCGAAGCCAGCGCGTACCAGCGTCCACAACCCACGCGCGCACTGAAACAGCGTCATCAGGCCCCCAGGTACGGACGATCACCGCTCCCGTACTCGAAGCGACGAAACCGCTCGCGATCGTCGCGCAGAATCCCACCGCTTCGGCCTCCTCACAGGAAAGGAGATCCACTCCGTCGGCAAGCACACAAAAGCTCGCAACGCGCACTCCGTCTGCCGTGTTCGTGGTGCAAATCATCGCGTGCTCCCCGGGACCGATCACGTCCAGCAGGGAGTAGAACGCGGCCTCTGCCCGGTCCAGGATCGCGGCAACCTCCGCTATGGCGGCGTTGATGAGCTGCTCGCGGTCCCTCGGCGCGGCGTTCTCCTGGATGAGGTGGGGTGCCCATCGCATACCGGCGCCCCTCGGGAGCAACTCCGAGCCGTCCATTGTCAGATGAACGTGGTTGATGTACTCGGGCACGTCTCGTGCCCTCCTTCCGTCGCGGGGTGTGAAGGGGGCCCGGTACACCGGGCCCCCGGCTCGGCCTACTTCAGGCCACGTGTTCGCAGAAACTCACTGATGCGATAGGCGGCGGCACGGACCGAAAGGGACGCACCCCGGAATGTCCCAAGAATGCGGGGACCGGTTTCGCTGTCGTGGATGATGTGGAACTCAAACCCTTGAGCGACCGGAAGGACAATGCGAATCGGACCGGCCGTAGTGTCGAACCGAATTGACGTGGTGTGCTCGTCCTGGTTGTGCACGATAATGGCGTCCCGAAGCAATTCCGGACGAGGGAGGAAATTCGCGATTCCGCGAGCCTTCTTGGCCTGCGGGGTGTTGATCTCTCCGGGCTCCGTCGTAACCCTGCCGTCGATGATGACGATTTCCACGTGTGCGCCTTCCTGTTGACGAACGTTCGGCGGTGCCGGATAGGGGGCCAACCCTGTTCGGCGTGTTCCATAATACCTTACCGTTGATCTGCTGCACTACCCCCTGCGTAAACTCCTGCACTATCTCCTGTGCTATCCCCTGTCCCTGGGCTGAAGCCGGCTTCTATAACGTGCCTGTTCAGCCCGGGTGTTGCGCATGGTCGGGGGTGCTGACATCCCCTCTGCTGCCGCTCTCCCTGCCCGAATGAGAGAAAGGGTGGGGTCTGGGCTGGGGCGGCGCGGGCTGGCTTCGGGGATCAGTGCGGGTTGTGGTGGTGCTGCGCGTCGGCCGGGGGCCGTCGCGCGGGTGTGTGGGGGCCTGTCCGGCCCGTGGTGGGTGAGGGAGGGCCAGGACTGTTCTCGCTTCCTCTCCTGGGGGACTGTTCTGCCGGAGGCAGCTCCTGACCCTGTCCCTGGTTCCTGGTACCGCGCAACGGGGGCCCGGAGGGACCCCGTTGCTCTTCTTTCCTATTCCGTGGTTTACTTTTCCCCACGGAATAATTCAAATCGCTGCGGTTTCAAGGGAATCGGAGATTCCCTCTCAAACCCGCCCCGTGAAAGGGAACCTGACCTACCCTCAACCCGTTCCCCAACTCCCCACCCCCACCATCAAAACCAGCACCCCCATAATTTTGTGCCGGAGGCACAAACCCTTCCCCCATCTTTTCGTGCCGGAGGCACGCAAGTTGGGAAATGGCCGGAGGTCAATTTCCCAACTCCCCGCCGGAGGCGGGCAATTCGCGCGGGGACGCGCGAAACGAGCGAAGCGAGTATTCGGCTGCCGGA
>NZ_JBHSKM010000046.1:0-269252 GCF_042657965.1 Streptomyces coerulescens
GTGCCGAAGCCGGAGAAGGCCAGGCCCATGATCCACAGGTCGGCGCCGATGCCGGGCGAACGGACCGCGTCCGACAGCGGCGAATAGGCGAACCAGCCGAAGTCGGCCGCGCCTTCCGGAGTCAGAAAGCCGCCCACCGCGATGAGCGAGCCGAACAGGTAGAGCCAGTAGGCGAACATGTTCAGCCGGGGGAAGGCCACGTCCGGCGCGCCGATCTGGAGCGGCATGATCCAGTTCGTGAAGCCGGCGAACAGCGGCGTCGCGAACATCAGCAGCATGATCGTGCCGTGCATCGTGAACGCCTGGTTGAACTGCTCGTTCGACATGATCTGCAGACCGGGCCGGGCGAGCTCGGCGCGCATGAACAGCGCCATCACCCCGCCCAGGCAGAAAAAGGCGAACGACGTGACCAGATACAGCGTGCCGATGGTCTTGTGATCCGTGGTGGTCAGCCACTGGACGGCCTTGAAGTCTTTGATCCTCTTCACGCCCCGCCTGTGTCCGCACCCCACCCGCACGTCACACTCGACCGACGCGACGAGAATCACGGAAAGGGGTGTGACGATCCGGCCGGTGCCGGACACGAACGGAACATGAGCAACGACGAGACCTTCGCCGCTGCCTATCGCGAGCACTACTGGGCGGTCAGCCGCTATGTCGCGCGGCGACTGGACGGGCGTACGAGTGAGGTCGAGGAAGTGGTGGCGGAGGTGTTCACCGTGGCGTGGCGCCGCCGGGCCGACCTCCCGGCCGCCCCGCTGCCCTGGCTTTACGGCGTGGCACGCAACTGCCTGGCCAACGCGGTACGCGGCTACGGGCGCCGTCGGCGGCTGGTCGACCGGATGGGCAACGACGACGCCGCGCACGGGCGGCACATCGTGGACAGCCCCGACACGGAGGCGCCCGGCGCCTGGGTGCACGAGGCGCTGGCCCGGCTGTCCGCGGCCGACCAGGAGGTGCTGCGGCTGACGGCGTGGGAGGAACTCGGCGTCGACGAACTCGCGGTCGCCCTCGGCTGCGGCAGCCGGGCCGCCTCGATGCGGCTGCACCGCGCCCGCCGCCGGCTGAGAGCCGAGATAGACCGTGTGAGCCCGACGACCGTGCCCAAGGAACGAAGCCATGGCTGACGAACTCGAACTGCTGCGCCGAGCCAACCCGGAACCGGTCGACGGCCCGCACTACGGCGACGGCCCGCTGGACCACAACGCCGAACGGCTTCTCGGCCGGCTGCTGCACGAGCGCCCGGCAACTCCCCGCCGCCGCGCCCGGCTGGTCTGGGGCCTCGCTGCCTCGGCCGTCGTCGCCGCGCTCGTGTCGGCACTGCTGTTCACCGGCCAGACCACCGCCCCCGCGGCCGCCGCGCCCCGCCCGCTGGTCGTGCGGGCCGACTCCACGCCCGTATCCATGGCACGGCTCGCCGAGCGTGCCGAACAGGCGGCGTCGGCGGACTCACCCGAGCTGCGCAAGGGCACGCATGTGCAGTCGTGGAGCCTCGCCATGAGCGACCAGGATCCGCCGATCACCCTGCCGCGGGAGACGATCGTGCGCTGGAACGCCGACGACAGCCACACGGAGCTCGTCGTGGCGACCGACCCGCGCCACCCGGGCCGACCCGTGCTCACCGACGAGGACGGCGCACCCCGCCTGGTCGACGACGGCCATGTCCTGAGCAGGCAGACCTACCCGCCGAGTTGGAGCGACGCCCCGCCCGAGTCCCCGCCACCGCACGAGCCCGAGGCATTGCACGACTATCTGGAGGAGGCCGAGCGCGCCTTCCTCGCGGACCACTCCAAGCCCCTGTCCACCGCCGAACTCCTCGACGCCGCCAAGATCCTGCTCGACAACTGGACCCTCGGCCCCCGCGAGTCCGCCGCGCTGGCCCGGCTCCTTGCGGGCGCCGAGGGACTGCGGCCGGTCGGTCAGGTCACGGACCGGCTGGGCCGGCGCGGACAGGCGTACGTGTACGACGGTGCCGGCAGCCGCCGCATGCTGATCATGAACCCGGTCGACGGTTCCGTCCTGGGGCTGGAGCTGACCTTCACCCGGGACGACCCCCCGTTCGGCGTGAAAGCCGGTGACGTGATGACATACAGCGCCTGGATGCGCTGAGTGGGGTCAGCTGCCGTGGCCGGGCCGACCGCGAGGCCGACCGCGACAGGGCGCCGGACACCAGCCGGCCCGCCACGGCGATCGGCCAGGCCCGCCGGGGCCGGACCGGACGGGTCCGGCCCGCTGCCGCACGTGCCCTGAAGGTCCAGGTCAGCCGGGCCGAGACCTGGACCTTCGGCCACGTCCTCCCTACTCGTCCCATGCCTCGATGATGATCTGCTCGGAGATCTTCCCGTCGCGCAGCGTGATCATCGACTCCGACATCACCCGCACGCCGTCCGCGTACTCGCACGACTCGCTGTAGGCCGCGCGGTCGCCCTGGACCACGCATCCCTCCAGCTTGTGCGTCATGTCGCGGCTGTAGACGTCGGTGAGCATCTCGGCGATCTGGTTCCGGCCGCTGACCACCTTCGGATGGCTCGGCTGCGCGTTGCGGTTCACTACGCGGATCTCCGCGTCGTCCGTGTACAGCGAAAGAAGACTGTCCGGGCTGTGCCCTTCTACGGCCCGGCGCAGTGTGTCGGTGTCGAATGACGGGGTTGCGGTGGTGCCCATGGTGACCTCCTCCGAGGCCCGCGGCAGGACGAGGGGCGGCCGCGAGTGCCTCACCTCTGAGAGTCCTCCGCGGCGCGTGCCTCGGCAAGCGCTGTCGATGCGCTCGGCCTGATGGGTGAGGGACGCCGGCCGGCCGTGTCCGGCGGCAGGCCGACGGCGTTGCGATAGGCATGATCTCAACACGACGTATCGCCACAGCCGTTGGTCTCGCGGCCGGCCTCACCGGCCTCGCCGCTCCGCTGGCGAACGCGGCCCCGTTGGACCCCCCGAACGCCGGCATGCTCAACCCGGTGACCACCCTCGACTCCCTGGCCGCCACCGGCGTGCCCGCGGACCGCAGGGCCAAGGTGCCCCGGCCCTCCGAGCAGCTGGCCCGCCTCGACCAGCTCAAGGAGCTGAGCCGGGCGCAGCGGCCGCAGCAGTTCAGGCCGGTCGACACCCCGGTGACCAGGATGCTGCCGCCCCTCGACGTCTGAGGTGCCGCACACCCGCACGCATCAGGGCCGCCCGTGCACCGGGCGGCCCTTCGCGTGTGCCGAGAGTCACGAGCCGTCTACGCAGTGGCGTCCAGGAAGTGGAAGCCGGGCCTCGGGTGCATCAGGAAGTCGTGGTGCGAGATGTTCCACGCATACGCCCCGGCCAGCGCGAACGCCACCCGGTCCCCGGCCCGCAGCGCGGCCGCCGGCACCCTGCGGGCGAGTACGTCCTTCGGGGTGCACAGCTGACCGGCCAGGGTGATCCGCTCGCTCTCGGCCGCCGGACGCGGCCACGGGTGCGGCCAGGCGTCCACCGGCAGGACGGAACAGGGCTGGTCATGCCCCTTGGTCGCGGGGGTCCGCAGATGATGTGTGCCGCCGCGGACCACGGCGAACTCCTCGCCGTGGCTGTGCTTCACGTCCAGCACCTCGGTGGCGTACCAGCCGCAGTACGCCGTGAGCGCCCGGCCCGGCTCGATGCGCAGGGTCAGCCGCGGATGCCGCTCGGTGAGCCGCGCGAGCCCGGTCCCGTAGGCGGCCCAGTCGAAGCGGCGCTCGGGGTCGCCGTAGTCGACGTACATGCCGCCGCCGACGTTCACCTCTCCGAGCCGGACCCCGAGGCCCGTCGCCCACGAGACGACGGACCCGGCCACCGCCACCTGCTCCGCCGCCTCCAGGCCGCTCGCCAAGTGGGCGTGGACGCCGCGCAGTTCGAGCTGCGGGAACGCGCCGTCGGCCAGCTGCCGGATCATCGGCTCGGCCCGCGCCGGGTCCATGCCGAAGGGGGTCGGCCGGCCGCCCATCGAGAGCGAACTGCCCGCCAACAAGTCGTCGGCCATGGGCAGATTGACGCGCGGCAGAACCGCCACCCGCCGCCCCGGCGCCACCCGTCGCGCAAGCCCGGCCAGCATCAGCAACTCGTGCCGGCTCTCCACGTGAAAGCGCTCGACTCCCTGCTCCAGCGCGGCGATGATCTCGTCCGGTGTCTTGCCGGGACCGCCGAAGGCGAGCGGGCGTCCGGCAACTGCCTTGCCGACATGGGCGAGTTCGCCGCCCGAGGCCACCTCGTAGCCGTCCACGTACGGTCCGAGCGCGGTGAGGATCTCCGGCTCCGGGTTGGCCTTGGCGGCGTAGTACAGCTCCACCTGCTCGGGAAGGGCGCCCCGAACGGTGGCCGCGTGGATGCGCAGTGCCCCCAAGTCGTAGATATACGCGGGGAGTTCCGCCGAGGACAGGGACAGCACACGGTCCCGGACCGCGGGCGTGGGCCGTGTCATCGGGAGGTGCTCCCGGTCGTGTCGCGCAGGACGTCCTCGGCCAGCGGGGACGGCAGCCGGACGTAGCCCGCTTCCCGGTCGGCCTTGCGTTCCCAGCGGGTGAGCAGGTTGGCCTTGGCGGGCAGCGGCACCCCGGCGAGGAGCGCGGCCAGCCGGGGCGGGCAGCCGTGATCGTCGGCATACGCCCGCAGCGTGTCGCGCACCCGGGCCCACAGCTCGGCCTCCGCCGGCGGGTGCAGGTCGGCGAGGGCGGCGAGCAGTTCGGCGACATGGTTGACCAGCAGGCAGTAGACGACGCGGTCCCAGCCGCGTTGAGCGTCGTACGTCATCGGCCCCGCTACCTCGGACGGCAGCGCGGCGAGGGTGTCCTCGTGGTGGTCCGGGACCAGCTTGGTGCCCTCCAGGTCGCGGAAGAGCACCTGGGCGGGTCGGCCGTCGCCGTCGACGCAGATCAGGACGTTCTGCAGGTGGGGCTCCAGGACCAGGCCGTGGTCGAAGTAGGCGGACAGGACCGGCGGGACGAGGAGCTGGAGATACGCCGACCACCAGTCGAGGGCCGCCCGTTCGCCGGAGCCGGTGAGGAGTCGGGAGATGTGTGCGCCGCCGGTCGGGTACTCGTCGGCGACGGCCGCCGCGAGCAGGGGAGTGGTGCCAGGGGCGAGCCGGTCCGGCAGGCCCTCGCGGACGATCACACCGAAGCCCTCCAGCAGCGCGCGGTCCGGTGTGCCGTCGGGGCCGGGCAGGGCGAGCGTGCGATAGGCGGGCTCACGGAGCATGTCGCTACCCGGAAAACGCTCGGTGATGTCGGCGAACGCCGGCGCCATGGCCCGGGTGAGGGCTACGGCACCGGACAGCTCGTAACTGCTGTTCTTGCGCAGGCAGTTGGTGATGCGCACATTCAGACTGAACTTCAGGAACGTCTTCCCGTCGTACAGCGTGCGCACCGACGCGGTGGCCGCGAACGGCGCACCGCCGAGCCCCAGGTCCAGGACGTCGCCGCGCTCCAGGGCGATGCGCAGCAGCGGATGCTCGCGCAGCGTCTCGAACTGCCAGGGGTGGGCGGGCAGCAGCCGGTAGCCGTCGGGGACGTCCGGGCGTTGGGCGTCGAGCGGTGCGAGGGACGCGGGGTCGGTGTACTCCTCGGCGATCAGAGGGCTGCGCACGGCCAGGTGCCGCAGCTGGAAGGACGCGCCGGTCTCGGGGGCGTAGGCGGACCAGGCGCGCGGGTCGCCGGTGCGGGCCTTCGGGGTGGGGTGGAAGCGGTGGCCGAAGAGGAGGGACTGCTCGGAGGCCAGGTAGGCGGAGAGCCGGTCCTGCGGGTCGTGGACCGGCCGCGTGGCGGCGAGCGCCGTCGCGACGGCCCCGTGGCTGGAGGCGATCTGCTCCAGGAACTCCTCGTTGCGCAGACCCGTCCGCAGCCACAGTTCGTCGTGCGTGTACTCGGCCAGCCGGCGCCAGTCCAGCTCCGTCCACACGCTGCCCCGCTGCTCGCTCACCGGCCCGGTGAACCGGTGCGCGCCGAGCAGCGATGTACGGCGCAGGGCGACGCGCAGCAGGACGCCGCGGCGCGGCAGCCGCAGCAGCAGCCGGCCGTCGGTGACGACGCTCTGGTGCTCGGGTCCGGAGACCTCGCGCAGCAGACAGTTGAGGAGTGTGTGGGCCACGACCTCGTCGGCGGCGGGCAGCCGGGGGCAGTCGACCGGGGCGGTGCCCTGCTCGGGGAGCGTGTCGGTCAGGAAGGGCATCAGCGGCTCCAGCGGATGGGCGGGTGCGGGGTGGACAGGAGAGCGGGAAGGGAGGAGCGGCAGGCTCGGTGGCTCATGCCGAACCACCGGGCGGCAGCAGGTAGTTGGGCCCGCTGGTGTAGTGCTTGTTGATGTCGGCCGCGCCCGAGCGTTCCTTGGACAGCAGGGTCCCGGCCGTCACCATCGCCTTCACGGGAAGCTCCGGCGCGTGCAGGACTCGCGCGCGCAGGACGTCCGCCGCGTCGCCGCCGAGCCGGTCGACGGACTCCGTCAGCCGGGTCCGTACGAGGTCGAGGAGCGCGCGGCGGTGCCGGGGGAGCCCGAAGGCGTACGCGCCTGCGCACAGGTGCACGGTGATCGTGGTGAACAGGTCGGCGACCGGCCCGTCGTCCGTGCCGAGGATCCGCTCGTCATTGAAGGGCCACGGGCCAGGGAGCGCGGCGTGCAGCCGCTCGGTGTTGATTCGGGGCCCGTCGTTGTCCTTGAACAGCAGACGTGGACCGTCGGACCTCAGCACCAGCGAGACGTTCTGCTGGTGGGACTCCAGGGCGACACCGTATCCGAACAGCGTGGTCTGCCAGTCGAACAGCAAGGTGATGACCGAATCCAGCAGGGCCAGGGGGTCACCGCCCTGGAAGCGGTCGGCGAGATGGTCCAGCACCAGCCGTCCGTCGGGGGCGTCCGCGAGAAGCGCCGCCATCGGCACGACCACGGCGTCGTCGAGACCGGCCGGGTAGCGGCGGCACAGTACGGCGAGCAGCTCGTTCCCGGCGTGGGCGTACGTCGTCTCGTCGGCGTGGAGAATCACGTCCCGGAACCGTGGCTCGCGGTCGATCACCGCCTCCACCAGCCGCTGCCCGACGGCGCCGTCGACCAGCGTGCCCGGCTTGACGGTCCGCTTGTTGCGCAGGCCCAACGTGGCCGTGGCGAGGGGGAGTTTGAGGTGCACGGACGGATCGGCGACCGTCGCCACGGTGCGCATGGACAGCGTCGGCACGACCTCCAGGTGGGCCCGCTCGACGAGCACCGCACCGTCCGGGAGACCGGCGGCGCGCAGGGCGTCCAAGGTCAGCGGATGCACGGGCAGCAGCACATGGGTGCCGTGCGGGTCCGCCGGCCCGAGGCCCGCGGGCGTGGGCCAGAACTCCGGCAGGGTGCCGGAGACGGTGACGGTCTCGCGCGGCACGGCGACCCAACGCAGCGGGAATCGAGGCTGTAACTCCGGTGCGTACGAAAGCAGATGCTTCTCACCCAGCCCCGAGCGGCCGCGTGCCGTCGGATAGACGGGATGGTCGAGCCGGGCCGCGAGCGTGTCGTACGCCAGGCTCCCGCCGAGACCCGTCCCGAAGCTCAGCCGCTCCATCACCTCATGCCGCGTCGCCGCGTGCAGCCGCATCGTCGCCAGCGTCTGACGGCACTCCTCGGCGAAGGCGTCGAAGCCGTCCCGGTCCTCGGGCTCGGCGAGCACACGCAGAGCGCCGAGCACGCTGTCGCACGACGCCAGTTCGGCGCCGTTCGACTCGCGCACGAGCAGCGGCAACCGGGCGGCGAAGGCGCCCTGGTAGCCGTCCTCGGTGACGGGCAGCAACAGCGCGTCGCCCGGCACCGGCAGCCGCACCCAGTTCCCGTCCGGCCGCCGCACCGGTGTGCCCCGGCTGCGCAGCCCGACCACGTCTTCGCGGAGCAGTGCGCCGAGGACCCGGGTGAGCAGCTCCGCCTCGCAGGTGTCCGTGGTGGTGGTCGGCGTGGTCACGGCTGGATCTCCCAGCGCAGCCCGGCCAGGAAGCCCGCCACGGCCCGGTCCACGGCCGGCTGGTCGGTGCCGGTGGCGCGCAGGACGCCGAGGTAGTCACGATTGGTGCGGTACAGCTCGTGCCGTTCACCGACCGCACGCAACGGACGGTACGTCAGATGTACGCCGCCCAGCGCCAGTTCGGTGGCGGAGGGAGCGTCGACGAGGGTTCCGGCGCGGTCGGCGCACGGGTACTCCAGACGGGCGGCGCCGTCCCGGCGGGCGCCGAGGTCGGCCGGCAGGGGCTCGCCCAGGTGGGTGCGCAGGATATCTGCGAAGAGCGGGATCTCCAGCAGGCGGGCCAGCAGCAGGTCGCACTGGTCGCCGATGGCACGGTAGTTGACCTCGATGATCCGCGCCCGCCCCTCGTGCACCACGAACTCGGTGTGGCAGGCCCCGAACCCGACGCCGAGCGTGTCCAGTTGCTCCAGGACCTGCGCGAGGACCGGCGCGGGATGGGCGGGGGCGAAGGTGAGGCGTTCCTCGACGAAGTACGGCGGTGGGGAGAGCTCGGTGCGGAAGCCGCCCAAGACATGGCGGACGTGCCCGTCGCCGAGGGTCTCCAGGGTGAACAGGTCGCCGGGGAGGTACTCCTCGACGACCAGGACGGTGCCCGGACGGCGCTCCAGGATCTCCTTGGCGTGTGTCACCAGTTCCTCCGGGCCCTCGATGAGGAGGACGTCCTCGCTGGCCACGCCCTCGCGCGGCTTGAGGACGCAGGGGTACGGCGCGTCGCCGGGCGCGACCGGCACGGTCAGCTCGGCCGACCACACGGTGTCCACGCAGGCCGCGGCGAGCCGGCGGCGCATCTCGGCCTTGTCCTTGCACCGCAGGGTGGCCCGCCAGTCCTTGCCGGGCAGGCCGAAGTAGGCGGCGGCCAGGGCGGCCTGGGTCTGGAGATGGTCGCTGTTGGTGAAGACGGCGTCGGGCCGGTGATGAGCCGAGACGCGACTGATCACCGCCCGGAAGTCACGTACATCGCACTCCAGGACCTCGATCTCCGGGTGAGCGCGGCGATGGGCCGCGGGCTGGTCGGTGAGGACCGTGACATCCAGGCCGAGCCGGGCCGCGGCGGGCAGAAAGCCCTCGGAGACGGCGTCGGTCGGGTTGAGAGCGAGCAGATACAGGCGCATGGCGATGAACTGACTTCCGCTGGCGGGTGGAGGGTCGCGGGCCGCGCCCGGAGAGGGATGGGCACACCGAGCGGTGCGCCTCGTCGAGTCGCGGTCACAAGCAGTGAGCTTAGGTTAGGCTTGCTTTATCTCTCAAAACGCCATCCTGTCGGTTCGGCGTTTCATGACGCTCGATCACTCGCAAGTGAACTACCTGGACTTCCCCGCTTGATCGTGAGTGTAAGGTAAGCCTTACCTATCTGACTCCGCATGGAAAACCCGCAGGGGAGCAACGATGTCCCTGGCCCCGACAGCCCCACCGGCCACCACGGTCGCGCATACGCTCGGTGACGTCTACATGAGGCTCACCGGCCTGTGCGACGTGCTTTCCGTGCGGGTCGTCCAACCCGGTGCGGACGATGCACGAGTGGGCGTGTCGGCGGCGGAACTGGTGAAGGACGGGGCCGTGCTCGATGCCTTCGTGGCCGCCGAGGAGACCCGGATTCACGATCGCTACGGGGTCGTTCCGCGCCGTCACGTCGCCGCCTCGCGCGCCCTGCACGACTACGCCTGGTCGGTGTCGCTCCTGATGAGCGGAGCCTGGTACCTCGAACGCCGGGTGCCGCGGATCCGGCCCGAGGACCTGCGACTGGACCTCGCCACGGCCGAGTTCACGGTCACACCCGGAAGCGACCTCGCCTGTCTGGCCGACGATCCGGCGGCGGCTCTGCCCGGCGTACTGACGGTTCCTCATGAAGAGGCTCTGCGCGCCGAGTTGAGGGCCGCGGTCGCCGATCACATGGCGCCGCTGCTGGACGCCATCGCCCCGGTCGCGCGCCGCGGCTCCCGCGCCCTGTGGGGCATGGTCTGCGACGACCTGGTCTCCGGCATCTGGTACCTCGGCCGCCTCCTGGGTGACGAGGACGAGGCCGTGCGCGCGGCCACCCGACTGCTGCCGTCCCCGGTGGCCCCGTACCCGAGCGGCGCCGACTTCCGGCACCTGACGACGGACGACGGCCGCCGCCACCCGACGCGCACCCGCGCCGGCTGCTGCATGTACTACACGATCCGCCCGGCGGAGGCGTGCACCACCTGCCCCCGCACCGACGACACGGAACGCCAACGCCGCCTCGAGGGCTGAAACGGCGTTACCGGCAGCGCCCCTAATAGGGGCGCGGGGAACTGCGCGACCAGCCACAACCCAACCCGCGGACGACCACGAACCGCCCCCGGCACCCCCGTAGTCGCGGCGAACCCGACTGCGCGCTACCCCGCCGTCGCCAGAAACTGCGTGGCCGCCAACTCCGCGTACAGCGGATCCGCGGCCACGAGTTCGCGATGCGTGCCCACCGCGCGCACCCGGCCCGCGTCCATCACCACGATCCGGTCGGCCATCGTCACCGTCGACAGCCGGTGCGCGACGACCAGCACCGTGGTCGTACGGGCGACATCGGCGACCGTGTCCCGCAGCGCCGCCTCGTTCACCGCGTCCAACTGCGACGTGGCCTCGTCGAGGAGCAGCAGCCGCGGCCGCCGCAGCAGGGCGCGGGCGATGGCCACGCGCTGGCGCTCGCCGCCCGACAGCTTGGTGCCACGGTGCCCGACCAGCGTCTCCAGACCGTCGGGCAGCCGCGCGACCAGACCGTCCAGCCGGGTCGTCTTCAGCACCCTCGTCACGGCGTCCTCGTCCGCCTCCGGGTTGCCGAGCAGCAGGTTGGCGCGCAGGGAACCCGACAGAACCGGCGCGTCCTGCTCCACGTACCCGATCGCCGAACGCAGCTGCACCAGCTCCCAGTCCGCCAGGGCCCGCCCGTCGAGCGTGATGGTCCCTTCCTCGGGGTCGTAGAACCGCTCGATGAGCGAGAACACCGTGGTCTTGCCCGCGCCCGACGGACCGACGAACGCCGTCATGCCCTGCGCGGGCACGGCGAACGTCACCCCGTGATGGACGTACGGCAGGTCCTCGGCGTACCGGAAGCGCACGTCCTCGAAGGCCAGCGTGGCGGGCTGCGCCCCGGCGGCCGGCAACGGCGCGGGCGGGGCGACCGGTTCGGCGGGCAGCCGCAGCGCCTCCTGGATCCTGGCGAGCGCGGCCGAGCCGGTCTGGTACTGGGTGATCGCGCCGACGACCTCCTGGATCGGCGACATCAGATAGAAGACGTACAGCAGGAACGCGACCAGCGTGCCGATGTCGATGGCGCCGGTCGCCACCCGTGCCCCACCGACCGCGAGCACCGTGATGAAGGCGATCTGCATGGCGAGCCCCGCCGTGTTGCCCGCCGCGGCCGCCCACTTGGCGGCTCGCACGCTCTGCCGCCAGGACTCCTCGGCGGCGTCGTGCAGCGTACGTTCCTCCCGGTGCTCGGCGCCCGACGCCTTCACCGTCCGCAGCGCGCCGAGGATCCGTTCCAGCGAGGCCCCCATCACCCCGACCGCGTCCTGCGCCTGGCGACTGGCCTTGTTGATGCGCGGCACGATGACGCCGAGGACCGTGCCGGCGGCCAGGATCACGGCGAGCGTGACCACGAGAAGCACCGGATCCACCAGGCCCATCATCACCACCGTCGCCACGAGCGTGAGCCCACCCGTGCCGAGGCCCACGAGCGAGTCGGTCGTGACCTCACGCAGCAGCGTGGTGTCCGAGGTGACGCGGGCCATCAGATCGCCGGGCTCGCTGCGGTCCACGGCGGTGATGCGCAACCGCAGCAGATACGACGACAGAGCGCGCCGCGCGCCGAGCACCACCGACTCCGCGGTGCGCCGCAGCACGTACGAACCCAGCGCGCCCAGCGCCGCGTTGGCCACCACAAGGCCGGACATGATCAGCAGCGCCCCGGTGATGGCCCGGTCGTGCGACAGGTCGTCGATCAGCTCCCGGGCGACCAGCGGAAGGAGCAGCCCGGTCGCGCCCGTGACCAGCGACAGCAGGGCGCCCACCAGGAGGGCCCACCGGTGGGGGCGTACATAGCCCAGAAGCAGCCGCCAAGTGGGCGGGGTGACTTGGGTGTCGGCGATGCTCACGGGGCTCCTCCGGAGTCGTACGGAGCATTCAGGCTACGTCGGCTCCCGCCCGCCGGGCCCGCGGGTTTCTCGTGGGCCAGGGCCGCCATCGCCCAGGGCAGTGGGGGACGTCCTCGGGGGACGGGACTGCCCGGGCGAGGGCGGGACCGCATGTGGTGGTGTGTGCCTACGCGCGCTGGGCCAGGGCGGCCAGGGTGGTGTCGAGTTCGGCGGGGCGCGGGCGGTTGTGCGGCAGCTTCGAGAGCATCGCGGCCATCCCGCAGGTGTTGGTGAGCGCCGAGAAGACCAGACCGCCCGCGATACCGGCCGACAGCAACTGCCAGGCCGGGTGCAGCAGTCCGAGCCCCAAACCGACCAGGACGATCGCGCCCGCGGTGAACCGGACCTGCCGTTCCATGGACCATGTGCGGCGCCCGCCGGACGCGGGACGGTCGAGCTGGTGCCCGCTCGCCGCCCAGCCCTGAGTGCCGCCGGTCAGGGTCAAGGCCGCGATGCCGTGCTCGGCGAGGAGCCGGCAGGCGTTCTCGGAGCGGGCTCCGGAGGCGCAGACGACCAGCAGCTCGCCGTAGTGCCGGCGCAGCGCGGGCAGGGCGCGGTCGAGCCGGTCCAGGGGGACGTTCAGAGCGCCCGGCAGATGACCGGAGGCGTACTCGCCGGGGGTGCGGACGTCGATGACGGTCAGACCGGGCAGCTGTGTGCGGGCCGCGTCGACGTCGAGGGCGCGCGGGTCGAGGGGAGAAGTCATGGGGAGTGAGATCCTTTCAGAGGAGGGGTAAAATACCCCCAAGGGTATGTAGAGGAGTGATCGTGGAGCTTCAGTTCGAGGGCGATGACCTCAAGTCGGTGCTGAACCGGCTGCGCCGGGCACAGGGGCAGATCTCCGGAGTGATCAAGATGATCGAGGAGGGCCGCGACTGCGAGGACGTGGTCACCCAGCTCGCCGCCGCCTCGCGCGCCCTGGACCGGGCCGGCTTCGCGATCATCGCGACCGGGTTGCAGCAGTGCCTCACCGACA
Organism: Streptomyces coerulescens; assembly: GCF_042657965.1. Classification (NCBI taxonomy): domain Bacteria; kingdom Bacillati; phylum Actinomycetota; class Actinomycetes; order Kitasatosporales; family Streptomycetaceae; genus Streptomyces; species Streptomyces coerulescens. Next base: position 13,103 of record NZ_JBHSKM010000046.1, read on the forward strand.
CCGAGAAGGGGCGCGCCGACGGCGAGACGACGGAGCAGATGAAGGCCCGTCTGGAGAAGCTCTTCCTGTCCCTGGCGTAGCCACGGGCCGTACTCGGGTCATACGACGGCGTCCACCAGCATGAAGGCGGCCACCGCCAGCAGAGCCCAGGCGAACAGCTGTCGCAGCCGGTCGCCGGAGACTTTCCCGGCGAGGCGCTTGCCGTCCCACGCGCCCAGCACGGCGGCCGCCGCGAACGGGGCCACGGCGGCCCAGTCGATCCGCGCCTCCGTGCCGGCCCGCGCCACCAGGGCGACCAGCGAGTTGACGGTGATCACCAGCAGACTGGTCCCCACGGCGGCCCGCATCCGCAGCCCTACGACATTCACCAGCGCCGGTACGGCGAGGAAACCGCCGCCGACCCCCAGCACACCGGTCACCGCGCCGAGTCCCGCTCCGGCCCGGACGACCTGCCAGGACCGCACCGGCACATCCTCGTGCCGTACGGACGCCGACGGGCGCAGCATGCGCAGCGCGGCGACAGCGGCGATCACCGCGAACGCTCCGGTGAGCAGCCAGGGTGGCAGCCACCCGGACACCACGCCGCCGATCGCCGCCGGGACCAGCCCCGCCGCCGCGAACAGCGCCCCGCCCCGCCAGCGCACGGTGCCCGCTCGGGCGTGCGCGCCGAGCGCGGTGGCAGAGGTGACGCCCACCACGAGCAGGCTCGCGGTGGCCGCGGCGGCCGGACTGAAGTCGAGCAGATAGATCAGCGCCGGCACCGCCAGCACGCTGCCGCCCCCACCGAGCGCTCCGAGCGCGAGCCCGGTCGCGCCTCCGGCGAGCAGCCCGAGGAGCAGGGTGGTCACGAGGGGGCTCCCGGAGTGAGAGCCGGCATGCGGGGTGCGTTCGCGCGACCCGCTGGGACCGGCCCGGGCGTGACCACGCGACTCGCCCGGATCCGTCGTGACGTGTGCTGGGCGCTCCCTGGCCGGGCGCGACCGACGGCTCGGGCCGCGGGAGGGCGATACGACCCACGGCTCGGGCTCCCGGGCTGGTGGCCGGGAGCGGGCGCCATGCGACGACGGCCGTCGATCCGGACCTCACTCCCCACCGGACCGCCCCGACTCCGCCACCGCGGACACGTGCGTCTCGGCCACCACCGGAAGTCCGGCCTCTGCCCACGCGCGCATCCCTCCGACCACGTCCACGACCTCCGCACCGCGCGCGGAGAGCAGGGCCGCCGCCTCGCGGGAGCGCTTGCCGGAGCGGCAGATGGCCACGACCGGGCGGGACCGCGCGGACTCGGGCAGCGGCTCGCCGGCGGCCAGGGCGGACAGGGGAGCGAGGACGGCGCCGGGGGCGTGGCACTCGGCCCACTCCGGTGCCTCGCGGACGTCCACGAGGACCGCGCCCGCGTCCGTCCGCTCCCGCGCCTCGGCCGGCGTCACGCGGGCCATGGGCAGCCCGGCCGCGCGGGCGGAGTCGAAGGAGTCGTCGACGGCGACGACCTCACGGCCCGCCGCGTCGAGCAGCGAGGCGGCGATACCGGCGCGCATACCGCCGGCGCAGTGCACCCACACGGCGCCGTCCGGTATCTCGGAGAGACGGCCGCGCAGCTCGTGCACCGGAATGTGTATCGAGCCCTTGATGTGGCCGGCCTGACGCTCCGAGTCGCGGCGTACGTCCAGCGTGATCACGTCGTCCTGGGCCGCCAGGTCGGCGAAGGTGCCCCGGGGGAAGGAGCGCGGGCGCTCGCCGGGTCGTACCCAGTCCGCCGGGGAACCGGTGGCCGCCGCGGCGGGCCGGTCGATGCCGACGCGGACCAGTTCGCGCTGGGCGTCGGCGAGTTGGGCGGGTGTCTCGGCGAGCAGCGTCACCGGCTTGCCCCAGGGCAGCAGCCAGGCCAGATAGGTGGCCAGCTGCCCCTCGGCCTCGAAGTTGACCGACCCGGCGACATGGCCCTCGGCGAAGGCGACCCGGTGACGCAAATCCACGACCCACTCCCCGGCAGCCAGCCGCGCCGCGATCTCCTCGGCGTCGGCCTGGCGGGGCGGCGTCAGATCCACAGGAGCCGGGCCCAGTGTGTTGGCGGGCCCCATGTGTGCGTAGTACGCCGGTACGTCGTCGAGTGCGGCGAGCAGCTCGGCGACGAAGGTGTCGACATCCTTGATCAGGGCGTCGTTGGCCTGCCGCTCACGCCCGATGGTCGTCGCCGTCCCACCGGCCGACCGGCCGGCCGAACAGAAACTGCCGAAGCCGTGTGTGGGCAGGACCTGCGTCTCGTCGGGCAGCTCGGCCGCCAGCCGGTGCGCGGAGTCGTACTGCGCCCGCGCGAGCCCGTCGGTCAGCCCGGGCTCGACCAGGTCGGGCCGCCCCACGGTGCCGATCAGCAGGGAGCCGCCCGTGAAGACGGCCACGGCCCGCCCGGCCTGCTCCAGTACGTACGAGGTGTGGTGCGGGGTGTGCCCGGGGGTGGCAAGGGCGCGCAGCACGAGGCCGTCCTCGATCGGCGTACGGTCCCCGTCGGCGACCGGCACGCGCGCGTAGGCGACCCGAGCCGCGGCAGGCACGAGATAGGCGGCACCCGTGAGACGTGCCAGCTCCAGGCCGCCTGTCACGTAGTCGTTGTGGACGTGGGTCTCCACCACATGTGTGATGCGCACACCCCGCCGTGCGGCGGCCGTGATCACCCGGTCGATGTCCCTCGGCGGGTCGACCACCACGGCGCTGTTCGCGCCGCCCGCCAGATAGCCGCGGTTGCCGAGTCCCGGCACCTCGATGGTGTCGACGAAGTACACGGCAGCACTCCTCTCCTGTCCTGGTGAAGCCCGTGCCCACCCCGTCGGGAGATTTACCCCCGGGGGTATGCATCCCACAGTAGCAGGGTACCCCTGGGGGTATTCGAGGGGCGGTGGCCGGAAGCACATACGAGGACCGCGGCTCCGTGCCCTTACTGATCAGTTGCGTCTAGGGTCGGAAGTGGACGGAGATCCGCGGAGGGAAGGGCTGGGCACCATGGCGCAGGAAGTGCGGGGCGTGATCGCACCGGGCAAGGACGAGGCCGTGCGCGTGGAGACGATCGTCGTGCCGGATCCGGGGCCGGGAGAAGCCGTCGTACGGGTCCAGGCCTGCGGGGTCTGTCATACCGACCTGCACTACAAGCAGGGCGGCATCAGCGACGACTTCCCCTTCCTGCTCGGCCATGAGGCGGCGGGTGTAGTGGAGTCCGTCGGCGACGGCGTCACGGACGTGGCGCCCGGTGACTTCGTGATCCTCAACTGGCGTGCGGTGTGCGGGAACTGCCGGGCCTGTCTGCGCGGCCGGCCCTGGTACTGCTTCGCCACCCACAACGCCGGCCAGAAGATGACCCTCGCCGCCACCGGCCAGGAACTCTCCCCGGCGCTCGGCATCGGCGCTTTCGCCGAGAAGACGCTGGTCGCGGCCGGACAGTGCACCAAGGTCGACCCGTCGGTGGCCCCGGCGGTCGCCGGCCTGCTGGGCTGTGGGGTGATGGCCGGCATCGGCGCGGCGATCAACACCGGGAACGTCGGCCGCGGCGACAGCGTGGCCGTGATCGGCTGCGGCGGCGTGGGTGACGCGGCCGTCGCGGGCTCGCACCTCGCCGGGGCCGCGAAGATCATCGCCGTGGACATCGACGACCGCAAGCTGGAGAAGGCCCGCTCCATGGGCGCCACCCACACGATCAACTCCCGCGAGACCGATCCGGTCGAGGCGATCCGCGAGCTGACCGGCGGGTTCGGGGCCGATGTCGTGATCGAGGCCGTCGGCCGCCCCGAGACCTACAAGCAGGCGTTCTACGCCCGAGACCTCGCCGGCACCGTCGTCCTGGTCGGCGTACCGACCCCCGAGATGAAGCTCGAACTGCCGCTGCTCGACGTCTTCGGCCGCGGCGGCGCCCTGAAGTCCTCCTGGTACGGCGACTGCCTGCCCTCCCGCGACTTCCCGATGCTGATCGACCTGCATCTGCAGGGCCGACTGGACCTGGCGGCGTTCGTCACCGAGACGATCGAACTCACCGATGTGGAGAAGGCCTTCGAGCGGATGCACCAGGGTGACGTCCTGCGCTCGGTGGTGGTGTTCTGATGACCGCCCGTATCGAACGCCTCATCACATCCGGGCAGTTCAGCCTCGACGGCGGCACCTGGGACGTCGACAACAACGTGTGGCTGATCGGGGACGACCACGAGGTGGTCGTCATCGACGCCGCCCATGACGCCGACGCCATCGCCGCGGCCGTCGGCGACCGGCGCCTGAAGGCGATCGTGTGCACCCACGCCCACAACGACCACATCGACGCCGCGCCCGCCCTGGCGGACCGCACCGGCGCCACGATCTGGCTGCACCCCGACGACATGCCGCTGTGGAAGCTGACCCACCCGGACCGCGACCCCGACGCGCATCTCCTGGACGGCCAGGTCATCGAGGCCGCGGGCGCCGACCTCACCGTCCTGCACACCCCGGGGCACGCGCCGGGCGCCGTGTGCCTGCACGACCCCGGCCTCGGCGTGATCTTCACCGGAGACACCCTCTTCCAGGGCGGCCCCGGCGCCACCGGCCGCTCGTACTCCCACTTCCCGACGATCATCGGCTCGATCCGCGACCGGCTCCTCACCCTCCCGCCCGAGACGAAGGTCCTCACCGGCCACGGCGACCCGACCACCATCGGCGACGAGGCACCGCACCTCCAGGAGTGGATCGACCGAGGCCACTGAGCCCCCGACCGGCCGGACCGCGACGCGCGACTGCCCCGGCCGGGTGACCCTGCGGCAACAGACGGCATCCTCCCGAAAAAGACGACAGAAGATGTCCGGCTTCCCCGGCACCCTCGATGACGACACCACACACGAGGGCACGGGAGGCCGGATATGTCACAGCCGCTCAAGGACAAGGTCGCACTGGTCGCCGGGGCGACCCGAGGTGCCGGACGTGGCATCGCGGTGGAGCTCGGGGCGGCCGGCGCCACGGTCTATGTGACGGGACGCAGCACCCGCGCCCGGCGCTCGGAGTACGACCGCCCCGAGACCATCGAGGACACCGCCGACCTGGTGACCGAGGCGGGCGGCCGGGGCATCGCCGTACCCACCGACCACCTCGACCCGGGGCAGGTCCGCACCCTCGTGGACCGGATCGCCGACGAACAGGGCCGCCTCGACGTCCTCGTCAACGACGTCTGGGGCGGCGAGAAGCTCTTCGCCTGGGACAGCCCCGTCTGGGAGCACGACCTCGACAAGGGCCTGAAGCTGCTGCGCCTCGCCGTCGAGACGCACGCCATCACCAGCCACCACGCCCTGCCCCTGCTGCTGCGGAACCCGGGCGGACTGGTCGTCGAGATGACCGACGGCACGGCGGACTACAACAGCGTCAACTACCGCAACTCCTTCTTCTACGACCTCGCCAAGGCGTCCGTGCTGCGCATGGCCTTCTCCCTCGGCCACGAGCTCGGACCGCGCGGCGCCACCGCCGTCGCGCTGACCCCGGGCTGGCTGCGCTCGGAGATGATGCTGGACGCCTTCGAGGTGCGCGAGGACAACTGGCGCGACGCCCTCGCACGCGTCCCGCACTTCGCCATCTCCGAGACCCCGCGCTACGTCGGCCGGGCCGTCGCCGCCCTCGCCGCCGACCCCGACCTGTCCCGCTGGAACGGCGAGTCCCTCTCCAGCGGGCAGCTCGCCCAGGTCTACGGTTTCACCGACCTCGACGGCAGCCGCCCCGACGCCTGGCGTTATCTCGTCGAGGTCCAGGACGCGGGCAAGCCGGCCGACACGACGGGCTACCGCTGAGGCGGCACCGGATCGACCGCGGGCAGCGGCCAGCGCGCGGAGTGACCCGGCGGGAGCCCGAGGTCCTCCCGCACGGCCGCGTAGTAGCCCTCACGCCCGGCGCGCTGCCGCTCCAGCAGCGCCTGCCATGCCTCACGGTCCTCCCGGTGCTCCCGCACGAACCGCTCCATCTCCAGCGCCGTCACGACCCAGGCGCGCGCCTTCTCCACCACGGCCGGGCTGCCCAGCATGATCAGTGCCTCACCCGCCGGGTCCCGGCGGGTGGTGGCATCGGCCAGCAGTGGCTGAGCCTGTTCGAGGGTGAGGGGGTCCGGGTGCGGATCGACACCGGCATCGGCCGCCACCCGGTACGTCACCGTCACCGTCTTCTTCACCGACTGCGCGTAGTCGGCGTACACCGCGAGCCGCCGCTCCTCCCAGCGCGCCGCCTGCTCCCGTCCGAACCGCATGCGGTCGCCGCGCACGACCACCACGTAGGAACCGAGGGCGCCGACCATGACGCCCATGAGCGCGGGGAGTTGCTGCAGGAACACCGACATGGAGGCACGCTATCTGCCCGGATGATCGTCCCGGCACTACGGTTCCCTCCATGACGGACACGACGCGCTTCGCAGATCACGCAGTCCTGATCACCGGCGCCGGCCGCGGCATCGGCGCCGCGGCCGCGCGCCGCTTCGCCGAGGAGGGAGCCCGCGTCCTGGTGACCGACCGGGACGGCCCCGAGGCCGAGCGAACGGCGGGGGAGCTGCGGGGGCGCGGGCTCGTGGCCGAGGCGATGGCCTGCGACGTCGGCGACCGGGCCTGTGTCGAGGCGGCCGTCGCCCACGCCGTCGCCGCCTTCGGCTCGCTGGACGTCCTCGTCAACAGCGCGGCCTCCTGCACACCCGACACCGAGCTCTTCGAGGACGGCCCGGACGACGCGTGGGCGCTCGACCTCGACGTCACCCTGACCGGCACCTACCGCTGCTGCCGCGCCGCCCTGCCGCACCTGGCCGCCACGGGCCGCGGCGCCATCGTGAACATCGGCTCCGTCAATGGCCTCCAGGACTTCGGCAACCACGCCTACAGCGCCGCCAAGGCCGGCCTCGGTTCCCTCACCCGCACCCTCGCCGGCCACGCCGCCGCCCGCGGTGTCCGCGTCAACCTCGTGAACCCGGGCACGGTGCGCACCTCGGCGTGGGAGGGCCGGGACGAGGAGCTCGACGCGATCCGTGGCCTGTACCCGCTGGGCCGGGTCGGTGAGCCAGAGGACATCGCCGCGGCGGTCGCCTTCCTGGCGTCCCGCGACGCGGCCTGGATCACCGGCACCACGCTCACCGTCGACGGCGGCCTGACCGCGGTGAACACCGGATTCCTGGCAGCGGTCAGGGGCGCGGACGACGCCTGAGCCGTCCGGCGCACCGGTCGAACCCCGCCCTTCCGCCCGGCGAAATTTCACTGTTCGGTCACAGCCGGGCCGGCGGCACAACCGATACCCCGATACACGGGTCTACCTGGCAGAAGTCCACAGGAACACGCTAGGGAAGGGCCCGGCCATGGGGGACATACGCAGACGGCGCGCCGTCGCACTCGGCATCACAGGCGGACTGGTCGCACCGCTCACGCTGACGCTCGCCGCCGCACCGGCGCAGGCGGCTCCGAGCTGTACGACGCAGGCCGGGCCCTATCAGAAGAAGGTCGAGAAGTTCCTCGGCCGGCCGGTCGACGGCAGGCAGTCCAGCGCCGACTGCAAGGCCATCCAGGCCTTCCAGACCAAGCACGGCATCAGCCCGAACGCCGGCTACGCGGGTCCCGTCACCTGGGGTGTGATGGACCTGATGAACAAGCAGAAGGCCGTCGGCAAGAACCCCAACAAGGACGGCAAGTGCCCCGTCAACAAGGGCCGCATCGCCTGTGTGAACCTCACGCTCCAGCTGAGCTGGGTCCAGGACGGCAGCAGGCTCGTGTACGGCCCGGTCCCGGTCCGCACCGGCCGTAACGGCTACGAGACCCGCACCGGTCTGAAGAAGATCTACTGGCGCAACATCGACCACGTGTCGAGCATCTACAACGTGCCCATGCCCTACGCCCAGTTCTTCGACGGCGGCCAGGCCTTCCACTCCGTCGGCGTCAGCATGTGGAACCCGCCGGGCTCGCACGGCTGCGTCAACATGACGAAGACCGACGCCAAGAAGTACTGGTCGCTGCTGAAGAACGGCGACGACGTCTACGTGTACGGCCGCAAGCCGGGCACCTGAGTCAGGACAGGCACCCGGCTCGCGGGTCGATCTCGGGGAAACGTCACGCCTCGGGCGCGTCCCCGAAGTCCGGGATCTCCAGCCTGGTTCCGCCCTGCCGCGCGGACTCGTGCGCGATGATCCCCGGCAGGGTGTAGCGGGCCGCCACCCACGCGTTCACGGACGGCAAAGTGCGGCTGTTGACCGCGGTCACGAAGTCGTCGACCAGGAAGTGGTGGCTGCCCTCGTGCCCGTTGTGCAGGTTGTCGAACGCCCTCGGCAGCCGGGCGCGGTCGTGCACCGGTGCCGAACCCGAGGTGAAGGCGGCTCGCAGCTCCGGCGCGATGTGCTTGAGCGAGGGGTCGTCCGGCGACAGGGTGGGCTTGGGCTCCAGCAGTTCGCTGATGTCCTTGACGCCCTTCTTGTCCTGCCAGAAGGCGACCGTGGCGAGCTGTTCCATGCTCGCCTCGGTGCCGAAGAACCGGAACCGTGACTCCCGTATGTGGGACGGGTATCCGACGCGCCGGAACTCGTTCGTCCGGAACGACCCGCCGCCCGCGACCTCGAAGAGCGCGGTCGCGTTCGACACGTCGTTGCCGAACTGGCTGACGGACTTGTCGAAGACCCCGTCGCCCCGGTCGTCCACGACCCCGATCGCCGACACGCTCACGGCGTGCGTCTGCCAGGCGCCCAGCACCCCGCCCACCGCGTGCGTCGGGTACAGCAGCGGGGGATAGGAGGCGGTCGCCTTCCAGTTCTCGCCGCCGCTGTACTGGTACGCCTCGTAGAACCCCAGGTCCATGTCGTGGACGTAGTCGCCCTCGGCGTAGAAGAGCCGCCCGAAGGCGCCCTCGGCGATCTGGTTGCGGGCGTGCACGGTGGCCGGGTTGTACTGGCTGGTCTCGCCCATCATGTAGGTCAGCCCGGTCGCCTTGACCGCCTCGATGATGGCCGCGATCTCCTCCGTGGTGATCGCCATGGGGACGGCGGAGTAGACGTGCTTGCCGGCGTTCAGGCCCTGGAGCACCAGTGGGCCGTGGGTCCAGCGCTGGGTGAAGATGGCGACCGCGTCGACGGCGTTCGACTCCAGCATCGCCTCGTACGAGGGGAAGGTGCCGGCCAGTCCCTGTGCGCCGGCGAGCTGTTCGGCCCGCTCGGGCAGCAGATCGGTGACGTAGACGTCGCTGACACCGGGGTGGGCCTGGAACAGCGTGGCGAACTGGCCGGAGAACTGGCCGGCGCCGACGATGCCGAGGGAGAACGTCATGGAGTGTGTGCCTTTCACTGGCCGAGGATGAGGTTGATCTGGTCGTTGGTCCTGGTCAGGCCGCGCACCGGGGCGTCGTTGGCGTAGACGTCCTGCATGGCGGGGCGCATCAGGGAGTACACGTCCGCCGCGTAGTCGGTGATCGGGAAGGAGAAGGTCGTGGCGTCCTTCTTGTCGGTGACCGGTTCGGTGAACGCGGACACGTCGATGCCCTTCTTCTCGTATGCCGCCACGGCCGCCCGGGTGCCGTCAGGGGTGGCCGGGAAGACGATGCCGTAGCCGCCCACGGTCTTCTGGCACTCGTTCGAGGCCAGGTACCGCACCCATTTCTTCGCGCCCTCCTTGTTGCGGGCGTTCTTGGTGACGGAGTCGGCGAGGCCGTTCATCATGGTGGCCCGCTTGCCGGTCGGGCCGACCGGTGTGGGCGCGGTGCCGACCTCCAGACCCTTGGTGCCGTAGTAGGTGGAGATCATCCAGGCACCGTCGAGGGAGGTCGCCGCCTTTCCGGAGGCGACCTGGGCGTTGGGCGGGTTGGCGCCGTCGGTGTAGTCGGTGAAGGGCGCCAGGTAGCCCTTCTTCGCCAGACCGAAGTACCAGTCGATCACCGACTGGAAGGTCTCGCTGTCGTACTGGTACTTGGTGCCCCAACGCGCCTTGTCCGTGTACTTCCAGCCGGCCGAGGAGACGAACGGGCTCCAGGTGGTCTGGCCGTCGGCGTCCCCCGCGCCGGCCGTCGCCAGCCCGTACACCTTCACGTTCTTCTTGTCGAAGCCCTTCTCGTCACCGCGCTTGCCATTCTTGTCGACGGTCAGATGCGCGATGGCCTTCTCGAAGGTGCCGCCGTCCTCGGGGTTCCAGGCGAGCGTGTTGAGCTGCTCGGCGGTGAGCCCGGCGTCCTTGACGAGTTTCCGGTTGTAGAAGAGGGCGACGGTGTCCCAGTCCTTGGGCGCGCCGTAGCGATGGCCGTCCTGGCCTCTCCAGTTGGCGCCGAGCCCGGCCTGATAGGCGGAGTCGTCCAGGCCCAGGTCGTCCAGCGGTTCGAGGACCTGCAGGTCGGCGAACTGGCCGAACTTCTGGACGTGGTCGGTGAAGACGTCCGGCTCGGTGCCCGCGATGAAGCTCGCGGTCAGCTTGGTCCAGTAGTCGGCCCAGCCCATCTGGGTGATCTTCACCTTCAGGCCCGGGTTCTGCTTCTCGAAGCCCTTCGCGCAGGCCTGGTAGGCGGGCAGCTGGTTGGCGTCCCACAGCCAGTACGTCACCGCGTTCCCGCCCGACCCGGCCGCGCCGCCCTGCGCACAGCCGGTGGCCAGGGACAGCGTCAGCGCCCCGGTGAGCGCCAGGAGCGTACGCATCCGAACTCGCATCCCTGTCCCCTTACTTGATGCCGGTGAAGCTGATGGAGCTGACGATGCGGCGTGCGAAGAAGCCGAACAGCACGAGCATCGGGAGCGCGGCGATGAGGGTGGCCGCCATGAGGCCGGACCAGTCGTAGCCGGACTGCGGTGTCTGTGCCCGGAAGATGGCCAGCGCCACGGTCAGCACCCGCGAACTGTCGCTGTAGGACACCATCAACGGCCAGAAGTAGTCGTTCCAGGCGGTGATGTACGTCAGCAGTCCCAGCGTGAGGATCGGTGTGGACGCCATCGGCAGCATCACCCGGAAGAAGATCCGGATCTTCCCGGCCCCGTCCAGCAGGGCGGCCTCCTCCACCTCGCGGGGCACGTTCATGAAGAACTGCCGAAGGAAGAACACCGCGAACGGCGTCATGAACATCGTCGGCAGCGCCACGCCCAACAGGCTGTCCACCAGGCCGAGTTGCTTGATCAGCACGAAGTTCGGCAGCAGGGTGAAGATCGTCGGCACCATCAGGCCGGCCAGGAACAGGCCGAACATCTTCTCCCGCCCGCGCCAGCGCAGCCGGGCGAAGGCGTACGCGGCCATGGCGGAGAAGAAGATCTGGCAGACGGTGATCAGTGTCGAGACGATCACCGAATTGACCAGATAGCGCCAGAACTTGAGCCCGCCGCCCGAACCGCCCTGCGCGATGGCCTCCTCGGTCGACTGGAGGCCGAGGGCCCGCTCGAAGCCTCCGGTCGTCGCGTCGACCGGCAGCACGTCGCCGGGATGGGCGGCGAGCGCCGTGTTCGAGGACAGCGCGGTGCGCAGGATCCAGTAGAACGGCAACAGCGTGATGAGCACGATGGCGGCCATCACCGCCCAGGCCACGATCCGCCCCGGGGAGGGCCCGCGCCGGACACGCCGTACGGTCGTCGTCTCTGCCACAGCAGCCATGTCGGTGTCTCCCTTCCCTCAGCCGAGGTCGCTCTGGCCGGCCCGGGTGAGCCGGTACTGCAGGACGGTGATGGCGCTCAGCACGACCAGCAGGGCGACCGACATCGCCGAGGCGTAGCCGAACTGGAAGCGGCCGAAGGCGGCGCCGTAGATGTAGTACTGAAGGACGTTGGTGGCGTTCGCCGGGCCGCCCGCGGTGGTCACCGCGACCGTGTCGAAGACCTGGAACGAACCGATCACCGTCATGATCAGCACGACCGCGAGGACCGGCCTGAGCAGCGGCATGGTGATCCGCCAGAACATCCGCCACTCGCTCGCGCCGTCCACCTTCGCGGCCTCGTACATGTCGTTCGGGATCGCCATGAGCCCCGCGAACAGCAGCAGGGCGGTGTAGCCGACGTGCCGCCACACGTTGATCAGGGCGATCGTCGGGATCGCCCAGGTCTCGTCCGCGAGGAACGGGACCCGGTCGAGGCCGATCCCGGCGATGATCTCGTTGCCGATGCCGAGCTGGGTGTCGAGGATCCAGAGCCAGACGATGCCGGCGACGACGTTGGACATCAGATACGGCGTGAGCACGATCCCGCGCAGCACCGCCGACTGCGTCAGCCGCTGGAGCAGCACGGCGATGGCTAGCGCCGACACCGTCTGCACGCCGATGTTGATGACCACGTACTCGACGGTCACCAGCAGCGAGTCCCAGAAGATCGGGTCGTTCACCATCCGGACGTAGTTGTCCAGGCCCACCCACTCCGGCGGCGTGAGCAGGTTGAAGCGGGTGAAGCTGAGGTAGATGCCCCGCAGCGTGGGCCAGAGCAGGAAGACGGCGAAGCCCAGCAGCGCAGGGGCGATGAACACGGCGGCCAGCCGTCCGTCGCCCCGGTTCTCGCGGGTCGCCGCCCGCCGTATTCGCTGCTTCGTCCCTGCCCCCATGGCGTCGCCCAGCGGCAGACGCGACGGTGGGCTGCTGGAGGCGATGGTCATCGGGAGACTCCCTCGTCTGCGGCTCATCCTCGGCCACTTACTTTTGTGGCGGAAGAATCGAGCCGTCAAGAGTCCTGCGAACATCTTCTTCAGGCCGCCCCGGCCGTCATAGACTGGCCTGGTTGATTTTGAGAAGAAAGAAATCATGGATGTGGGAGCCTGACGACCATGACCGCAGTAGCCGCCAGCTGGCTTCCTCTCAGCCCCGGTGAACGCTCGGTGGCGATCGAGGTGCTCCTCGCCGGCCCCCTGTCGCGCACCGAACTCGCCCGGCGACTCGATCTCTCCGCCGGCAGCCTCACCCGGCTGACCAAACCGCTGATCGAGTCGGGCCTGCTCATCGAGGTCCCCGAGGCGGGCGGGGTGATGGAGGTGCGTCAGGGGCGCCCCTCCCAGCCGCTGGACGTGGTGGCCGAATCACGCTCCTTCGTCGGCTACAAGATCACCGAGGACATGGTCTACGGCGTCGTGACCACCCTCCGCAGTGAGATCGTCGCCCGCTACGACCGCCCCCTGGCCTCCCAGGAACCGACCGAGGTAGTGGACCTGCTGGGCGAGATGACCGAGGAGCTCGCCGCGAGCCACCCCCGGCTCGCCGGCATCGGCATCGGTGTGGGCGGTCTGGTCGAGGACCGTGCCGTGGTCGGGGAGTCACCGTTCCTGCACTGGCGGGACGTGCCGCTCGCCGAGCTGGTGGAGGAGCGCACCGGGCTGCCGGTGGTGGTGGAGAACGACGTCGCCGCACTCGTCGAGGCCGAGACCTGGTTCGGCGCCGGCCGCGGCCTGGACCGGTTCGTCGTCCTCACCATCGGCGCCGGCATCGGCTACGGGCTGGTCCTCGGCGGCAAGCGGGTGCCCTACGCCGAGGAGGACCGCGGCTTCGGCAGGCACTGGATCATCAACCCCAACGGCCCGCTGACCCCCGACGGGGCGCGCGGCAGCGCCGTGTCCCTGCTGACCATCCCGAACATCCGCTACCAGGTGCGGGCCGCCACCGGCCATGACCGTACGTACGAGGAGATCCTGGAGCTCGCCGCGGCCGGGGAGCCGATGCCCGCCCGCGTGATCGAGGAGGCAGCAGCCGCGCTGGGCGTCCTGGTCGCGCAGATCGCCAACTTCGTGCTGCCGCAGAAGATCCTTCTCGCGGGGGAGGGGGTGGGGCTGATGGACGTAGCCGGCGGGACTGTGGCAGACGCCATGCGCGCCCACCGGCATCCGCTCGCCGCCCCGATCGACCTGGAGACCAAGGTGTCCGACTTTCACGACTGGGCGCGTGGTGCCGCCGTTCTCGCCATCCAGGTGCTGGTGTTGGGGGCCGCGGACGCCTGAACTGGGCATCTCCCGTTGGCACATGACGTGATCAGCAACACGGTCCGTTATGCCCGCATTGAGTGTGCTTACTCACAGCGCCTTCACGTCTCGCCCCGTATGCTTCACGGCATGTCCACCACTGTTGAAATCGCCTCCGATCGATCGGCTGACGAGGTCAACGAGGAGATCCGGGCGCTGTGGCGCCGGTCGGGCGGGACGCTCAGCGTCGAGCAGCGCGAGGAATACCAGCGCCTGGTCCTGGAGTGGGCGAAGGCGGCCCCGCAGACGGAGAAGGCGGCCTGAGCGCCCACCGCGGCAGAGGCCCGAGCACTCCCTCCTCGACCCGCCTCGCCACCCCCTGATCCTCCCGGGGCACCCCCTGATCCAAGGGGTGCCCTTCTCACACAGACCTCTCTCACCCCCGCCGCGGCCGGCCTCGTGCGCCGGCCGGGCCCCTCACCCCCAGGTCGCGGAGTAGTACCGCCGGTACTCCTTGCGGTCCTGTTCCGCGCGGATGAAGCGAGTCGCCGCCAGGGCGACCAGGCTGCCCGCGATGACCAGCAGCCCGGGGCCCGCGTTCTTCGGGTCCGCCAGCCGGGCCAGCAGCGTCGCGGCGCCCTCGCCGGTGATCGGGGCCGACGAGCCGGGGGAGGCGTCACCGGGCGCGATGGCGCTCTGCGTCGCCGACGGCGCCGGTGCGGTGCCCTGACCGTTCTGCACCGCGACGATCATCTTGACGTTCAGCGCTGCCATCGCCTTCGTCACCGGCTGGAAGAACGTCGTACCGCCCGAGGCGCAGTCACCGCTGCCGCCCGATGTCACCCCCAGGGCGACCCCCTCGGCGAACATGGGACCACCGCTGTCCCCGGGTTCGGCGCACACGTTCGTCTCGATGAGCCCGGTGACGGTCCCCTCCGGGTAGTTGACAGTGGCGTTGAGTGCCGTCACCTCACCGTCGCGCAGCCCGCTGGTGCTGCCGCTGCGGAACACCCGCTGGCCGACGGCCGGATCGGCGGCGCCGGTGATCCGCACACCCTTGCCGTCACCGATGGACACCACCTCGGCACCGGCGCCCGCCTTGCCGCTCGCGTACTGCACCAGCGAGAAGTCACCGCCGGGGAAGTTCTGCCGGACGGTCTGCCCGATCTGCTGGGTGCCCTTGTTGTCGGCGAACCACACGGAACCGTCGGGCCCGCAGTGCCCGGCCGTGAGGATGAAGTCGCGCCGCCCGTCGGTGACGTTGAAGCCGGCCGAACAGCGCCCGGCGGTCGACAGCAGCGGCAACGCGCCGTTGAGCCGGGTCGTGAACGTGCCCTCGGTCCGCTCCATCCGGACGAAGCCGCCCATGCCGTCCGCGAGCTGCGTCATCCGCGACCAGTCGGAGGCCGAGACGGTGCTGTCCCCCTTCACGACGACCTCGTTGGACCGGTAGTCCATCACCCACGCCGTACCGGCCACCCGGGGCGCCGAGCGCAGCGTCGACGTCGCCGACTTCAGCTCGTCCATGCTGTGGTCGACCATCTTCGGCTCGGCGCCGGACTTGCGGACCTCGGCGGCCGCCTGCTCGTCGGTGACGGCGACGACCGGCTTCCCGGCGGCATTGAGCCAACTGCCCGCCGTGCGGGACGTGCCCAGACGGGAGACCAGGTCACTGCCGGTGTCGCCGGGCGAAGCGGCGTAGGTGCCCGGGGCGACGGAGGTGCCGTCGGGCTCGCTCGCCACGGCGCGTGTGACCATCGTTCCGCCGAGGAGGAGTCCGCCGACGGCCGCCAGCCGTGTCACTCGCCGGACGAGACGTCGTCGTGCGTGCCTCATGCATGGCTCCCGAACCAAGTACAGCGCGGCATCAACGCCACGGGGCCCTCCCGGAGTTGAGCACCCTCTCTCCATACGGAGCGCGGCCCGCCCGCGTTCACGGCGCGGGTGATCTTTCTCGCGCCGGCGGACCGGCCGACCGCTTCCCGGGCAACCGGCGGACCGGCACCGGCCGCTTCCGGGCATCCGGCGCACCGGCACCTGCCGCTGCCCGCCGCGCCCGTTCCCGGCCGCCGCCCGGCCCGCCTATCTTGTGATCCATGACGAGGATCCCGCACGAAACGTCCGGTGAACCGAATCCCCTGCGCGCCCTCACCCTCGACCGCCTGCGATGTCGCACGAGCATGAAGTGGCGCGCCTACCCCGACGACGTCCTGCCGCTGTGGGTGGCCGAGATGGACGTCCTGCCCGCCGAAGCCGTCGTCCGCGCCATCACCGACGCCCTCGCCCTCGGCGAGACCGGCTACCCGGCCGGCACCGGCTACGCCGAGGCGCTCGCCGGTTTCGCGGAGAAGCGGTGGGGCTGGGACGGACTGGCCGTGGAGCGCACGGCGATCGTGCCGGATGTGATGCTCGGCGTGGTCGAGATGCTCAAACTGGTCACCGGACCCGGCGATCCGGTCGTGGTGAACTCGCCCGTCTACCCGCCGTTCTACCAGTTCGTCGACCACATGGACCGGCAGGTCGTCGAGGCCCCGCTGGGCTCCGATCTGCGCATCGACCTCGACGTACTGGAGGAAACCTTTCGCCGGGTGACCGAGGGCGGCCGTGCCGCGGCCTTCCTGCTGTGCAGCCCGCACAACCCGACCGGCACCGTGCACACCGCGGACGAACTGGCCGCCGTCGCCGCCCTCGCCGACCGCCACGGCGTACGGGTCGTCATCGACGAGATCCACGCACCGATCACCGCGCGCGGGGTCGACTTCGTGCCCTACCTGAGCGTCACCGGCGGCGCGAACGGGCTGTCGCTCATGTCGGCGTCGAAGGCCTGGAACCTGGCCGGCCTCAAGGCCGCCCTGGCCATCGCCGGGCCCGACTCCGCCGCCGACCTGGCCCGGCTGCCCGAAGAGGTCAGCCACGGGCCCAGCCACGTCGGCATCATCGCCCACAGCGCGGCCCTGCGCGACGGCACCGACTGGCTCGACAGCCTGCTGGCCGGCCTCGACGAGAACCGGCGCCTGCTCGCCGACCTGCTGGCCGAGCACCTCCCGGCCATCACCCACCGCCCCGCCGAGGCCACCTACCTCGCCTGGCTCGACTGCCGCGCCCTCGGCCTCGACGACGACCCGGCGGAGGTCTTCCTGCGCCGCGGCCGGGTCGCCCTCAACTCCGGTATCCCCTTCGGTACCGGCGGCGCCGGGCACGTGCGGCTCAACCTGGCCACCTCGCCCGAGCTGATCGAGGAGGGCGTACGGCGGATGGCGGCGGCGCTCGACTGAGCCGGCCGGGAAGGGGCCGGGGTTCCGTGTCCCACCCCGGCGCCTACACTTCCCGCCATGGACGACACGTCGCTGGAGCAGCTCGGCGCGGGCAAGTATCTGCTCGTCACCAGTTACCGCAAGAACGGCACCTCAGTCGCCACGCCGGTCTGGGTCGTCCGGGACGGGGACGCGCTGGGCGTGTGGACGGTCGCCGACTCCTGGAAGGTCAAGCGCATCCGGAACCGCGGCGACGTCCTCGTCGGCCCCTGTGACCTGCGCGGCAACCCCACGGGTGAGCAGGTCCCCGCGACCGCCGAGATCTGCGACGAGGCGACCAGCGCACGCTACCGCGGACTCATCGCCCGCAAGTACGGGATCACCGGCCGCCTCACGCTCTTCGGCAGCCGACTGCGCCGTGGTGCGAACGGCACCGTCGGCGTGCGGATCACGCTGACGCCCTGACCTCACGGGCCAGGGCGTCAGCGCGAGAGGGTCACGAGGCGTCGAGCACCGTGCCCGTGATCACCGGCGCACCGGGCTGCGGCTCACCCGAGTCGTCGTCCGCCCGGAAGCGGATCGACTCGGCCTGTTCCGCCACCTGGTCCTTCACCGTCGGGATCACGAGGTCGGCGGACTTCTTCCCCGCCTCGACGTTCACCCACAGGGAAAGCCCGTCCACCCCGGACAACGGCCGTTCCGGGTCCGGCAACTGACCGGTGTTCTCGTCGAGCCAGCGGGGGTCGACGTCCTTCGTCGACAGTTCCCGGCCGTCCGTGACCGACAGCAGCGCGTACACACCGGTGACGTCTGCGTCGGCGACCGCCGACAGCGAGACCCGCCACTTCAGCGGCTGTCCCTCGGTCACCCGGTCGGCGAGCGGTGCCACCGAGACCGACGGCATCGGGTCGTCGTTCTGGACGGTCACACCGCCCAGGTGGGAGCCGACCACGGCGGTGCGCACCGCCTTCACGAACACGTCCTGGCCCGAGTCGTAGCCGTAACGGGTGTTGCCCTCGACCTTCACCGGCACGTCGATGACGTTCGTGCCGGGCCGGACTGTAACCAGCCGGCTGGTGACGGCCTCCGTGGCCGGGTCGGGCACGAACAGCCGTACCTGCCCGCTGCCCTGCCCGGAGACGCTCACCGGCACCCGGTAGGTCCGTACACCCGAGTCGCCTTCCTTGACCGTCATCCGGCCGATGTCGACGCGGGGCAGCGGGGCCGCCGAGACCGCCGGCGTGCCCGGCCGCCAGGCCCAGGCGTCCATCAGCCAGGCCTTCCCGGAGCGCGTGCGCGGGGTCAGCGTCAGGGACTTGACGTGCCGCAGGTCGAGCGCGGAGGCGTCGTCGGCCCCGAGCGGCACGCGGACCTCACGCGCCCAGTACGACGCGGTCCGGTCCGTCCCGGGCAGCCCGTCGACCTTGACGCGGCCGAGGGTCCGGTGCCGTCCGGCGGTGTCGGTGACGGAGACGTCCAGCTGCGTACCGGTGGTGTTCGGCGGGACGATGACGCGCAGCGCCAGCGCCTTCGAACCGGCGAGGGACACGGGCCGGTCCGGGCTGATCCGCGCGGCCGATCCGGCCGCCGTCCAGCGCAGCGCGACCGCGCGGCGGCCGGGCTCACGGTCGGTCTCCCAGCGCGCGAAGTGCGGTGAGACACCTGCCGTCTCCGACGACAGACAGGCCTTCGCCGTGTCGGGATCCACCGCAGAGCACAGCCGGGCGCCGCTCACGGTGACCTTGCCGTCCGGCAGGAAGCCGGCGCCGCGCCGCGCGCCCACCGCGTGGGTGAGGACACGCGCGGGGTCGGCCGAGGGCGCGCGCCGCTCCGAGCCGTCGAGCAGCGGACGCACCCGGTCGTCGCCCGCGACGAACAGCCGTGCCGCCGCCGCGATGTAGGTCGCGCCGGCCTTGTGCTGCTGGTCGGCGGTCAGCCGCGTCCTGGTGCCGGGGGAGCAGACCGGGTCGCGCTGCTCCTCGTCGTTCCAGAAGTCGTCCTCGGCGGGCGCCTGGGCCTGGCCGGGCGTCCATTCGCTGTTGAAGTAGTTGTGGTTGGCGCCGACCACGTACACCGCGCTGTGCAGGGCGGCACCGCGGCTGACCTGACGGGTGCCGTCGACGTACACCTCGCCCTGGAGGTCGGACACGTCGCCGTCGCAGCCCGGCAGGATCGTCATCGACGGCACGTCCGCGACCGGGTTCTGACCGAAGATCGTCGGGCCGATGAGCACCGTGCCGCGGATGCGCCAGCGCACCGGGCCGTGATAGCCGTCCTGGGCGGCGGGCGGCGCGTAGAGGCTGTCCATCGCCGCCCGGTTGACGCCCTCGCCGCCGCGCGAGTGTCCCACGAGCAGCACCCGGGACAGATCGGCACGGGGCGCCTGCCGTACGGCCGCCGGTCCCGTGCCCGGGTGGGCGGACCAGTCGGCCCAGCGGGCCAGATGCTGCCGCACCAGCGAGGAACGGGCCTGCGCGCCGCCGTCGTCGGCCTGCCAGTCCTGGCCGTTGATGCCGTTGGCGGAGACCGACACCGTCACATAGCCCTGGGAGGCCAGAAGACGCTGGTCGCGCAGATAGCCGCGGTGGCTCGGAATCGGCTTGGCGCCGGTCGCGCAGGGCCAGTCGCCGGTCGTCTCGCCCTGCGGTGTGTAGCAGGTCGAGTGGCGCCCGTGCAGGAACAGCGCGAGCGGACGGTGGCCCTCGGCACCCTTGGGCGCCACCACCACGGCCCGCATCTCGACCGGCTGGTCGAAGCCGGGCAGCCGTACCGGGTCGAGGTCGTACTCGCCCGTGACGGTCCGGTACGTACCCGGCTTGCCGGGGTCGACCGGGTTCGCCGGCAGCCGGGGCGGGAGTGCCGCTCCGGCGCGGGGGCCGGAGGAAGAGCCGGAGGCCGCGTCCAACCGGCGCCCCGCAGCCCGTACTTGCAGGTCCTGTACGGAGTCCAGCCGGAGCCCGTCGAGGCCGAGCCGGAACGTCCGGCCGTCCTTCGCCGGCGCCGGATGGCCGAGCAGACGGTCACCGGCGTAGAACTCGACGCGGGCGTTCCCCATGGGGACCCGTTCGTCCGACCGCCAGACCAGCTTGCGTGCCGGTCCCTCACCGGTGACGCTCCAGTCCGGCGGCAGGCCGTCCCCGCTGTCGGCCGATTCCGCTAACGGTCTTGTCTGCGACGCCGGTTGAGCCTGGGCCCACCCTGGCGACGCCCCCACGATCGCGAGCACCGCCACGGCGGTGACCCCTATTCGCCGGGCACGGATCACGTGCCCCTCCTTCCGTTCGCTCCGGGACGGACGGTCCCGGTCCCTCAACCGGGGAGGACGGAAGGAGTTGGCCGTGCGTTGCCTGTGACGAGGGAGAAAGGGGATCAGGGGCCGCCGAATCGGCCGGCGGACATGACTGGCCGGGAGTTCGACGGGAAAGGCCACGACAAGGAGCCGAACTCCCCCACGCCGCGCCGTCGTCGTCGGCACCGGCCACCGCGCCCAGCCCTTCACCCGGGCCCTCGCCGAACGCCCCGGCCACCTCGCCGCCGCCCTGTGCGACCCCGGCCCGACCCGCTGCGCGCCCTCTACCTCGAAGCCGAGCCGGACGACGGGTACGTGCGTGACCGCAACGTCTTCGGCGGACCCGTAACGATCGAGGACGACATGGCCGTCCGGGTGCGCTACGCCGGTGGCGCGACGATGACGTACCGCCTCACCGCGTACTCCCCGTGGGAGGGCTACCGCGTCATGTTCAACGGCAGCGGCGGCCCGCTGGAACTGGAGGTGGGGGAGCGCCGCCGGCAGCCGCCCACGAGCCGGATCGGCTCCGCCGGCGGTGCGGTGCGCGGGGACACCGCCGCCGAGCACGCGGGCCGGGCACGGCTCACCCTGCGGCCCTTGTGGCGGGCAGCGGTGGACATCCCCCTCGTGAGCGCCCACGAGGCGCACGGCGGGGGAGACCCACGGATGCTCGACGCCCTGTTCGGCCCGGTCGACGGCGCGCGGTCGGCCGAGGCGGGGTGCTGCGGCGCATCCGACGGCGAACCGGTGCTTCGAGACCGGACTGCCCGTAGCCGTGAGGGAGTTGGTGCCAGGGCTGCGGCCGGACTCAGAGGCTGGCAGGGATCACGGGGAACGGCCGGATCAGGTCCAGGCGCGGTAGGGCTCGTCGACCAGCTGGAACACCGGCTCGCCCCGGACGGGATCCTTCGCCGTCGACAGCCGGACCCGGTCGCCGCTGTGGATGCCGATGGGCGGGCCCATGACCCGGCCGCGTACGACGAATCCCTCGGCCATCTCGATGAGCGACACATTGCGCGCGGCAGGGGAATTGCGGTGCACCACCGTGGAGTGACGGACGGTCCCCACACCCTCGCTGCGTTCCGTCCGCAGCTCGCTGCCCTGGCAGACCGGGCACAGCAGGCGGTGGTACATGGCGGTGCCGCACCACGTACAGCGCTGGAAGACGATGGCCTCCGTGTCGGGGGCCGCGCGGTCGAGGACACCCGCCGCGAAGCCGACGGTCTGACTGGCAACGCTTCCTGAGTGGTGGTACACGCTGGTCAACTCCCTGCGCTCGCCCGGAATCCCACGTGCGCGGGTCGCCCGTGCACGCACGTGCCCGGTTCACCGTGCCACCGTGCACGCCGTCAGCGTATGGCACTCAGTGCCACACGTAAAGGCACTCCGTTCCCTGAATCTGTGGAGATTCGACGCGGCCCGATCAGCCGCGGTCCAGCGTCGCCTCGATCTCCTGGACCACCCGCCACAGCGGGGCACCGCGCCGGGACACGACGACGACCACGTCCTCGGGCCCCTCGGCGCGCAACGGGGGCGGGGGAGGGGCGACACCGAAGGTGGCCTGGACGTACCCGAGGGCCTGGTCCACACCGGCGCTCGCGTCGTCCTGGCCGTCCGAGCGCAGCCAGGACCGCAGGGCGTTGTTGTGCGCCGCGACCACGGCGGCGGCGATCACATCGGCCTGCAGCGTGCCGTCCCGCCGGCCGGCGAAACGCTCGCGCAGATACTCGGCCAGGGCCCGCTCGTAGCGCCAGACGACCGACAGCTCGTACGCGCGCAACCCGGGCACCTTCTTGGTGAGCCGATAGCGCTGCACCGAGAAGGTCGGATTCTCCGCGTACATGCGCAGCACCAGCCGCGCCGCGTCACACACCCGGCGCACCGGCTCGTGCTCCGCGCCGCTCGCGGCGAGGAAGGCCGTCATGTCGGCGAGGCAGCGCTCGTGGTCCGGGAAGACCACGTCCTCCTTGGACGGGAAGTAGCGGAAGAACGACCGCCGTCCGACACCGGCCAGCGCGACGATGTCGTCGACGGTCGTCTGCTCGTAGCCCCGCTCCAGGAACAGCCGGAAGGCCGCCGCGACCAGGGCGTCCCGCATCGGGGGCTTCGTGCTGCTGGAGCTCATGGACGGAACGTAGCACCCGGAGCTGCATCAATGGCACTCAGTGCAGCGATACGAGGGAACTGAGTGCTCTCGGTCTCCGGCCGATCCGATGTTTGTCCGGCGGACCTCCGTCTGCCTACGATCGCCTGCCGCCGCAGCCGAGGAGCCCGTATGCCGCCCGCCAGACCCCGCATCCTGTATGTCACCGACCTGGCCTACCCGGCCCGCGGGCGGCGCTACTGCGACGAGGACATCTTCCTCACCTCACGTCTGCGCGACGACTTCGACCTCGCCCTGTGCCACCCCCGGGACGCGGCGGCGCTCATGGGGGCCTTCGACGCGGTCGTCGTCCGCAACAGCGGCCCGGTCCTGACCTACCAGGAGGCGTACGACGACTTCCGCCGGCGCGCGGCCGCCGACGGGATCCGGGTCTACAACCCGCTCTCCGGCAGGGCGGACATGGCCGGCAAGCAGTACCTGCTCGATCTGACCGCCGCCGGATACCCGGTCATCGCGACCGTCGACGGTGCCGAGGACCTGCACCGGCTGCCCGAGGCCGACCGCTATGTCGTCAAGCCCAAGCTCGGCGCCGACTCGATGGGGCTGCGGATCGTGCCGGCGAAGGAGGTGCACGCCTCGGCCGACGGAGACGTCCTCGTCCAGCCGTGCGTCGACTTCGCCTACGAGGTCTCCTTCTACTTCGTCGACCACGACTTCCAGTACGCCCTGTACGCGCCGCACACCGACAGGCGCTGGCAGCTGGAGCCGTACGAACCGACCGACGGCGACCTGGCGTTCGCCCGGCGCTTCATCCAGTGGAACGGCCTCGGCCATGGCATCCAGCGCGTGGACGCCTGCCGCGCGCCGGGCGGGGAACTCCTGCTGGTCGAGCTGGAGGACCTCAACCCGTACCTGTCGCTCGACGCCCTGGACGACGCCGGCCGTGATGCCTTCGTCGCCGCGATGAAGACGTCCCTGCACCGCTTCCTCGCCGTGCCCGCCTGACCGCGGCCACGCGCTCGCCGCGCGGGGGCTGAACCGGCGGGAGGCGAGCCTCGTATCACTCCTCGGGGATTGGCGAGCCCCGTGCCGACGGGGACGGAAGGAGAGCGGTGTGTCCACACGGCCCGACCCCGCGGAGCCGGACGAAGGCCCGGTCCTGGAACCGATCCACGTCCTGCGCCCACGCCGCACGGACGCCCTCGCGGAGCTGTTCCGCGAGTGGGAGGAGAGCAACGCCGGCTACGAGACCGTGGTCCTGCCGGGCACCGAGGAGGCGACACAGGAACTGCCCGCCGTCGCCGAGAAGACGGGAAGGGCGCGGCGCCGTGATGCCCCTTCCGGGTCGGCCGGGTCGGGCCCCGGATTCCGCCGTACCGCCGTCGCCGTCGCCGTGACGGCGGCCGCCGTCGTCGGGTTCGGCGGCGCGCTCCTGCTCGCCGGGCGTGACGACGGCTCGCAGGCCCGTGAGCCGGATCCGTCCGGGAGCGCGTCCGCATCGGCCGAGCCCGGGCCTTCCGCGTCCGGCGGATCCGCCGCACCCGGCTCGGGCGGGCAGGGCGACCCCGACTGCAAGGCGTCCTTCCGGACCGTCAACAGCTGGCAGGGCGGCTTCCAGGGCGAGGTGACGGTGACCAACGCGCCCGCGTCTGCGGCCTCCGGCTGGATCGCGACGGTCGTGCCGCCCACCGGCGCCCGGCTCACTCAGGTCTGGGACGGCACCCTCGCCACGACCGGGGACGGCAGGGCGACGGTCTCCAACGCCTCATGGAACG
Organism: Streptomyces coerulescens; assembly: GCF_042657965.1. Lineage (NCBI taxonomy): Bacteria > Bacillati > Actinomycetota > Actinomycetes > Kitasatosporales > Streptomycetaceae > Streptomyces > Streptomyces coerulescens. The sequence continues at coordinate 37,357 of NZ_JBHSKM010000046.1, forward strand.
GCACCCTGGAACCCGGCGCCAGCGTCACCTTCGGGTTCCTCGCCGCCACGTCGGACCAGGTCGGGGAGCCGTCGGCGACGGTCACCTGCGCGGCGACGGCGGGCGCGTCCTGACCGCCCGCCGCCTGCCGGGATGCCCGTGGCGCCGAGGGCGCCGGCTCAGCGCCCGCGGTCGACCAGCGCCTGGGACACCGCGCGCACGCTGCGGGCGATGTGCTGCAACTGCATGACCTCCGCCGCGTACATCTTGATCGTGTGCTCGATGACCGACTCGGGCATGCCGAGCGCGGGCAGGTCGGCGCGCGCGGTCTGGAGCGCGGTGCGCGCGACCCGGATCTCGTTCTGGACCTGGATCTGCGCGTGCCGGGCGAGCAGGACGGGGTGGCGGATCAGCGCCGGATAGCTCGCGTAGCGGGCCGGCACCAGTTCGCGCAGCCACTTCGCGGCGGAGCGTTCCCAGTCGTAGGAGCCGGGGGTCTTGACCTGGCACGGCCAGTCCGGGGTGATGCGCGTGGTCGTCAGGGGCATGGTCATCGCTTCCGGTGTGCGGCGTCGTCGGGGGTGTCCGACGGGGTCGGGGCGGCCCCGGCCTAGGGGATGACCGGGGCCGCCGCCACGGGCGCTCGCGCAGGCGATGCCCGACCGAACAGCCTGAGCGCCGACGCGGGTAGGAGACGGCGGCCGCGGCTGTTCGCGGTGGAGCCCGGAAGGCAGACGGCAGTCGCACGACGGATGGGGTGACGTGCGCATGAGCGGACCGACTGCTTTCGGCGGGCGGGTGGTGCGGTGTGAAGTATTTATATATGCCGTCCGGTTTGCAAGACGTATGAAAACATTCATGCGTGATTTGATGTGAATAGGGCCGCTGTGCATCCCTTTGGCATGGATTCAGTCCCGCAAGAAGAACTGGTGCTGGTCGGAGATGTGCTCGTAGTCCTCCAGCCGCGCCTGCGTCCGCTCCGGGTCCGCGTCGGTCATGGCCTGGAGCAGCGCGGCGGCCATCACGCCGGGCGCGGCGTAGGAGTCGAAGACCAGCCGCGATCCGGTGCCGGTGGCGAAGACGACGTCGGCCGTGTCGGCCACCGGGCCCAGCGCCAGGTCGGTCACCAGGGCGACCCGCAGTCCGGCGCTGCGCGCGACCCGCACCGCGGTGAGCGTCTCCTGCGCGTGCCGCGGCATGGAGAACGCCAGCACCCAGGTGCCGCCCGCCTCGCGTGACTGGAGCAGCGCGTCGTAGGCGACACTGCCGCCCCGTGTCACCAGCCGGACGTCGGGGTGGATACGGCGTGCGGCGTACGCGAAGTACTCGGCCAGCGAGGCGGAGATGCGCAGCCCGAGGATGGTCAGCGGGGTCGACTGCGACAGCTTGCGGCCGATCTCGATGACCTGGTCGGGGTCGGCGAAGTCACGGCGCAGGTTCTCCAGGTTGTCGATCTCGGCGTCCACGGCCGACTGGAGTTCGTTGGCGCCGTTCTCCTCGGCCGGCACCGGGCCGCCGGACAGGGCGCCCAGGGCGATCGACTGCAGCTTCTCCCGTAGCGCGGGGTAACCGCTGAAGCCGACGGCGGCGGCGAAGCGGGTCACCGACGGCTGGCTGACCCCGACCCGCTCGGCGAGGTCGGTGATCGAAAGGAACGCCGCCTCCGTGATGTGCTCGATCAGGTACTGGGCGATCCGTCGCTGCCCGGGGGAGAGCCGAGGCTGGTCGAAGAGCGCCCTGAGCTGGGAAGTCGGGGACACCCCGGCCTCCGGGACCGACTTTCCAGAGGTGATGGCGGATGCCTGTGCGCGTGCCTGCTGGGGCGATGGCACCGGTGCGCCTCTTTTGTCTCCCACAGTGCCTCAACATAGCTCACACACCGTGTCGACCCGACCGCTCAGGCGCCCGTACTCAGCGACGATAGATCGTGATCGAATGGCCGACGCCGTCGATCGGCCGACTGCTGTCGATCAGTGCGGCCAGCCGTCCGGTCGCCTTGGCCGCCGCGGAGTCCGACACCACCAGCAGTCCGCGCACCTCGCCGATGTCGTCCGTCCTGCGTGGATCCACGGCGCGGATGCCGTAGTACGACGGCACTCCGCTGCCCTTGTAGACGAGCCAGATCCGCTCGCCCCGGTACCGCTCGCGCAGCCGGTCCGCCAGCCGGCCCAGGTCCTGACCCCAGTCGACGTTGGAGTCGTGCAGCCGCAGATGAGTCTTCTCCGGACCACCGAACGCCTCGTTGGAGTACGGCAGATAGTAGGGGTACGTCCGCAGCGAGCTCACCGCGACGAACAGCACCAGCGCGCCGACCGCCGCCGGCACCCACCGCCGGCGCACCACCAGGACACAACCCGCCGCCACCGCCAGGAACATCGGCACGAAGACGGCGTACCGCGTGCCGAAGTCCCGGGACCCGAGCATGGCCGCCCCGAGCAGCACGGCGGTCGGCACCAGCAGATACGGCGCCACGGGCCGCAGCGGTCGTACGGTCACCAGGGTGACGGCGCCCGCGGCCCACAGCGCGAGCATGCCCAGCGGCGTCTTCACCAGCAGTGCGGCCGGCAGGTAGTACCAGAGCGAGCCGGTGTAGAGCCGGCCGAACAGGAAGCCCTGCCACGGGTAGTCCTCGAAGTCGAACTGCACGCGCATACCGTCCCGGTACGCCTCCGGGAACGGCAGCAGGTCCACGACCAGCCCCCGCAGGCCCTGCACCGCCGGCACGGGCTGCTCCGGCGCCCAGCGCAGCCGCGGATCGACCACGAGATACGACGCCCATACGACCGCGACCGCGACCAGCGCCAGGACGCCGGCGCCCGCGGCGGCCCGCCCCAGCGTCCGGCGACGGGAGGCGGTGGGCGCTCTCGCGCACCACACCGACAGCCCGGCGAGTGCCATGAGCACCGGGATCGCCGCCAGCATGCTCATCTTCGTCGCCAGGGCCGCCCCGAGCGCCGCCCCGGCCAACGGCACATACAGCCGCGGCCGATGGCGGGCCCGCCACAGCAGCCAGACCGACGTCAGCACGAACCCGGCCGCCGGCACGTCCAGCGTGGCGAGCGAGCCGTGCGCGACGAGGTCGGGGGAGAAGGCGTACAGACCCAGTGCCGCCAAACCGCCCGCCGCACCGGCGAGTTCCCGGGCGAAGGCGAACACGACCAGCCCGAACGCGAGCGTCAGGGCGATCACGGGCAGCCGGGCGAACAGCATCAGACGCCATGGGTCGTTCCCGGACTCGTACAGCAGATGCCGCCCCAACCGGCCCTGATCGCCGTCGAAGGAGGCATCGACCCGCGGATCGGCGAGGGCCACCCCGACGCCGATGACCAGCTTTCCGAGGGGCGGATGCTCGGGATTGTGGACCACCCGGCGCTCGTGCAGGTACTCGGCCGCCGTGCCGACGTACACGGGTTCGTCGATGGTCGGCGTCTGCCGCACGGCGGTGGTCACCATCGCCACGGCCATCTGGCCGAGCAGCACGATCACGACGAGCGGCACGAGGAGGCGCCCGACGGACCGCCGAGCGCGCCGGGCATCGGGCGGATCGGCCGGCCCCTCAGGAGCCGCGGGCGGAGCCGGAGCCGGGGTCGTGGTCGGAGTTGTGGTCGGGTTCGAGGCCGATTGCTGTTCGAGCGCCATCATCCGCTCCGCGGCATCCTCGGCCCCGCGACGGCGGAAGCTGATCCTCGGGCGGCCCATGGGCCTACTCTGCATCAGCTTCCGCCGGGAGGCCGGTTACCGCTTCAGGAGTCGTACCGACAGACCTTCCGCCGTATGGACGGGTACGGCTCGCAAGGCCCGCGAGTTCAGCTCGATGCGGTCGAACCGGCCGCGCAGCCGCTGTGCCCCGATGACGGGAACCGTGGTCCCCGCGACCGGCGGGCGCTCGCCGTCCAGGCGCAGCGACAGCACAGCGCCCCGGCCCAGCACGACCCGGCCGGACACCTGGAGCGCCGGACCGTGGTTCCTGCGCAGCGGCAGCTCCAGGCGGGTGTCGCCCTCCTGGACGTAGGCGCCGCGCACCCGCAGCACCTGGCCCGCGCACAGCGTGCCGCCCAGGACACGCACGTCGCCCTGGCCGAGGGCGTGGGTGGACGCCGCGACGAGCACGCCGTCCTCGACGGCCGTGCCGCCGTGGTAACGGTTGTGGCCCGTCAGGGTGAGCGTGCCGGTGCCGCGCTTGGTCAGGCCGCCCTCGCCGCGGATGTCGTTGCGCCAGCTGTCCGCCGCGCCGAACCCGCCCGCGGCCGCGTCGAGCGTGACGGTCACGTCGGAGTCGAAGGCGCCGTAGCCGTCGGCGGCCGAGAACAGGTCGAGCCTCCCCCACTGTTCGAAGCCGTCCAGCAGGACGAACCCGGCGGGCAGCGCGGTCGTGCGCAGCACCTCGCGGCGCTGGGCCGCCGTCAGATAGGGCTGGCGCGTCTCCAGCAGCACCTCGGCGCCCTTGGGCACGGTCAGCGGCACGTCACGGCCCTGCCGGGTCAGGACGTAGGTCAGCTTGGGCTCGACGGTGCGGGCGTTGGCCTCGCGGTCGGCGTACGGGTCGGTGTCGGTGCCGGCCGAGTGGGCATGGGCGTACAGCGTGTCGGCCGTGCTGCCGGTGTGCTGCAGGAAGTAGGCCAGCGCCTGGGCGCGGGCTGCGGCCTTGAGTTCGGCGTTGGCCGGGTCGGCGAGCGCGGCGGCGGCCAGGGCCGTGGCCATCACACGGCCGCCCAGGACGTCGACGGTGGAGTGCATGCCCGCGACGATCCGCGTGTGGCTCAGTTCGAAGGCGCAGGTCACCAGCTCCTGGAAGCGCTCGGGCACGGCGTGGGCGTACGCCAGGGCCGCCAGGTGCAGGGCGTTGGTGTGCCCGCTGGGAAAGCCGCCGTCCTCGGCCGGGGTCTCGGCGCGCTGGCGCAGGAGCTGCGGGGCGACGCTCACCCGCGAGTCGTAGACGGGGAAGCCGAAGGCGTCCTTGGCCCCGGTGTCGACGACCTCGCTGTCCTCGTTCATCCGCCAGGGACGCGGGTACTGGAAGGCGAACTTCGCCGGGTTGCCGGAGGCGAACGGGCCGCGCACCGTGTCGACCAGCCTGGCCACCTGGCCGAGGTCCGAGTCGTGGGAACCGGCGCCGATCGCGGACCCGGCCGGGGCGTCGGCGGGCAGCGCGTCGCTGATCTTCCCGGCGGGTGTGCCGTCCGGGGCGCCGGTGATCGACGTGACCGCCTTGGCACCGGTCCGGTACAGCTCCGCCAGCGGACCGAGCCCGGCGATCACCGAGTAGCTCTGGTGCTGACGGTCGATGATGAACGATTCCTTTGCCTGGGCGTCCGTGCGCGCGGCGGTGATCCGGGCGCAGTAGCGCATGTTGGCGCGCAGCATCTCGGGCAGGAGCGGCGTGCCGGTGTTCCAGGCACCGCCGGTCTTCCACACCCTCGCGAAGCCGCCGAGGATCCGGACCACCGCGTTGGTCTCTGGCGTCTGGTTGGCGACGACGTTGGTCCGGTAGTCGTCGACGAACGCGGCCGCCCGCACGGCGGTCCTGGCGTCGGCGGTGGGCAGCCAGCCGGCGAAGGCGGGCACCACCGCCAGCGCCGCACCGCCTCCTGCGGACGTCAGCAGAAAGCGCCTTCTGTTGAGGGTCGGAGTGGCCTGGGCCCCGGAGGGTGACGGCATGAAGTGCCTCTCTCGAATTCTTCGGCCGAACGGCCGGGAGGAGATCGAAACGACCGACCCGACCGATCGGCACGCAGCGGACGGGCGTGCGGCGCACGGGGCGCCGGCGATCGAGATCGAGTCCTACGAGCGGAGATCTACGGGCGAGTTGTGTCGGACTCGGGATGACCCGGCGTCCGGCGGATGTCACAGGAGTGAACGGGCGAGCGCCACGGCCCCCTCCACCGGCGGCACTTCCAGGGGGCGGGACCGGACCCCTGGCACGCTGTCGGCGAGCGCCGCGCCGAACGCCTCGTACAGGACGGGCTGCGCGAGAATCGTGCTGCCGGCCACCACGACGTCGTCCACCGGCACCCCGCGCGCGGCGAGTTGCTCGACCAGCGCGGCAAGTGACCGGCCGCCCTCGTCGATCACCGCCCGGGCGAGCGGCGAACCGGCCTCGGCGGCGGCGAACACCACCGGCGCGTGCCGGCCCCAGTCCGCGGAAGGGCTCTGCGCCCGCTCCAAGGCCGCCCCGAGTGCGGGCACTTCGGGGACCTGGAACGCGTCGAGGAGCCCGAGCGCCAGTGCGTCGGGCTCCTCGCCGAGGTCGTGCGCCGCCCATACGGCCCGTGCTGCCTCACGGACGAGACCGGCGGAGCCGCCCTCGTCGCCGAGGACCGCGCCCCAGCCGCCGACCTGGACCGCGGTGCCGTCGGCCAGCCGGCCGACCGCGACGGAACCGGTACCGGCGACCAGACCGACGCCCTTGTCCAACCCGGCGGCGGGGACGAGGAGTTCGGCGTCGCCGACCACCGACGCGGGCGCGTCGAGGTGGAGTTGGAGGGCGGTGCGGATCTGGGCGCACTGGCGGGCCGTCTCACAGGCGTGTCCGCCCACCGCGAGGGCGGCCGGACGCACCCCCTTCGGCAGGGCGCCGGCGATCAGCGCCGCGAGCCACCCGGCGGCTGCCACCGGGTCGTGCGGCCGCCAGCCGCTGCTCGTGCGGACGTGATCGGCGACCAGGTCTTCCCCCGCGTGAGCGCGGAGATGCGTCTTGGTGCCGCCCACGTCGATGCCGACCACGAGGGGGGAGGACTGGGGGGTGACCTGCACGGATCCTCTTTCGTCGGAGCGCTGAAGGCTGCGACGGCGGGCGAACCGTGTGTGGGCGCTCCGCTGGGAGGGCCGGGTTGAGCCGCCGTTGTCTGCGGGATCGTTGTGGCTGGTCGCGCAGTTCCTCGCGCCCCTTCGGGGGCGCGAGACCGGCGTTGTCTCGGGAAGCCCCGGGACGGGCTTCGGGGTGGGGCGGTGGGCGTGTACCGCCTTAGTTCGTTAGGAAGTTAACTAACGAAGTAGGGTGCGTCAAGAGGCGCGGAATTGCCGGTGCCGATCGATCATCGCGGCGCGTAATGTCGCCGCAGCACGACCTGGGGAGACCATGGACCTGAGCGAGAGCGCGCGTGGGGTGTTCGCTGTGCTGGCCGCGGCGGGCACCGCCACGCGCCCCCAGCTGGCGGCCGGCGCGGGCCTGTCCAAGCCGACCGTCTCCACCGCCGTGGCCGAACTGGAGGCCGCCGACCTCGCCGCCCACTCCGGTACCGCCTCGGGCGCCACCGGCCGGTCCGCCGCCGTCTACCGGCTCGGGCCAGCCTCCGGCGCCGTCCTCGCCGTCGACCTCGGACCCGCCCGGACCCAGGTGCGCGGCTGCGCCCTGGACGGCACCCTGCTCGCCACGGGCACCGGCACCCGCGCCGAGGCCGCCGACACCGTCCGCAAGGCGCTCGACGCGCTGCCGGTCGACGCCCCGCTGCGCGCCGTCGTCGTCGCGGTCGGCGATGTCACCACCCGGGACCGGGACGGCACCGGGATGCGGCCCGCGACCGCCAAAGCCGGCCCCGTCTTCGACGCCATGGCCGTCGCCCTGCCGCCCGGCGTCCCCGTCCACCTGGAGAACAACGTCAATTGCGCCGCCCTCGCCGAACTGCACCAGGGCGCGGCCCGCGGCCGGGAGACCTTCGGCTATCTGCGCATCGGCGTGGGCATCGGCCTCGGCATCGTCGTCGGCGGCCGGGTGCTGCGCGGGGCGAACGGAGCGGCCGGTGAGGTGGCCCGGCTGCCGTACCCGTGGGACGAGGGCCGCGAACCGCGCCAGGAGGCGCTCGAGGAGCACATCGGCGTCGACTCCTTGCTGCGCCGCACGGCCGAGGTATGGCGGGACGCCGACGGGCCGTGCCCCGACACCGCCGAGCGGCTGTTCGCGCTCGCCGGTGAAGGGCACGCCACGGCGGGTGCCGTGGTCGCGCGGCACGCCGCCGACATCGGGCGACTCGCCGCCGCCGTGGCTGCCGTACTGGATCCCGGGCTGATCGTGCTGGGCGGCGCCGTCGGCTCGAACCCGCAGCTGGTGCCGGGTGTGCGGGCCGAACTCGCCCGGCTGAGCTGGCCCACGGAGGTCGTCAGCAGCGCGCTCGCCGACAGCGGCACCGTCGTGGGGGCCACCCGGCTCGCCGTGGCCCACGGAATCCAAACCGTGACCGGGGCTCTCCAGGCGAAGCATTGACGGACTCGCCCCGCTTCTGCCAATGTCCGGACAAGCGCTTTCTGAGCCGGCGGGACCCGGCTCGGGACGAGGTACTCCGCCGTACGACACGTACGGCGAGCCGTGCGAGGGCGTGCTCGCACGGTCACGGCCGGGACCACGGCCGCGGAACCCCGTCCGACACGGCGGTGCGACCGGGCGAGGTCGCGGGCCGGGAAACGCCATCCACACAGGGATCCGAGCCGCCTCAGGGCCGGGCGATCCGTCACGCACATCCAGGGAGGACCCGGTGGGTCACCAGATCTCGCGCAGAACCCTCTTCCGCACCGCGAGCGGACTGGCCGTCGCCGGCGCGCTCGGCAGCTCTCTCAGCGCCTGCGCCGGTGGCACCGGTGCCGGCAGCACCAGCAGCGACCTGACCATGACCTGGTGGGGCAGCGACGACCGCCACAACGCCTACAAGAAGGCGCTGGCCACTTTCCAGAAGCAGAACTCGAAGATCAAGATCCGCGAGACCTACCAGGGCTACGACGGCTACTTCGACAAGTTCAACACCAACATCGCCGGCGGCAGCGCCCCCGACCTGCTCCAGATGGACACCGCCCTGGTCGCGCAGTACGCCCGCAAGGGCGTCCTCGCCCCACTGGACTCCTACGTCGGCAAGTCCCTGGACCTCACCGGCTTCTCCAAGACGCTCCTCGCCGCCGGCACGGTCGACGGCAAGCTCTACGGCGTGCCGTCCGGCATCGGCGTCAACCAGCTCACCGTCAACCGCAGCGGCCTGGAGAACCTCGGCCTGAAGCTGCCGGACCGCGAGTGGACGTGGGCCGACCTGAAGGAGGTCGCCCAGGACGTCCACAAGAAGAGCGGCGGCAAGATCTACGGCGTCGACGACGGCGGCGGCTCCACCCTCCAGTGCTTCGAGATCTTCGCCCGTGAGAAGGGCCAGCAGTTCTTCTCCGACGACGGCAAGAAGCTCGGCTTCACCTCCGACACCCTCCAGGAATGGTGGGAGTACTGGGCGGAGATGCGGAAGACCAACGCCTCCCCGCCGCCCGCCATCACCTCCGCCGCGCACAACGACCTCACCAAGAACGCGGTCGTCATAGGCAAGGCCCTGTTCACCTTCGACTCCGGTGTCTACGGCGCGGGAGGCTCCATCACCGACGCGCAGCTGGACTTCCTGCCGACGCCGCAGGGCGACTTCTCCGGTGCGCGCGAGGGCAACTTCGTCAACGGCGGTGTGCTGCTGAGCGCCACCAAGGCCAGCAAGAAGGTGGCCGACTCGGTGAAGATCATGAACTTCTTCGCCCAGGACGACACCGCGATCAAGGACATGCAGCTGTTCCGCGGCATTCCGCCGACCGAGAAGGCCCGCAATCTGATCGCCTCGGGTCTGACCGAGACGGACAAGCTGAACATGGAGAACGCCGACTACATCTCCCAGCGTGTCTCCAAGGCGTCGAACGCGCTGCCCGCGCCGGTGCCGCCGCCGCAGGGGGCCGACCAGATCTGGGATCTGCTGTTCCAGTCGAACCTGGCGGTGGCCTTCGGCAAGAAGTCGATCAAGGCGCAGCTCGGTGAGTTCTTCGATCAGGCCGCCGGGATTCTCGGGGGGTAGCGCCCAAGGGGGTGGCGGGATGTGTCGTTCTGCGTCTGCGGGCGCGTTGTGGCTGGTCGCGCCCACGCGGCGGTAGCCGCAATTCAAATAGAGCCCCGCGCCCCTTCAGGGCGTTGCAGGGCAGGGCACATAGGCAGCACCGGGAGAGGGCCAGGGAGAGATGAGTATGTCCACCGCGCAGACCGACGCGGTCGTGAAGGAGCCGCCGGGTTCCGTGGCCGGGGCCGACCAGCGGGAGCGCGACCGTATGCGGCGCCGGCTCGCCAGACGGCGGGGCGGGGGCTGGTGGCCGTACCTCTTCCTGGCTCCCTGGTTCGTCGGCCTGTTCGGGCTGACCATCTACCCGATGCTCGACTCGCTGTATCTGTCCTTCACCGACTTCGACCTGCTGACGCCCGCGCAGTGGGTCGGCCTGGACAACTACGACCGGATGTTCCACGACGACCCGGTCTTCTGGGACTCCGTGCACGCCACCCTCGTGTACGTCGTCGTCTCCGTGCCCCTCAAGCTCGCCCTCGCCCTCGGCGTGGCCATGCTGCTCAACCGCGACCTCAAGGGCATCGGCCTGTACCGGGCCGCCTTCTATCTGCCGTCGCTGCTCGGTGGTGCGGTGGCCATCGCCATCGTGTGGCGGCAGGTCTTCGGCGGGGACGGCCTGTTCAACGACTTCCTCGGCTGGTTCGGCCTCGACACCGGGCAGGACTGGATCTCCAGCCCCGACACCGCGCTCTACACGCTCGTCCTGCTGGCCGTCTGGCAGTTCGGCACCCCGATGGTCATCTTCCTCGCCGGCCTCAAGCAGCTGCCGAAGGACGTGTACGAGGCGGCCTCGATCGACGGCGCCGGCCCCGTCACCCGGTTCTTCAGGATCACCCTGCCGCTGCTCACGCCGATCGTCTTCTTCAACGTGGTGCTCCAGATCATCGACGCGTTCAAGACGTTCACCCCCGCGTTCGTGATCAGCAACGGCTCCGGCGGCCCCCTCAACTCGACCATGCTCTACTCCCTCTACCTGTACAAGAAGGGCTTCACGGACCTTCAGATGGGGTACGCCTCGGCGCTGGCCTGGGTGCTGTTCCTGGTCATCGCGCTGTTCACGGCGGTCAACTTCATCGGCAGCCGCTACTGGGTCCACTACGACGACTGACGTCCGAGCGAGGAGTCCTTCACCATGTCCGCCATCACCTCGGCCCAGCCGTCGAAGTCACCGCTGCACCGGCTGCGCTCGCTCACCGGACCGCGCCGCATCTTCGCCCACACCCTGCTCATCGGCGTCGCCGTCGTCATGCTCTATCCGCTGATGTGGATGCTCAGCAGCTCCCTGAAGCCCGACACCGAGATCTTCACCCACCCCGGGCTCATCCCGAACCAGGTGCGCCCCGAGAACTACTCCGAGGGCTGGAGCGGCTCCGGCAACTCCTTCTCGCTGTACATCACCAACTCGCTGATCGTCACGATCGGCGCGGTGATCGGCAACGTCATCTCCTGCTCGCTGGCCGCCTACGCCTTCGCCCGCTTCGAGTTCCGCGGCAAGAAGATCTGGTTCGGCCTGATGCTCGGCACGCTGATGCTGCCCACGCAGGCGGTGCTGATCCCGCAGTACACGATCTTCTACAACCTGACCTGGATCAACACGTTCCTGCCGCTGATCGTGCCGAAGTTCCTCGCGGTGGACGCCTTCTTCATCTTCCTGATGGTGCAGTTCATCCGCTCCATACCGCGCGAGCTGGACCAGGCCGCCATGGTCGACGGCGCCAACCCATGGAAGATCTACTGGAAGATCATCCTGCCCCTGATGAAGCCGGCCCTGATCACCACCACGATCTTCACCTTCATCTGGACGTACGACGACTTCCTGCACCAGCTCGTCTACCTCCAGCAGAACGACAAGTTCACCGTCCCCCTCGGCCTGACCCTGTTCCTCGACCAGACGAGCGGCTCCTCCTACGGCGCGATGTTCGCCATGTCGACACTCGCCCTCCTGCCGACGCTCATCTGCTTCCTCATCTTCCAGAAGAGGCTGGTGGAAGGTATGGCCACCTCCGGTATGAAGGGCTGACCCCGTGCATCTCCCTCGCCAGCTCGGCGCCCTGCACGACCTCCCCGACACCCCGGAGGCCTACGACGCGGTCCTCGCCGGTGTCGTCGAGGAGGCCCTCGCCCGGCTCACACCGGACGGCAGCCTGGAGCACCCGGACTGCGGCGACGACATCGGCGACACCTCACTCGGCGTCACCTCGCTGCTCGCCCTCGCCTGGCAGCGGGGCAAGGACCCCCGGCTGCCGGAGGCGGTGCGCCGCAGCCTCGCCTTCCATCTGCGGGAGCGGGTGTACACCGAGGACAACCCCGGCTACCCGAACCTGACGGCCCGCGGCACCGGACTGCCGTACGCCCGTTACGTCCTGGAGGCGGGCGCCCACCCCATCGGCGACTGGCCGAGCACCGTGTGGGCGCTGCTGCAGTCGGTCAACCTGCTGGACCTGGCGGAGGGGCTCGTCGCGGACGAGCAGCGCGCCGAGCTCGTGCGGGTCGCCCACGGATACTGGCGGTGGCTGACCGAGGCGACGTTCTTCAACCCTCAGGAAGCCGGCAACCAGGCGGTCGGCTGCGTGGTCGGGGGCCTGATGCTCGCCCGCCATCTCCCTGCCGCGGACGGCGAAGCGACGCGCGAGCGCGCGTTGCGCCTGTACGAGGAGAGGATCCGCGCCCACCGGGTGCGCGACCGGGGTGCCCTGCTGCCTCCCGAGCACGGCGGCGCCTACGACAACAACTACGGCCCGATCTCCCTGTCCTTCCTCGCCCAGGCCCATCGCGTCAGCGGCGAGGCGGTCTTCGCGGAGGACGGCGACGCGCTCGCCCGGTACATCGACGCCCGGCTGCCCGGCGGCGGCTTCGACCACGGCGGCCCCCGCTACAGCGAGCAGCACAGCGGCTTCGAGTCGGTGCTCGGGCTGCGCTACTTCAGCGCACGGATCGGCTCCGACCTCGGCCGCTACCGGGGCGACACCCGCTGGGGCCGGCACGCGGTCAAGGCGGACGGCGGCATCGACGGGCACTTCGCGTGGATGCTGGTCTGGCAGATCCAGGACGGCACGCGCTGGCACCGCACACCGTCCACCACCCCGGCCCGCCACCAACTGCGCGCGGGCGGTGTCTCGGTGGCCTTCGACGACCGGATGACCCCGTCACTGGTCGAGGCGGCCGGCACCTACTACCTCCCCGCGGCCGTGAACCGGCAGCACGGCTTCGGCCCGGTGACGGACGGCTTCCTGTACTGCCGGCCGATGGGCGAGACCCGGGTCCGGGACATCGCCGCCGGCGGCCTGCGGGCGAAACTGGTCACCAAGCCGGTCGTCGGCCGCGACCACGTCCTGCGCCATGTGCGGTCCCTGTACGTCACCGACGGCACGAGCCTGTGGACGACGGTCGCGGTGGAACGGCTCCCCGGCTCGCCCTACCTGCTGGCGGGACTGCCGTACGCCGCCGACGACGGCGACCGAGTGCGCCGTACCGCCGAAGGCGAGGTCACGGCGGACGGTGAACTGCGGCTGACGCACCCCGAGTCGGACGCGGTGGACCACTTCGACGCCCGCGCCGAACGGACCCAGGAGGAGGCCGCCTTCGCCCTGGCGGCCGATCCCCGCGGCTACGGCAATCCCGACCTGGGCTGGAGCCACCTGGTCGGCTCGACGGCCCTGGAGGCCGGACCGGCCCCCGGCGCCCCGGACGACCTGCACGTCTTCGCCGTACGCTACGGACCGGCCGGTCCCTTCTCGCCCGTCTTCGCAGCCACCGGTTCAGGTCTGACGGTCCGCACCGAGTCCTTCACCGCCGTGATCGGCGAGCCCGCGGGCGACGCTCACGGAGAGCCGGAACTGACCCTGAAGGCCGTGTAGGCCGCCGCTCACGTCCCCGCACGAGCCGTCGGCGGCTCGTGCGGGGCGGGCAGTGCCGTGACCGGGACCACCAGATCGGCCCGGTCCCGGGTCGAGGCGACCAGCTCCGCGTTGCGCTGGTCCGAGCGCATCACCCAGGCCACCGCCTGCTCGTGCGACTTGCCGAACCGCTCGTGCCGGGCGATCAGCTGCCGCAGCCGCACCTCCTCGTCGAGCTCGCAGAACCACACCTCGTCCAGCCGCGACCGCACCCCGGCCCACGCGGCCGTGTCCAGCAGCAGATAGTTGCCCTCGGTCACCACCAGCCGGGCCGCCGGCTCGACCGGCACGGCACCCGCGATCGGCTGCTCCAGCACCCGCTCGAAGCCGGGCGCGTACACGATCTCGTCAGCGGCGTCCTCGTGCAGCCGCCGCAGCAGCGCCGCGTACCCCGCCGCGTCGAACGTGTCGGGCGCGCCTTTGCGGTCCCGCAGTCCGAGCCGCTCCAACTCGACGTCGGCGAGATGGAAGCCGTCCATCGGCACATGCGCGACCCAGGGGGCCCCGACACCGTTCAGCTCCCGCACCAGGCGTTCGGCGAGCGTCGTCTTGCCCGCCCCGGGGCTGCCGGCGATTCCGAGGACGGCGCGTCGGCCGTCCCGGGGGAGCGAGCGGGCGCGCGCGAGGAGGTCGTCGAAGGTCAACGTCACACAGCAAAGTGTGGCACCCGGGCCGCGGCGGCTTCCGGCGGTGTACCGGACCCACTTGGCCGTGCGGTCATCGGCCCATGTCATTCGCCTGGCCGAACGATGCTCGGCACACCTACCCCCTGCGGGATAGTTTGTCCATGTTTGTGATCATTCCGGTCCCCGCTGTCCCACTCGCCGGGCTGTGGGCTCAGCCGCCCTACGGGTCGTAGGGGTGAGGGGTGGACGATGGCTCAGGGCACGAAGCCCATGTTCGTCGGTGCGGGGCGACACCACGAGGTGTTCGTGTCCGGCAGGCATTGGCGGACACGCGGAGACGCCCTGCTCACGGCCGTGGCCGCCGCCTTCACCCTCCTCCAACTCCTCCTCGTCCGGCCCTCGATGGGCCTCGGCTGGGACGAGGTCGTCTACGTCAGCCAGGTCGGGACCGAGGCGCCGGCCGCGTTCTTCAGCGCTCCCCGCGCGCGGGGCGTCCCGCTGCTGGTGTGGCCCATCGCCTCCTGGTCGGACTCCACCGTCCTGCTGCGCGTCTTCCTCGCCGTCCTGTCCGGACTCGCCCTGTACCTGGCCCTGCGCGTCTGGCGCCGGCTGTTCCCGGCCCGCGTCCTGGCAGGTGCGGGCGCCCTGTTCACCACGCTGTGGATCACCCTCTTCTACGGCCCGCAGGCCATGCCGAACCTCTGGGTCGCGTTCGGCGCCCTGATCTGCGTCGGCTGCTTCGTGCGCGCCCGACGCGACCGGTTCGACCACCGGGCCCTGTGGGGCGTTCTCGCGGGCGCCTTGCTGATGGCGTGGATGCGGCCCACCGACGCCGTCTGGGTCACCATGCCGCTGCTCGGCCTCGCCGTGGCGGCACGGCACTGGCGCCTCGGGTCCGCCCTCGCCACCGGGCTCTTCGCCGGTGGCGTCCAGTGGGTCATCGAGGCGTACATCGGCTACGGCGGGCTGCGGGAGCGGCTGAACGAGGCCTCCCGCATCCAGGGCGACCTCGGCTGGAACCTCGCCGTCGACGACCAGCTGCGCAGCCTCGTCGGCAGCACGCTGTGCCGGCCGTGCGACATCGCTACGCCCCATGTGACCGTGTTCGCCTGGTGGCTGGTGGTGCCCCTGCTCGCCGCCTACGGCCTCAGGGTCGCGGTCCGCGCCGGCCGTACCGCCCGCAGCCTGATCCCGCTGGCCTGCGCCACGACAGCCGCCTTCCCCTATCTGTTCCTCATCGGCTACGCGGCACCCCGCTTCCTGCTGCCCGCCTACGCCCTGCTCGCCGTCCCGGTCGCCGACGCGCTGTTCCACGTCGTCACCACGCCGAACGGACGGTGGCGCCCCGCGGTCGCGGCCGTCGTCGGGCTCGTGCTCACCGGACATCTGGTCGTGCAGTACTCCGTCCTGGACCGCACCGTGGACCGCATCACCGCCGCCCGCGACGCCTGGGCACGCACCGCCACCGAACTGCACCGCCTCGGTGTGCGCCCGCCCTGCCTGCTGACCGGGCACGAGGCCATCCCCGTCGCCTACTACGCAGGCTGCGCCTCCGGCGCGACGAACGGCCACAACGCCAACACCACCAGGGCCGACATCCTGCGCACCACCCGCCGTGTCCCGGTCGGCGTCCTCACGCGGCCCGGCCACGAGCCGCCCCACCACGCCCGTGACTGGGAACTCCATCGCCTCGACGGCCTGGACGTCCGCATCGCCCCGACGCCGCTCGCGGGCGGAACGGCATGACGTCGGAGGAGATCCTCACCCCCCTCCGGCGCAGAAGGCTCTACTGGCACACCGCCCTCACGCTCGCCGTCCTGGTGGCCGTGGCCCTGCCGGCCCGGCGACACTGGCCGGTGCTGCAGACCGGCGCGGTCCGGCTGGCCGAAGCCGACCGGGGCTGGCTGCTGGTCGCCGCCGCCATCACCCTGCTGACCTGGCCGTGTTCGGCACTCGCCCAGCAGGGCGCGGTGCCGCGCCGGTTACCGCCCGGACCGCTGGTGGCGGGACAGTTCGCCGCTTCCGCCGCCAACCAGGTACTGCCCGCCGGGCTCGGCACGGCCACAGTGAACCTGCGCTTCCTCATACGCCGCGGCTTACCGCTCGGCGACGCCGCCACCGCCGTCGCGGTCAAAGGCACCGCGGGTGGAATCGCCCGGGGCGCCCTGATCGCCGTACTCTTCGCGGCCTCCCCGGGTGTGCTGCATCTCCCGCACGTCAACGGCGGGTTCGTCGCCGCCGTCTGTGCCGCGGCCGCCGTCGTGCTCCTGGTGCTGGCCGGCCCGCTGCGGCCTCGGTGCCGACGGGCCCTGGTGGCGGTGTGGGCGTACATCACGGCGGTCCACGCCCGACCGGTGAGAGCGGCGGCCCTGTGGGGAGGCTCGCTGGCCTTCGTGGTCCTGCACTGTGCCGTGCTGATCGCCGTCACCCGCGCCGTCGCCCTGCCGCTCGCCCCGGTCCGGGTGGCGCTGCTCTACCTCGCCGCGAGCAGTGCCGCAGCCCTGCTGCCCACGCCCGGCGGTATCGGCTCCCTCGACGCCGCGCTCGCCCTCGCGCTCACCCTCTCCGGCGCCCCGGCCGCGGCGGCCGCCTCCGCCGTCATCGGCTACCGGATGCTGACGGTGTGGCTGCCGCTGATTCCGGGCCTGGCGGTACTCGCGGTGCTCGTCCGGCGCCGGGCCCTGTGAGCCCGACAGCGTTTCCCGGCCGGCCCTTTCACCCGTCGGTGCGGGTCAGCCCCGTACCCCCACCTCCCGGTGCCACTTGACGAACTGCTTGTCCGGGTCGCCGGTGTACACCCAGGGTGCCCGAGTGGCCCGGTGTCCCAGCATCCGGAACAGGGCCGCGGCGATGTCGTGGACGCCCGCCTGACAGGCCGCGTGGGCCAGGTAGTTGAGGTCGCGCAGCTCGACCGGGGCCACGTCGTTCGCGGCGCGGCCCATGATCCAGCGCTCCCAGGTCCGGCGTACGTCGCTGACGGCGCCGTCGTTGCTCCAGTGCTGGCCGATCCCCATCGAGGCGTGCTGTCCCTTGGCCGCGTCCAGGGCGAAGCGGAACTCCTCGACCCGGGCGTACTGCACGAGCACAGGCAGCGGGCAGCCGGAGGGTGCCACGCCGGCCGCGTCACGGGCGAAGTCGTACATCAGGCCGTGCGTGCCGTGCCAGCGCGAGGAGTAGTAGTGCAGCACCTGGAGATGCCCCTCCACGCTGTACGGGTCGCGGCCGTGCAACTCGTCCCACCAGCGCCCCAGTTCCTGCCGCCGCACCCCCTTCGGATAGAGCCGGGCCACCGAGATCAGCGAGATCCACGGCGTCGGGTCGTCGGGATAGGAGTCGGCGGCCTTCAGGCACGACAGCACCGCGGTGTCGATGCGCCGCGTGTCGATCGGTACGCCCCGGCCCGCGGAGATGGCCACGTTGAACGCCCGGGCCGTCTCCGTGGCCGCCCGCAGCACCAGCGCGTCACCGCTGTGCGGCTCGGCGGCCAGCCACGACTCCACCGTGGAACTGCTCGCGCAGGCCTGCGCGAGCAGCCGCACCCGGTGACCCCGCACCGGCCAGTCGGGCCCGGTGGAGCGCAGCAGTTCCCGCAGCCCCTGCCAGCGGCCGATGACGATGTCCTGGCGGGCGCTGGTCAGGGCCGAGTCCCCGCAGTCGGGGTCGAAGTCGGGAGTGAAGTCGCGTCTGAAGTTGCCTCGCGCCATCGGGGTCTCCCTCAGAAGTCGGTCGGAAGACCCTCGTGGACGAGGGAGTTGTCGCCGCCGCCATCGGCCGGGACGTAGTCCGCCCGGACGGTCTGTGTGGCGTCCAGTTTGGCCGGCCGGTAGTAGTCGCTGCCCTGCCGCCAGTACCAGAGCATCGGGATCAGACCGGCCGCGATACCGCCCAGGCCGATCGCGACCGCCGAACTGCTCAGCTCGCCCAGCGACTCGACGAAGATCCAGAACATGAACAGGGCGCCGAACAGGGGCCACAGACCGCCGAGCACGAAGTCGCCCACCGACGTCAGCAGCATCTTGCGGTAGGCGACGACGGCCGCGAGACCCGCCAGCCCGTAGTAGACGGCGATCTGGAGGCCGATCGCCGAGATGGCGTCGGAGAGGATGTCGCCCACCGTGCCCAGGGCGTTGGAGGCGATGAACATCACCAGCGCCACCACGCCGACCACCGCGACCGCCACCCACGGCGTGTTCCAACGCTGGTGCACCTTGCCCAGTGCGGACGGCATCGTGCGGTCCCGGCCCATCGCGAACAGCGAACGCGTCACCTGGATCAGCGTGGTCTCCAGCGTGGCGATCGTGGACAGCATCACGGCCACGATCAGCAACTTGCCGCCCCAGCCCGGCCACACCTCCTCGCCGAGCACCGCCAGCACGTTGGCGTCGTTGTCCTGGATCTGCTGCGAGGACAGGATGACGTTCACCGCGATCGTGAACACCTCGAACAGCAGGAACACGATGCCTACCCCGATGAGTCCCGCGAGGCCCGTCGTACGGCGGCTGTTGCGGGTCTCCTCACTGAGGTTGCTGGTCACGTCCCAGCCCCAGTAGTAGAACGCGGCGATCAGCGCCCCCGACGCGAATCCCGCCACCCCGTCGAACTGCCCGAAGCCGAGCCACGACCAGTCGAAGGCGCGGGCGCTTCCCGAATGGAAGACGGCGAGCACGGCGAACAGCGCGAGTATGACCAGCTCGACGCCCGACATCACGATCTGCGCCCGGACGGTGAGCCGCGCCCCGCCCAGCACCACGCCCAGCATGATCAGGAACCAGCAGGCGCCGACCAGCGTCGACAGCGCGGTGCTCTCCGCGAGTTCCTCGTCGAACAGGGCCAGCGTCATCGAACCGGCGGGCAGCGAACCCGCCACCATGAAGATGGTCGTCGAGATCACCAGCGCCCAGCCGCTGATGAAGCCGAGAAAGGGATGCAGCGTCCGCCCGACCCAGGAGTAGCTGGCGCCCGCGTTCACGTCGATACGGCCGAGCCGGCTGAACGCCAGCGCGATGCCCAGCATCGGTATCGCGCAGTACAGCAGCGCCGCCGGGCTGGCCAGGCCCACCGCGCCGACGAGGACCGCCGTGGTCGCGGCGATCGAGTACGCCGGGGCGCTGCCCGCGACCGCCATCACCACCGTGTCGAACGTGCCGAGGACATTGGCCTGTAGCCCTCTGCCCCTGTTGTAGCTCATGGGTGCGCTGCTTTCCGTCGTGCACGACGCGAGGGCGACGGCCCCTGCGCCGTAAAGGGGGTGGGGGGTGGAACGACGCCACGAACCGGAGAGGGATGGCCTCGGGGCAGGGGGCGGCTGACAACGGGTGGCGGACACTGTACGCCGTTGCGTCGCTGTGTCGTCACGCCGTGTGTGCGAGTGATGATAGCCACACTCTTGGAGGCCTCGGGAACAGCGGAACGCCGTGCTGTCCGGGGCTGTTGCCGCCGAACAGCACGACGATGAAAGGTTTGTTGAAGGACTGCCAAAGTCGGGGCGTCAGTCCCCGATGCGGTCGATCTGGCGGAGCCGGTTCGTCGCGTCCAGGGCCGCGACCTTGTAGGACTCGGCGAGCGTCGGGTAGTTGAACACAGCGTCGACGAGATAGTCGACCGTGCCGCCGCAGCCCATCACCGACTGCCCGATGTGGATGAGTTCCGTCGCCCCCGTACCGAAGCAGTGCACGCCGAGCAGCGTGCGGTCCTCCGGGGACACCAGCAGCTTCAGCATGCCGTGCGAGTCACCGATGATCTGTCCGCGGGCCAGTTCGCGGTAGCGGGAGATGCCGACCTCGAACGGCACCCGGTCCTCGGTGAGCTGGTCCTCGGTCCGCCCCACGAAGCTGATCTCCGGGATGGTGTAGATCCCGATCGGCTGGAGGTTGTGCATCCGGCCCACGGGTTCCCCGCAGGCGTGGTAGGCCGCCGAGCGCCCCTGCTCCATGGACGTCGCGGCCAGCGCCGGGAAGCCGATGACGTCGCCGACGGCGTAGATGTGCGGCACCTCGGTGCGGTAGTGCTCGTCGACGGTGATCCGGCCGCGCGGGTCCGCGGTCAGTCCGGCCTTGTCCAGGTCCAGCTCGTCGGTCAGGCCCTGGCGGCCCGCCGAGTACATCACGGCGTCGGCGGGGATCTTCTTGCCGCTCTCCAGGATGGTCAGCGTCCCGCGGGCATGCCGCTCGACCGCGGCGACCGTCTCCCCGAAGCGGAACGTCACGGCGAGGTCCCGCAAGTGGTACTTGAGCGACTCGATCACCTCGACGTCGCACATGTCGAGCATCCCGGCGCGCTTCTCCACCACCGTGATCTTGCTGCCGAGCGCGGCGAACATCGAGGCGTACTCCATGCCGATCACGCCGGCGCCCACGATCACCATGGAGCGCGGCACCCGCTCCAGCGCGAGAACGTTGTCCGAGTCCATGATCGTGCGGCCGTCGAACTCGACGCTGTCCGGCCGCGCGGGCCTGGTACCGGTGGCGATCACGATGTGCTCGGCGGTCAGCAGCCGCTCGTGGCCGGTGACCTCCCGCAGGGCGATGGTGTGCGGGTCGACGAAGCGGCCGGTCCCGGCGTAGAGGGAGACGTGGTTGCGGGAGAGCTGGCTGCGGATGACGTCCACCTCACGGCCGACCACGTGCTGGGTGCGCGCGGTGAGGTCGGCGACGGTGATGTCGTCCTTGAGCCGGTAGCTCTGGCCGTACAGATCGCGCTGGGTGAGACCGGTCAGGTACAGCACCGCCTCGCGCAGGGTCTTGGAGGGGATGGTCCCGGTGTGGATGGAGACACCGCCGACCATGTCGGGACGGTCGACCACGGCGACGCGGCGGCCCAGCTTGGCCGCGGCTATGGCGGCCTTCTGGCCACCGGGGCCGGATCCGATGACGAGCATGTCGAAGTCGGGCACCCTCCGGAGTCTGTCAGCCGCGCGACCCCTTTCGAAAGGGTGAGCCGTGAACCATCGCCCGGCCGAAGTGCATGGAGCGCAACGGAGGTTGTACTTCCGCCCGACTCGCGCTCGACTCCTGCCCGACCCGAGCTCGACCCACGCCCGGTCTGTTCCGTTTCATGCCCGGAACGTCCCGCTCCACCGGCGCGATGTCGCGCTCGCGGGTCGATAATTGCGGTATGGGTCACCGACTCGCCGACGCGAGCACGCCGGCCCGGCTGGCCGCCCCGGACGAGGGCATCGGCCGGGACGAACTGGCGCTCGCGACCCGCAACCACGGTCTGCCCCTCGAAGCCCTGCGCCACGACATCACCCCGCCGGGCCTGCACTACGTCCTGACCCACTACGACATCCCGTACGTCCCCGACGGCAGCCCGTGGTCCCTGACCGTGGACGGCCGCGTCCGCCGCCCCCTGCGCCTGGACCTCCCCGACCTGCGCAGGTTCCCGCAGGTCACCACCCGCGTCACGCTGGAGTGCGCGGGGAACGGCCGGGCCCTGCTGACCCCCCGGCCGGTGAGCCAGCCCTGGCTCGTGGAGGCCGTCGGCACGGCCGACTGGACGGGCGTACCGCTGCGCCTGCTGCTCGCCGAGGCCAAGGTCGGCCCCGACGCGGTCGACGTGGTCTTCACCGGCGCCGACCACGGGGTGGAACGCGGTGTCGAGCAGGACTACCGGCGCGCCCTGCCCGTCGAGTCGGCCACGGGCGACGATCCCGAGGTGCTGGTCGCGTACGCGATGAACGGCGCACCGCTGCCCCCGCAGCACGGCCGCCCGCTCCGGCTGATCGTGCCCGGCTGGTACGGCATGGCCCAGGTGAAGTGGCTGCGCTCGATCACGGTCGTCGACGAACCGTTCACGGGATTCCAGCAGGCCGTGGCGTACCGGCTGCGCCGGGACCCCGAGGACGTGGGCGAACCGGTGACCCGGATCGCCCCGCGCGCCCTGCTCGTGCCACCCGGATTCCCGGACTTCATGTCCCGGACCCGCGTGATCCGGCCCGGGACGGTGGCACTGGAGGGGCGTGCCTGGTCAGGGCGTGCGCCGGTGACGCGCGTCGAGGTCAGCACGGACGCGGGACACACCTGGCGGGACGCCGAGCAGGCCCCGGACGACGGGCGGCGCTGGGCCTGGCGCCGCTGGCGGTACGACTGGACGGCGACCCCGGGTGAGCATGTGCTCAGCGCACGGGCCACCGACGGCGAGGGCCACAGCCAGCCGCTGGAGCAGCCCTGGAACCGCGGGGGCTTCGCCAACAACCTCGTACAGCGCGTGCCCGTGCTGTGTCTGGACGAGGAGGGCGGGCCCCCGGCGCGGTGAGACCGAGGCCGCCCCGGGTGCCGACCCGCACCCCAGGGCGACCCCTGCGGATCGGGGTGGACAGGCCCTAGGGCAGCAGCTTGTCGAGGGCGGTCGGTCCCTCGGCCGCCAGCTTGCGCTTGGCCCATTCCAGGTTGCGTGGGGTGAGGTCCTTGCCTGAGGCAAGCACGATGTCCTCGGGGGACACCTCGGTGCCGGTGCGGGCGTGGAGCAGGTCGTCCGGGGTGGTGCGGTCCTCGGACGGCCCGGACGCTTCGGGCTGGGACGTCGGCATCATCTCTGCTCCTCGGATCCGGGTGACTTCGGGCCCGGTGCGGTCATCGGGTCTGCTATCACCATTCAACGCCTGAGCGGACCCTGCATCCGGAGGGCACCGGGACCCCGCCCCGCACCGGGTCGGCTCAGGCCTCGAAAGGCGTGAGCGTCAGCGTGATCCCCGTCGGCGCCGTGTCCTGGATGTACGAGGCGAAATCGGCCACGTCGTCGAAGGCGAAGCCGTACGCCTTGCCGTCCTCGGTGGCGGCGTGCATCGCGCCGGCGTAGTGGTTGGTCAGGTCGGTCCCGTAGAAGGTGGCCGGGTCGGTCGTCGGCTGCGCGGGATGGCTGAGCAGGGTCGAGCGGTTGAAGCCGGCACCGAGGACGGCGGCGACGGGACCGGTCGTACCGTCGTTGGGGGCGGCGAGATTGCCGTCGCAGAACAGCACGTCCCGGGTCGACGGTTTGGCGAAGGACACCTGGGCGGGCCCGTCGAACGTGAACCGGTCACCGCGCACCCGCCCGGTGAACTTCCCCGCGTTGGTGGTCACGGTCATATCCCGCCCGGTGTACGTGCTCCACACCTCGTCGATGTACGGGGCGAAGTAGTCCTTGGCGAACAGGCCGGCGTCCAGACCGTGCCCCGGGGCGATGACGCGGGTGTCGTCCACGACCAGCTTCGCGAACGCCTCGGCCTCGCGCACCGCGGCGAACGCGGCCGCCCGCCCACCGGACCGCAGCTTGCCCGTGGTCTGGTCCTTCGCACCGGTCAGCCGGATGCTCATCGGCACGCTGAACATGTCGACCATGGTGGTGTTGCAGAACATCCCCGACGCGTTGTACGTGAACTCGGCACAGTCGTGCAGCACCGGGTAGTTGGGGTCCGAGGCGACCCAGCCGGCCGGGTACTGGAGCGCGGCGTTGCCGTTCCCGTCCGCGACCGCCTTGAACTTGAGCTTCTCGCCCAGCGCCACATAGATACGGCCGGACATGTAGGGGAGGGAGAGCCGGGTCTCGCCGCCGGAGAGGGAGATGGCGTAGTCCGTGAAGCCGTCGGACCCGTTGTCCGAGAGCGCGATCGGCGCCAGGTTGCCGTCGGGCGTGAGGCGGACCTGCTTGCCGTCCTGGTTGCCCACTATGTACAGGTGGACGTTCGCGTTGTCGAAGGAACCGCTGCCGTTGACGATCGTCAACGGCAACGGGCCCGCGGCGGCCGGCGCGTCGACGCCCGCGGGTGTACCCGCGAGTGCGTACGGGGCCACGGTGGCGGCGACGGGGACGGCCACCGCCGCGCCGCCGAGGGCGAAGAGAAGCCTGCGACGACCGAGGGGGCGCTGATGACGGGAAGTCATGTGGGGGATCTCCCGGAGTGCTTGTGGGGTACAGGAGCCGCGGCAGCGAGCCGACCGGACGGACGGACCGATTGAGAGCGCTCTCGAAACACGGGCCCGACGACCGCGACCGCTACCGATGAGCCCCGATGCTACGCACGACTCGTGTGTGGGCCAATGGGTCTGCATCAAGTCCAAAAGCGCCTGAGCTGCAGGAACTTGGATGGTCACGGAATGACCACATCCGCTTAAGCCTTGTCTAAGGCTCACTTAAGCCCGACGGGTGCGCCAGGGGCGTGCTGAGAGCGCTCTCGCGACGCTCTCACGACGACCTGCAGCCACCACGGAAAACCCGTGGACGGACATTCGAAGATCACGTACTGTGTGGCTTCACGCCCTGAGACGGACGGAAGGAGGCGAGTGCCGTGCAGTTCTCAACTTTCCCGCGCTCCCTCTTCCGTTGCCCCGGCGTGCACATCGCGATCTGACCGGGAGCGCTCCAAGCAGCCTGTATCCCGGAGGAATCCGTGACCGATCTGGTCATCCGTACGCTTTCGACGAACGACGCTCATCTCTTCGACGCTCACCCCGACCCCCTCGGTGCCGGTGAGGGGCATCTGCGCACCCGGTTCCGCCCCGAGTGGAAGCGCGTGGCCCTGCGCGACGGCAGGGTCGTCGCCCGCGGCGCCTGGTGGGCCGGCCCCGACGACTCGGCGCCCCTCAACATCAACTGGTTCGACGTGGCCGAGGGCGAGGAGGAGGCCGGAGCCGAACTCCTGCGCTCCGCCCCCTGGCAGGTCGAACTCGAGATCAACCTGCCCGGCGACTGGCGGGACGATCCCGCTCTGAAGGCCGCCGCCGAAGCCCGGTTCGCCGCCGCGCGCGCCGCCGGATACGAACTCCTGGTGGAGCGCTTCATGTACCGCTGGACCCCGGATCTCGGCCTGCCCGAGCGGCCCGGACGGCTGAAGTTCAGCGCCGAGCCCGATGACGCGGTCTTCTTCGACGCGTTGCGGCGCATCCACTCCGTCACCCTGGACGCACACGCCCTTCGGGACATCGAGGAGGGCGGTCTCGACAAGGCCGCCCAGGAGGAACTCGACTTCTTCCACTGGTGCCCGTCCCCACGGGAGTGGTGGCAGGTCGCGCACACGCCCGAGGGCGACCTGGCCGGCATCCACATCCCGGCCCACAACCCCTCCGGCCCGACCATCGGCTTCATCGGGGTCGTACCGGAACAGCGGGGCCACGGCTACGCCTACGACCTCCTCGCGGAGTGCACCCGCTACCTCGTCGAGCAGGGCGCGGAGTTCGTCACCGGCGCCACGGACCAGGGCAACTTCCCGATGGCCGCGAACTTCACCAAGGCCGGCTTCCCGGTGGTCAAGGAGCGGATCAACTTCCAGGCGAAGACGTCCGCGTAGCCGGGAGTAGTGACTGGGCCCGCTGAATGACGGACGGCCCGGACCTCGATCGCAGGTCCGGGCCGTTTGTCAGAAGCCGTTGTGCTTCTCCTTGTTCTGTGACGTTCTGTGACCGGGCCATCTGCCCGGCAACGGGCGGGACAGGGCACGGCGGCCAGTCCGCAGCGCTCTGGTGTGGCCTCGGCCGGTTGGTGACCTGCGCTGACGACCCGGGCATGGGCGCGTAGCGTGAAGGCGTGGCAGATGACCAGCATGCGCAGTGGCTGGCGCGCAGCGTTCGGACCTGCGCGCAGGTGCCTGGGGCGTCGCGCTGTGCTGGTTGGTGGAGAAGCTGTTTCGGCATGCGCGTTGGCCCTTTCGAGAGCTTTGGTGGCCAACCGACGGAGCACGCGGGCGAGCGGCGCCGGTAGGGGCGGCCACGGCGGCGGCCCGGACTCGGTCATGGGCGGTCGGCGGGGGCAGCGCGGCATCACGTGTGTGCGGGGCAACTGGACGTCCGGGAAGGGCGGGAACGGAGTGGGTGAGTGGGCGACACCGTGACCGTAAAGCCGGAAAACCTAGGTCAGCCGCTATGGAGCAATATGACGGCGACTGGTGAGGAACGGTCATGATCCCGTCACACTCGCCGTGCGGAGCGGTCATGGACCGCTGTGAGCCTCCTGTGTGACCCCGCGACAGGTCCGGGGAGAAGGAGAGGCACAGCATGTCCTTGCAGAAGAACGAGAATCGGAAGACGCGGCGAAACCAGAGGGGTCGGCTGACCCTGCGCGGTCTCGCCGTGGCGGGCGCGGGGGCCGTTCTGGCTACCATGATGTCCGCCGCGCCTGCATCCGCCGCGAAGGTGACGCCCGCCAACGATTCGGCGAACGTAGCTACCGCCAGGAGCCAGGCAGCTGAGGACGTCTACTTCGGGTGTCCGTCCGGGGCAGTCTGTATCTATGCCCGGGACGACGCTCCAGGGGCTCAGCCCGACCCCAACAAGATTACGAATATCTACTGGAGCTACGGAGCTCACAACCTGAGCAACCAGGTTGGGATGCACTGGCTGGTGAACAATCAAGTCCCCCGCGGATCCAATGCGTGGGTCAGTACATGCACCGGGTACAACGGGGTGAACTGCACCAAGCAGATCCTGCCCTACATGGGTATTCGCCTCAATTTCGACCCGATCAACTCGATCGTCCTCCACCGGCCGTGACCTCAAGTACGACCTGGTGACCTGAGTCGGAGATTCGTCGGCAGTCTTCCGTTCGGTGCTCGACAGCAGCCCGAGCAGGTAAGCACGGGCTGCGGCCCCGGGGCTCAACTCACCGAAACTGCCCTGATCCGGGCGAGACCTGGCCGAACAGCGCCCGCCAGCGGGCAGGGTCTAGGTGTATTGACCTGCGGCCACCGCATGATCTTCAGGAGTTCGCGCAACCTCCGATGATCATGCGGTGGCCGTACCCGTTCGCAGCCGGGCCCGACGGTAGATCGCAGAACCAGACTGGAGTACCAGGCGCGTACCGTCCCGACGGTGCGATCATCGCGACCACTGCCCCCGCACCGGTGGGCCGGAGAGCCGGTCCGCGTACTGGACCTCACGCCCATTCCTGGAAAGGGAGCACAACAGATGGGACGAAGAGTGAGAAGCTGCCGCCCCCTAAACCCACTGTGTATTGGGGAAGTTGGGCATCGGTCTGCTTCGGTCGTTGGGAAGACGGGTGCGAGCTGAGGCTGTTGCCGGGTGGGCAGATCATGTGTTCGGTGCGGCGTTCTCCGGTCGTTGCTGGTGATCTGGGCCGGTGGGCGCGGACGGTGCAGGTAATGGCGGGACGGCGCCCGTGTCGCCGGCGAAGTGCCGCGTCCTCGTCCTGCCGGTGGGTGGTGATCCGCTGTGGCCGTGATCGGGAATGTCGCCGCGAGCCGCTACCACGAGCTGGTGGCCTCCTCGCTCCGCCAGGTCGAAGTCCACTGCGCAGCCCAGTGGGCTCTCGGTGATGCCGCGCTGGAGATCGAGCCGATGCGCGAGTGGGGCGGTCACCTGCGGGTTCCCGAGGACGGGCAGAGCGTGGAGGAGGCGCTGAGGTTCTTCGCGGAGGACGTGGGCCTGTCGGTTTCGACCGTGCGGACGTACCGGTGGGTGGCGGCGAAGTGGCCGGCAGAGCGCCGGGTGGCCGGGGTGTCCTGGGAGGTCCACAAGATCCTGGCGTCGGCCGAGGACCCGTTCGAGGTGATCGCGCACCCGCCGCTGAACGAGCGCACCGGCTGCCGGTCGTGGGACGGAGACGCCGCGAAACGGGTGGTGGGCTGGAAGACCTCCGTGCCGGTCACCGTGGACGAGAAGGTGGAGGCCGTCGCCGATCTGGTGCGGGACGAGGCGGTGGCCTGCCGGGTGGTAGTCGACCTGCTCAAGCGCCGGGAAGTGGCCCTCGTGGCCATGCGGGGCGGTGATGCCCGCTATATGGTCAACGAGATCCAGTTCGAGCAGGCCGACGAGGACGACGACCTCGATGAGGAGTTCCGCGACGTCCTGGCTCACGAACGCGAAGATGATGGTGACGGCGAGCGGTTCGACGACCCTGCGGCCATCGTGCGCGGCTGGCACAAACAGATGGAGTTCGCGGACCTGATGGCCATCTGCCAGGGGTTCATTGCCGGGGCCGCACGGCTGGTGCCCAAGCCGCGCGGGCACGAGTTCTCCGAACGGCAGCACGCCCAGGTCGGATCGACGCTGGAGAAGTTGAGGGCGACCGCTGACTGGATCGAGACCGCGGTGGCCACCGGCCGGACCGGCCTGGACGAGGCCCTCGCCCAGCTGCTGCGGGGCCGGTAGCGATGGCGGGGCGGGGAGCGCCCGCCCACGTCCACGGCGAGGCGGTACGCAAGGCGCTCATCGAGGCGAGGCAGGCCGGGGCCGGCTGGCCCAGATGTGCCGGTCGGCCAAGCGCACCCCCGCCCAGGTCTGGGCTGGCATCAGATTCCTGCGCAAGATCGCCGCCAAGGAAGGGCTACCGCCGGTGACGCACTCGCGGTTGGAAGGAGTCCAACCGTCTGAGGCCCGGAGATCTGGGTGGCCTACGAGCGGGCGATCTTCACCACGGAGCTCCACCGGATCACGAACGTCATCCACGGGATCATCGCCCCGCATGCCAAGCGCGAACCGACGGACGAGTGGGTCCGCCTGGTCCTGGAGCAGCTCGGCGGGGCCAAGGCCACCCTCGAAGTCCTCACCCGCATGGAGCGCTAGAACGGGCCCCTGACGTGCGTAAACACCGCTACCCATCCGACATGAGCGATGCCGAGTGGGAGCTGATCCGCCCGCTGCTGCCGCCGCCGGCCACCACCCTGCCGACCGGCGGCCACCCCGAGTTCTACGACCGGCGCGACGTCGTCGACGCCGTACGGTACGTCAACCGCACGGGCTGCCAATGGAGAGCGATCCCCTGCGACTTCCCGCCGTGGAGCACGGTCTATCGGTGGTTCCGCAAGTGGCACGGCGCCGGGGTCACCGCCCGGATCTGTGCCGAACTGTACGAGCAGGTACGCGTGCGGGAGGGCAAGAACCCACGGTCGGTGACCGTGGTGGTCGACTCCCAGACCGTCAAGGCCGACGCCACCGTCCCGAAGACGACGTCAGGCTGTGACGCAGGGAAGAAGGCGACGGGGAGGAAGCGCCACCTCGCCGTGGACACACGGGGCCTGCCGGTGATGATGATGGTTACCCCCGCCAACATCCACGCCGCGCACGCCGCGCGTGACTTCCTCTTCCGGCTCCGTCTTGCTCACCCCGAGGTCACCCTCGTGTGGGCCGACTCCGCGTACGGCGGGGAACTCGTCACCTGGGCCCAGGACCGCCTCCGCCTCACCCTCAAGACCGTCAACCGGCCCAAAACCAAAGGCTTCGTCTTGCTGCCCAAGCGCTGGGTGGTAGAGCGGAGCATTTCGTGGCTCATGAGGGCCCGCCGCAACTGCCGCGACTACGAGGCGCTGCTCCAACACGAGGCCCATCTGGCCTGGACCTCCATGGCTCTGATGACACGTCGGCTGACGAAACCGGTGGCCGATTGGCGCGAACCCAAACCCCCGCCACCACCACCGGCCCTGCCCCTGCGGATCCGCCTGCATCCCTGGACTGTCCGCCTCGGCCCAGCACCCCGGTGACCAGGCAGCCCACGCACTTGCCGACGGCCGTCTTGGGAAAGAACTTGGCCAGGGCCGGCTGTGTCTGCCGACTACCCTCCTTGGCATGCGGAAAGCAGTAGTCGATTGGCTGGTCCTCTTGGGTGTTTGGATCGTGGTACTGGCCATACCGGTCGCCGTGCTCGGTGGTTTGGGGATGCTGGTGTGGTCGGTCCTCGATGACGACGAGGGGCTGCAAGAGCTATCGGATTTACACCGCCTTTGCGGTAAAAATCATGATGGATTCGGTGAAACGGCATCCTACGGCGGGGGCGGACCCCATCCGCTGGTTCTCTTTACCGGAGACACGGACTTTCCCGCTCACGCCACTGACGGCCAGACCGCGGAACCGAGTCCGAAGGACGTGCAGTTGGTCGCGTGCGCCTCGGGTCCCACCCGCGCCTCGGACAGAGTGATCGAGTCCTGCACATACGTCGGCGGCGAACCCGACTCTTCCGGCTCTGACCAGAGCCTCACCGGCAGCATCACCATCGCTAATTACCAGGGCAAGGTGGACATCACCGTATACGAGGCGAGAACCGGTCGCCCGGTCGACACATTCCGACTTTACGGCGCGGATAAGTTGACGTGCGAACCGACCGTAAGGGAGGGAACGAAGAGCCACGATGTCATCACCGTACCTTCGGAACTGGCCTACGCAGAAAGGCTGGAAGAGTACGCCACGGAAAACGCGAAACGCTGAGTGTCCATGACGACACCCTTCACCTGCTCGGAGTGAGCGGGAAGAACGCCCCATCACTCAGCGCCACAGATCAAGGGGAAGCACAACAGCTCCTCAGTGCCGGGTGGCATGCTGGCCGAGGGCGTGATCGACAGCGGGGGGACGGAGGCGGGCATGGGCTTCGACGGAGAGGTGTGGCACCTGCGAGGTGGCGACGAGCCGGTGGGCGAGATCCTGATCGACGAGGCCGACTTCCCCTGGCTGGCGGGCCGTTTCACGCCCGCTCCGGGCTATGCGGAGGTACGCGACCTTTTCGCACGTGAACTCGCCCTGCTGGAGCAGGACTTCGACGAGGCGGGAGAGGCGTGGGAGGCGGCCTACGACGAGATCCGCAGCCGCGTCTCACTGTCCTCGCCGGACGGCCCCGTCGCCGAGTTCCTGCTGCACATCGAGGGGGACAGAGCGTGGTTCCGGTGGAGCGAGGAGCCGTTCGACGAGTGACTCGCCGCCCCCTCAGGACAGGGCACCCACAACTCTGGACAGGACACCTGCAGGGCTGCGTACGGCGTCACGCAGGCGTACGGCGTCCTTGCTGGGCGGCGCGCCGAACTGACGGCGGTACTCCCGGCTGAACTGCGACGGGTTGTCATAACCCACGCGCTGCCCGACCCCGGTGACGTCGCCCGGGTGGGTGGCGAGCAGCAGCCGGGCCTCCTGGAGCCGGATCTGCTTCTGGAACTGGATCGGGCTCATCGCGGTCACCGCCTGGAAGTTGCGGTAGAAGGCGGAGACGCTCATGCCGGACATCCGCGCCACGTCCTCGACCCGGAAGGGATCCGCGTAGTGCTCGCGGATCCAGCGCACGGCCCGGGAGACATGGCTGAGGCTGCTGTCGGCCAGGCCCAGCTGCCGTACCGTCGCGCCCTGCTCGCCGGTGATCACACGCCACAGGATCTCGCGCTTGACCAGCGGCGCGAGGACGGCCCGGTCGCGGGGCTCGTCGATCAGGCGCAGCAGCCGGACCACCGCGTCGAGCAACGCGGCCGGCGCGTCGGTCACCGCGATTCCCGACGGCGGGTCTCCGCCGCCCCGGGGAGCGCTTCCGGGGCCGGCCTGAAGCAGCAGCTCGGCCACGGCCGACGGGTCCAGCGTGAGTCCGAAACCCAGCGCCGGGTGCTCGGGATCGGCTCCGGTGAACTGGCCGGTGACCGGCAGATCGACCGACGCCACCAGATACTGCCCGGCGCCGTACTCGAAGACGCGGTCGCCCAGCGCCAGGCGTTTGGCGCCCTGAGCGATGACAGCGAGGACCGTGCCCGACATCGAGGGCGCCGGCGGATCCGACCGGTCGACCTTCGAGATCAGGACACCGTCGATGGGGGTGGTCCAGTCGGGACGCGCGTGCCGGACCAGCAGCGCGCGGAGCTCTTCCAGTGGCATACGGCCATTGCAGCACGGTTGTGCCCGGCAGTTCCCGCAAGCGAGAGGATCGTGCAAGGACGAGCGAGTATCGCTCTAACGTTTCCGCAGGTCAGATGGGTTGAATGGAAGCAGTTCACCGGTTCCGTTCACTCAGGGGAGAGACCATGAAGATCGCCATTGTCACCGGCGCCAGCTCCGGCATCGGGCAGAGTGCCGCCGTCGAGATCGCCAAGCGCGGGGTCGGGGTCGTCCTGACCTACGGCAGGAACGCGCGGGGCGGGCAGGAGACGGTCGCCGCCATCGAGGAGGCGGGCGGCACGGCCGTGGCGCTGCCGCTGGACGTCGGTGCGAGCGACACGTTCGACGCCTTCCGCGACACGGTGGCCGGCGTGCTCAAGGAGACGTGGGGACGCGACACGTTCGACTACTTGGTCAACAACGCGGGGATCGCGCAGACCGCGCTGATCGAGGACATGACGGAGGACATGTTCGACCGGCTGACGCGGGTCCTGCTCAAGGGGCCGTACTTCCTCACGCAGAAGCTGCTGCCGCTGATGGCGGACGGCGGCGCCGTCGTCAACACCAGCAGCAACTCGGCGGGCACCACCACGGGCCTGGAGCCCGGCTACTCGGCGTACGCCACCATGAAGGGCGGCCTCGACGTGCTGACCCGGTACATGGCCAAGGAGTTCAGCGGCCGAGGCATCCGTGTCAACGCCGTCTCGCCCGGGGCGACCCGCACGCGGCTCGCCGACGACGCCTTCACCCGGTTCCCGGAGGTGATCCCGGGCCTCGCCGCGAAGACCGCGTTCGGCCGGGTCGGCGAACCCAACGACATCGGCGCGATGATCGCCACGCTCGTCTCCGACGAGAGCCGCTGGGTCACCGCCCAGAACATCGAGGTGTCCGGCGGCTACAACCTCTAGGGCCGGTCAGCCGCCGTTCAGCAGCGCCTCGGCCTCGGCCAGGACTTCGGTGACCCGCAGTCCGAACGCCGCGTCGCACGGGTGCGGTTGCCCCGTGCGAGCAGCGGTCAGCAGGGCGTCGGCGGACCGGGTCAGGGCGGACACCGCGGTCTCGGTGCTCTCCGGCAGCAGCGTGACCCCGGCCGTGCCCCGCAGCTCCACCGTCGCCCCCGCGGCGGCGGGCGGGGCCGTGAGGCTCAGCGCCAGTGTGCTGGACGCGCCGCCGGTGTGGTCGAGGACGAGGTGGACGGTGTCGCCGGGCCCGTGCGCGGCCGCCGTCACCCGCCGCGCGTCACCCAGGATCGGCAGCAGCACCGACAGCGCGTGGGGGCCCACGTCCCACAGCGCGCCCTTCTCGCGCCGCCACGGGGAGTCCGCGAACGGGCTGTCGGCACCGCTGAACACCGCGCCGAGCCACTGCGCCCGTCCCGTGAACCAGCCGTCCACACCGGCCTGTTCGGTGATCCACGCCGCGGTCTCCGGCTGGAAACGGGTGGTGAAGAAGACGACGGAGGCCACACCGGCCGCCGCCACGGCGTCGACGACCGACCGTCCCTGCTCCACCGTCGGCGCGAGCGGCTTGTCGAGCAGCAGATGGCAGCCCGCCCGCGCGGCCCGCACCGCGAGGTCCGCCTGGATCGCCGGCGGCAGGGCGACGGCCACCGCGTCCACTTCGGAGAGCAGCGCGTCGACGTCGTCGTAGGCGCGTACGCCGAAGCTGTCGGCCAGTTCCTTCGTGGGCGCGGTGCGGCGCCCCCACACCCCGACGAAGTCCAGCTCCTCGTGCCCGCTGAGGGCGGGAGCGTGCGCCAGCTGCGCCCAAGGGCCGGTGCCTAGCAGTCCGATGCGCATGCCGCCGCCTCTCACGTGCCGGATCGTCCACGACCGATACCTGTCCGGTCGGTCGAGGGTGAGCGTGTCATATCGACCTGGAGAGAGCGCAAGGGGATACCGGAGGGGGTCGGCCGGGATGACCCCGGAACTGAACGGATTCAGCGGCACCGTCGCTGAATCCATTCACTTTCTTCTATTGGACCTCTCGCGTCAGGGCGGCGACGCTGGTGTCGGTTCTTCCGCGCGTCAGCCGAGAGAGGTCACGAGCCCATGCACACCCGCCGCATCGGGGATGTCGAGGTCAGCGCGATCGGTCTGGGCGCGATGCCCATGTCCATCGAGGGCCGCCCGGACGAGGCGCGCTCCCTCGCCACGATCCACGCCGCGCTCGACGCCGGCGTGACCCTGATCGACACCGCCGACTCCTACCACCGCGACGTCCACGAGGTCGGTCACAACGAGACCCTCATCGCCAAGGCCCTCGCCTCCCACGGCCTCGGCAAGGACGTCCTCGTCGCCACCAAGGGCGGCCATCTGCGCCCCGGCGACGGCAGTTGGACGCTCGACGGCAGCCCCCGCCACATCAAGGAGGCCTGCGAGGCGTCCCTGCGCCGGCTCGGTGTGGAGACGATCGGGCTCTACCAGTTCCACCGGCCCGACCCGAGGGTGCCCTACGCCGAGTCCGTCGGCGCGATCCGTGACCTGCTCGACGAGGGCAAGATCCGCATGGCCGGGATCTCCAACGCCGGCCCCGAGCGCATCAGGCAGGCGAACGACATCCTCGGCGGCCGGCTGGTCTCCGTGCAGAACCAGTTCTCCCCGGCGTTCCGCTCCAGCGAGCCGGAGCTGAGCCTGTGCGACGAACTCGGCATCGCGTTCCTGCCCTGGAGCCCGCTCGGCGGCATCGCCCGGGCCGGTGAACTGGGCTCCGCCTACGCCCCGTTCGCACGCGTCGCCGACACGCACGGCGTGAGCCCGCAGCGGGTGTGCCTGGCCTGGATGCTCGCCAAGTCGCCGGTCGTCGTCCCGATCCCCGGGTCGAGCCGGCCGGAGACCGTCCTGGACTCCCTCGGCGCGGTCGACCTCGCGCTCACCGCCGAGGAGATCGCGGAACTCGACGCCGTCTGACACACCGCTGTCCACCGTGCGGGGCGCGGACCGGATCGTGGTCTCCTGGGCGACAGCCGCATCCAGGAGATCGGCACCCACTCGGAACTCCTGCGCCGGGGCGGGGCGTACGCGGCCCTGCACAGCGGTCAGGTCGCCTGACGCCCCTTGTCGTTCTGCTTCTTCTCCTGTCCAGCACATGACCTGCAAGGCAACGGAGCGGTAACAGCAGGCAACTGAAAGGGACTCGGCACGGTCTAGTCCGCCATGAAGATCTCTTTCCTGCTCCACAACGCCTACGGGATCGGAGGCACGATCACCACCACGTTCAACCTGGCCCAGGCACTGGCCGAGCGGCACGACGTGGAGATCGTCTCCGCCCTGCGGCACCGGGAACGCCCGAACTTCGCCCTGGACCCGCGCGTCGCGTTAAGGCCACTGGTGGATCTGAGACACGAGAAGGAACATCCCCTGCACCTCAGACCGGCGCGGGTGTTCCCCGCCGCCGAATACCGCTACCGGCAGTACAGCGAACTGACCGACCAGCGGATCGGGGAATGTCTGGCGCAGACCGACGCCGACGTCGTCATCGGCACCCGCCCCGGGCTCAATGTGCACCTCGCGCGCCAGGCGCCGGAGCACGTCGTCCGCATCGGACAGGAGCACCTCACCCTCGACAACCACTCGCCCCGGCTGCGTACCGCGCTGCGCCGCGCCTACCGCCGGCTCGACGTGCTGACCACGGTCACCGAGGCGGACGCCGCCGCCTACCTACGCAAGATGCGCCTGCCCGGCGTCCGGGTGGAGGCGCTCCCGAACAGCGTCCCGGATCCGGTGCTGCCCGCGGCGGACGGCTCCGCGAAAGTGATCGTCGCGGCCGGCCGACTGGTGCCGGTCAAGCGCTACGACCTCCTCATCGAGGCCTTCGCCCCGGTCGCCGCCGCCCACCCCGACTGGCGTCTGCGCATCTACGGCAAGGGGGAGGAACAGGCACGGCTGCGGCAGCTCATCGAGGAGCTCGGCCTGAGCGACCACGCCTTCCTGATGGGAGCGGCGGCCCCCATGGAGGCGGAGTGGGTCAAGGGCTCGATCGGCGCGACGGCGGCCAACTTCGAACCGTTCGGCATGACCATCGTGGAGGCGATGCGGTGCGGCCTGCCGGTCGTGAGCACCGACTGCCCGTACGGACCCGGCGAGATCATCGAGGACGGCACCGACGGCCGACTCGTCCCCGTCGGCGACCGCGAGGCGATGAGCGCCGCGCTGCTGGAACTCGTCCGCGACGACGAGCGGCGCCGGCGTATGGGCCGCAGGGCCCTGGAGAACGCGCGACGGTTCGCCCCGGTCCCGGTGGTGGAGCAGGCCGAGCGTCTGATCGACGGGGCGATGGCCGCCCGCAGGGCCGGGCGACCGCCCACAACGGAACGCGGCCGAATACAACGCGCCCTGGTCAGCCAGGGCTTCGCCGCACGCGACGCCGCACACGCCGTGGCCGCAGGGGCACTGCACACGGTACGGAGGGGACACCGATGACCACCGATCACGCCACGTCGAGCGTGGCCGACCTCCGGGCCGACTGCACGGCCGACGCCGACGGCCGCCTCACGTTCGCGCTCCGGACGCCGTCGACCGCGGCCCGTCTGCTGCTGCGACTCCGCCCGAAGAAGGGGCAGCCCGAGAAGGTGCTCCACACCCTCGACCTCGAACCGGCGGGGGACGGCCGCCGCCGTGCCGTCCAGATGCCGGAACCCGCGCTCGCCGAGGGCCGCTGGGACGTCTACCTGGTCCCCGAACCCGGAGCCCCACGGCAGCGCCTGCGCCCCGGGCTGCGGGACCTCAGGGCCCTCGTCGACGGCCACCTGCGCGACTGGCCGTCGCCGGTCGCCGTACGGGTCCCGTACGTCACCAAGGACGGCTACCTCGCGGTGCGGGCCTGGCTGCGCACCGCCCACGCGGAGGTCGAGGGCGTCGATGTCACGGACCGCTCGATGACCGTCCGAGCACGGCTGCACGGCGCCACCCTCGGCGCGGGACCGACCGTACGGCTGCGCCCGCGCGGCGGGGGCGGCACCGAACGGACCGTCGTGCCGGTGGCCGGGGAGGACGGCCGGGGGTTCACCTTCACCGTGGACTACGGGGAACTGGTCGGGGACGCCAAAGCCGGGAACCGCGTCTGGGACCTGTCCGTCCGGGCCGACGGTGAGACCTCCGTGCGGATCGGCCGGCTCTTCGACGACGTCGCGGACCGCAAGGAGATCTTCGTTCTCCCGGCGGCCGTGATCGGCGGCGCGGTCGTGCGGCCCTACTACACGGTCGACAACGACCTCTCCGTACTTGCGGACAGAACCTGACCGCAAGTCCTCCTACGGTCGTTCCATGACACAGACACAGCAGGCCCAGAAGATCCTTGTCACCGGGGCAACCGGAACCGTCGGCCGTCAGGTCGTCAACGAACTGCTGACCCGCGGTCACGCGGTCCGCGCCCTCACCCGGGACCCGGCCAAGGCCGACTTCCCGGCCGGCGTCGAGGTGGTCCGGGGCGACCTGACCGACCCCGACAGCCTGGTCCCGGCTCTGGTGGGCGTCACCGGCGTCCACCTGATCACCTTCGGCGGGGCCTACTTCGCCCCGCTGGAGACGGGCCCCCGGATCCTGGAGCTGGCCCGGGCGGCGGGCGTACGCCGGGTCACCGTGCTGCACGGCGGTGAGGCGACGCCGCTGGAGCAGGCGGTGCGGGCGGACGACGGTGTGGACTGGACGGTGCTCATGCCGGTCGAGTTCATGGGCAATGCCCTGGAGTGGGCGGACGGCATCGTGGCCGCCGGTGAGGTGCGCGAGCCGTTCGTCTCCCGGCTGAGCGCCATGGTCCACGAGGCCGACATCGGCGCCGTGGCCGCGGTCGCCCTCACCGAGGAGGGGCACGGCGGCCAGGAGTATGTGATCACCGGGCCCGAAGTCCTGACCGTCGGCGACAAGGTGGCGACCCTCGCCGCCGCGCGCGGCCGGGAGATCGCGCTGGTGGAGCTCACCGAGGAGCAGGCCGTCGCGCAGTGGCGGGAGGCGGGTCACTCGCAGGAAGTGATCGGCTTCCTGCTGGAGGCGTACGGCAACACACCGGAGGTCGGCCGTACGGTCGTCGACACGGTCGAGAAGGTCACCGGGCGGCCGGCCCGTACCTTCGGCCAGTGGGCGACGGAACACGCGGACACGTTCAGGGCGGGCTAGCCCTCACCGCCCCGCGCCCTGCCGCCCCGCCAACCGCGCCGCCGCGTCGTGGACGACCTGTGCGTGCAACTCGAACAACGACACGAGGTCCACGGCGTCGCCCTTGACCTCGCGGTGCACGAACAGGCCGTCCGCGCCGGCGATGGCGTAGGTGGTGAGGGTGTCCACGGCGGCCCGGTCCAGGTCCGGGAACAGGGTGGCGGCGACCTCGGCGATCTTCCGGTGGGTGATGTCGCGAACCTGGAGGAACACCGTGCGGCCCCGGGGTTCGGTGGGCCGGCGTTCCAGGGCGAGCATCAGGCCGAGGCGCAGGAAGTCGGGGGCTTCGACGAGCGACTTCGCCACGTTCCCCGCCATGGCGGTGACCCGCTCCAGAGGCGTACCCGACTCCTCGTCCGGCAGCTCGACGGCCGAGAGCCAGGCTTCGAAGCTGCGCTCGATGACCGCGGCGATCAGGTCGTCCTTGTCCTTGAAATGCCAGTAGATGGAGCTGGCGGGCAGCCCGCACTTGGCGCTGACGGCCGCGATCGAGGTGCCGTCGTAGCCGCGCTCGCCGGCGATCTCCACGGTGGCGTCGAGGATGCGCTGGCGTGACTCCACCCCGTTGGCGCGCTTCTTGCGCGTCGTCGGCGCACTGGTCATTGGGGTGCCTCCCCGGTCGTACCCGGTCGTACAGGGCCGTCGACCGCCCGCGGTCGACGATCTCTGGTGAACGCATGCTGAAGTGTCCACTCTAATTGGAGCGGCCCCTACAACAGAGTGCGGCCCGGTACAGCAGGAGTGCTGTCCTTCCCTCGCTCAGCCGACGAGGGTGTCGACCACGTCGAGGTCCGGCAGGTCGAGCGAGCAGATCCGGGTGGCCTCGTCGGCCGGGAGGCCGAACTGCCGCAGCAGGCTGCGGGTGAGCAGGTCCGTGGACTGCGCGTCGTCCCGGTCGGGCTGGGCGTGCAGCAGTGAGCCCAGCGCCAGCGCGGCGGCGGCCGTCATGGCCAGGGCGAGGTCCAGGTCCTCCACCTCGAAGCGTCCCGCGTCGACCGCGGCGTGGATGTCATGGAAGGCGCGGGGCGCCAGGCCCCGCTCGGACCGCGCCAGTTCGAGCCCCTGGTTCAGCAGGATGCGGCTCAGCTCCGGGTGGCGGCGGTGCAGCCGGCCGGTCATGCGGAAGCTCTGCGTGAACCCGACCGCCGGGTCGTCGATGTCCGCGGTGAGGCGGTCCATCAGCGCACCCCACCACTCCAGCGCCTCCGCCACCGCGACACGGAAGAGCTCTTCCTTGCTGTCGAAGTGGTTGTAGAACGAGCCGACCCCGATGTCGGCCAGCTCGGTGATCTCCAGGATGGGGACGTCGGTCCGGCCTTCGGCCAGCAGGCGCTGGGCCGCCTCCACCAGCGCCGTGCGTGTGCGCGCCCTTCGCCGGTCGACTCGCCCGGGTGCGGTCCGCTCGGCCATCACACCACCCATCATCCCGCCCGAACTGCGTTCCACCCCGCACTCTAGCTGCACTCTCTCCTTTCCTGAAGATTTCTTCAGTTCTCTTGACTGACGTCGGATTCGGAAGTGAATATTTCTTCAGGAGGTGGTGACCGTGGGTG
The DNA here is from genome assembly GCF_042657965.1 of Streptomyces coerulescens. Classification (NCBI taxonomy): domain Bacteria; kingdom Bacillati; phylum Actinomycetota; class Actinomycetes; order Kitasatosporales; family Streptomycetaceae; genus Streptomyces; species Streptomyces coerulescens. Next base: position 76,948 of record NZ_JBHSKM010000046.1, read on the forward strand.
GCACGCACAACGACCTGCATTCCGAGCAGGGTGCACTCCCCGGGGAGCATCCAGGCCGGGCGACGAACCCGGTGATCAAGGTCCACGACATCGCGTGGCTGGAGTTCCGCAAGCCCGACCTGGACCGGGCCGAGGTCTTCGCCCGCGCGTTCGGCTTCGTCACGTCGTACAAGGACGGCCGCGCGTTGCACCTGCGGGGAACACAGGCCGGGGCTCCGTGCGTGATCATCACGAAGGGGCGGAAGTCGCAGTTCCGCGGCCTCGCCTTCCGCGCCGCGGACGCCCGGGACCTGGTGCGGCTGGCCGAGGCCACCGGCACCCGGGTGCGGTCGCTGCCGGAGCAGCTCGGCGGCTCGGCCGTGGAGCTGGTCGACCCGAGCGGGCTGCCGGTCCGCGTCGTCGCCGGCACCGCCGAACTGCCCGCGCGGGCCACGCAGGGCACGCAGACGTTCAACTTCGGCGGTGGACTCGACCGGGTCAACGCCACCCAGCGGCCCCCGCGGGAACCCGCGGGCGTGCGGCGCCTCGGTCATGTCGTCCTCCAGACGACCACCTACGCGCGCACGCTGGACTGGTACCTGGAGCACCTCGGCCTGATCGTCAGCGACTTCCTCTACTACGAGGGTCAGCGTGGGCGGGGCCCCACCATGAGCTTCATCCGCTGCGACCGCGGCCGGACCCCGGCCGACCACCACACACTGGCCCTGACCCTCGGCCCCTCCAACCGGTATGTGCACTCCGCGTACGAGGTCACCGACCTCGACTCGCTGGCCGCAGGCGGTCAGCACCTGCTGAGCGAGGGCTACCGGCGGTCCTGGGGGATCGGGCGGCACATCCAGGGCAGCCAGATCTTCGACTACTGGCGCGACCCCGACGGCTTCCTGGTCGAGCACTTCACCGACGGCGACATGTTCGACGCCACGCTGGAGCCCGGCTGGACGCCGATGACCGCCTCCGGCCTGGCGCAGTGGGGTCCGCCGGCCACCAAGGACTTCCTGGGCGTCGCCCCCGGACGCGAGTCGCTGGCCGAGCTGCGCTCGATCATCACAGCCCTGAGATCCGACGACAACGAGTTCGACCTGGACCGCCTGCGCGGCCTGTTGAAAGTGGCATCCTCATGACCATCTCCGTCCTTCGTACCGCTGCGGGAGCGTGGTGGGTCGCGCTCGACGAGACCCATGCCGTGCCGGTCGAGACACGCGCGACGACGACCGCCGAACTCCTCGACGACGTCGTCACGGTGCACATGGCCCTCGCCGAGGCCCGCGCGGGAGTCTCGACGGCGCGGTCCCGCCCCATCGCCGAACTCCCGCTCGTCTCCCCGGTCACCGCGCCCTGCCGGGTGGTCGCGCAGATGACCAACTACGTCTCCCATGTGCGTGACTCGGGAATGAACCCCGAGACCGTCCCGCTGACGTTCTTCCGCAAGACCTCCGGCTCCCTGTGCGGCCCCTTCGACGAGATCGTGAAGCCGACGCATGTCCGCTTCCTCGACTACGAGATCGAACTCGGCCTGGTCGTCGGACGCCCCCTCGACGTCGGCGCCACGGTGACCGCCACGACCTGGAGGGACCACATCGCCGGCCTGGTCGTCACCAACGACGTCTCCGCACGCGACGTACAGCTGCCCAAGACCCAGTTCTACGAGGCCAAGTCCTATCCGACCTTCACCCCGGTCGGGCCCGCACTGGTCCTGCTGGACGCCGAGGAACTGGACCGCCTCTCCGAGCTCGCCCTCGTCCTCAAGGTCAACGGCGAGACACGCCAGAACAGCGACCTCACCGACATGATCTACAGCCCCCTCCAGGCCCTCCAGGAGCTCTCCCGCTTCCAGGCCCTCGCACCGGGCGACCTGATCCTCACCGGCACACCCGGCGGCACGGCCCTGAAGGCGCCGCCCAAGCCGGTGGAGATCATCGGCGCTCTGCTGCCGCCCGCCATGAAGTGGAAGGCGTTCTTCAACTCCCAGGCGAAGAACGAGAAATACCTCCATGACGGCGACGTACTGGAACTGTCCATCCGCACCCCCGACGGCGCCATCGACCTGGGCACCCAGCAGAACAAGGTGAGGTACGCGTGACCACCGAGACCCCCATGGCGTGGCCGCGCTACGACCACCCCGACGACCTGGCCGCCATCGAGGCCACCCCGCTCGCCCTCCGTACTGGACGACGACTCGGTCGTGTTCGCCGCGCTGCCGCTGTTCCACGTCCACGCGCTCGTCGTCACTCTGCTCGCACCGCTGTTCCGAGGTCAACGCGTGGTGTGGGCGGGGCCGTTGGGCTACCGCGACATCACCCTGTACGCCGAGGTCTGGCGCATCGTCGAGCACTACCGGATCGCCACCATGAGCGCCGTGCCCACGGTGTACGCCGTCCTGGCCACGTGCCCCGTCGACGGCACGGACATCGCCTCGATGCGGTGCGCGATGGTCGGCGCCTCCGCCCTGACGGACGGGGTGCGTATCAACTTCGAGTCGGCGACCGGGATTCCGCTCCTGGAGGGGGTACGGCCTGACCGAGGCGACCTGTGCCAGCGTCCGCGGCTTCCTCGACGTGCGCCGGCCCGGCTCGGTCGGCCGGCGGCTGCTGTACCAGCACATCAGGATCGCCGACCCGGACACCGGTGCCGAGCGGCCGGCCGGCGAGGTCGGCACCATCCTCATCAGCGACCCGACGGTCTTCCCCGGCTACGTCCTGGGCCGTGCCGTGGACGGCCATCTGATCAGCGCTCAGGGCAAGGTGACCGACGGCTGGCTCGACACCGGTGACCTCGGCTACCTCGACACGGACGGCTTCCTCCACCTCACCGGCCGGGCGAAGGACCTCATCATCCGCGGCGGCCACAACATCGACCCCCGCGGCATCGAGGACGCCCTGCTCTCGCACCCCGCGGTCAGCGGCGCCCAGGCCGTCGGGCAGCCGGACGAACGGGCGGGCGAGGCGCCGGTCGCGTACGTGACGCTCCGCGACGGCATGGTCGGCGAGGACGAACTGCGTGCCTGGGCCGCCGCGCACGTCCCTGAGCCGGCCGCCGCCCCCAAGGCCGTCCGCGTCCCCGGCGCCCTCCCCGTCACCGCGGTCGGCAAGCCCCACAAACTCGCCCTGCGCGCCGACGCCGCGCGCCGCGTACTCGGCGAAGTCCTCGGCGACATCGAGCAGGTGGCGGAGGTGAGCGCCGATGCCGACTCCGGGCCGGTGACCGTCACCGTCACACTGCGGGCCTCGGCACCGGCCGGCACCGCGTCGGAAGTGGAGCGCCGGGTCGGCGCCTTCGCCGTGACGTGCCGTGTCGTCGGACAGCACCCGAGGTGATGAGTGACGTAGCCCCCACAGGCAGTGCCGGGTGCGACGGTCGGCGCGGGGCCGAGGAGCGCGCCGATATGGCCGAACCGGACCGGAAGTCATCTGTGCCCACCTGGAGCCTTGAACTGCCCGGACTGACCACGGCCATCGAGGATCTGGCGCCCGCCGTGGCCCGGACCGACCTCACCTTCGGGCTCGTTCCGGCCGGGGACGAACTGCGCGGCTTCGTCGACCTGCTGCGTGCGGAGGTCGACCGGGCGCTGCGGAGCTGAGCCAAGCCCGCGATGTCGTCCCGTCGAGCGCCGATGCCGGCACGCCGCACGGCACGCCGCACGGCACGCCGTACGGGACGGCATCGCGGACGCTCATGCCGCGCTGCTGCTGCGCGGCATCCAGTGCCGGCAGGTCATCTCGTGCTCGGTGCCGAGGCTGGTCCACCAGCGCTCGCAGCAGGCCGAGTCGAGTTCCGCGCGGACGATCGCGTCGGCGGCATCCCCGCCGCCGCGCGAGGCCCGCGCGATCAGATCGAGCAGAATCCGCCGCTGTTCACCGATCACCGTCTCCCGTACGACGGCGATGACCGGCACGAGACTGGCGGCCGCGAACAGACAGGCGGCCCAGATCGGGCCGTACCGCACTTCGAGGATCGCGGTCCAGGCGAGCCCCCCGCTCGTGGCGACGTAGAGGAGACACAGCAGGCGGCTGGAGCAGTTCATGGGCGTACACCGTCCTTGGGGCGGATCGAGTCGCCCTGTCCAACTGCTCACAGCCCTCGTGGATTCGGGTGAATTATCCCACCGTGACTGACCGGGTGCGGTCCGCCGGATTCGACGGGGCGCCGACCGCGGTCCTCCCCTGGAACGCGGACCGGTAGGAGTGCGGCGTCGTGCCCACCACCTTGCGGAAGCGCTCACGGAACGCCGTCGGTGAACCGAACCCGGCCTGGCGTGCGATCCGCTCGACCGGATGGTCGCTGTTCTCCAGCAGATACTGCGCCCGCCGCACCCGCGCCCGCAGCAGCCACTGCAGCGGAGTGGTGCCGGTCTGCTCGCGGAACCGGCGGCTGAAGGTGCGCTCGCTCATGCCCGAGCGCTCGGCCATCGCCCCGAGGGTGATCTCCCCGGCGAGATTGTCCTCGATCCACTCCAGGAGCGGTTCGAGTGCCGAGCCGCGCGGCACGGGCGGGTGCTCGTGCACGATGAACTGCGCCTGCCCGCCCTCACGTTCGAGCGGTACGACGGACATGCGGGCGGTGTGCGCGGCCACCGCCGAACCGAGGTCCCGTCGGATCATGTGCAGGCACATGTCCAGTCCCGCGGCGGCCCCGGCGGAGGTGAGGACCTGTCCGTTGTCGACGTACAGCACGTCCGGTTCGACCTCGACGGCCGGGAAGCGCCGGGCCAGTTCGCCGGTCGCCATCCAGTGGGTCGTGGCGCGCAGCCCGTCCAGCAGTCCGGCCTCGGCCAGGACGAAGGCGCCCACGCACACGGACGCGATGCGCGTGCCGGCTTCGGCGGCCGCACGCAGGGCCGCGGCCACGGCGGGAGAGGGCGGCCCCGTCTCGTCGCAGCCCGGCACGATGATCGTGTCCGCGTCCGCCAGCCCGTCCAGCCCTCGGTCGATGCGCAGGGCGAAGCCCTCGGTGCGCACCTCGGGCGACTCGGCGCACAGCCGGACCCGGTAGGGGCGGCGGCCGTCGGGCAGCCGTGTCCAGCTGAACATCTGGAACGGCGTCGCCATGTCGAACGGCACCACGTTGTCGAGAACCAGGATCGCCACGGTGTGCATGAACGCCACCTTAGGCAGATTCCCGCCACGACCAGAAGCCCAGGTCCGGGCGGTTATCCCGGACACAGAGCCGGATTGGGGAGGTGGCGGGAATCCGTTGGTTCCTGTCGTTTCAGCCCCTGTGCGACGGGGTGGACGATCTCTAACGTGGGCGGGGCCGCCGCCCCGCGCACGCCGGGAGCGCGGCTCTGATGCCACGCCGACCCGGAGACCGAGACACCGCCCGATGACCAAGATCCTGCTCATCCTTCACGTCCTTGCCGCCATCGTCGCCGTCGGCCCCGTCACCGTCGCGGCCAGCATGTTCCCGCCGGCCGCACGCCGCGTCCCGGCGACGGACGGCGCCGTGGCGGTGGGCACCGTCCGCCTCCTGCACCGCATCTGCCGGGTCTACGCGGCCATCGGTCTGTCGGTCCCCGTCCTCGGCCTGGCCACCGCCCTGGCGATGGGTGTCCTGGGCAGCGGATGGCTCATCACGTCCATCGCCCTGACTGCGGCGGCCGCCGGCCTGCTGATCGCGTTCGTCCTTCCCCGCCAGGAGGAAGTCCTGGAGCAACTCGGCGAGGACAAGCCCGTGGAGCGCTCCGCGACCGTGCAACTGGCCATGGTCACCGGTGTCTTCAACCTCCTGTGGGCGACCGTCACCATCCTGATGATCGTCAGGCCCGGTTCGACGACCGGCGCCTGAACCGGGCAGGTCGGCGGCCCGCGACCGTGCGTCGAGGGCCGCCATAGCACCCGTTCGTCGCCCGTGAAGCGCTCTGGCAGAATTCGCACTTCAGTGTGCGTCGGCGCCTAGACTCGACAGCCGTGCCCATATGCACACAAGGGCCACGACATGAAAGGCGCGTTGACGGGTGTTTCAGGATTCCCCCATTTACGACCGGCTGATCGCGGAACGCGGCGACATCCCCACCCAGGTGCGCAGGGAGGCCGAACGCGTCAGCCGGGACCTGGAGTTCGTGATGCAGCCGGGGCCGCCCCTCGGCCACGCGCCGGCTCCGGCACGTCCGGCATCCCCCGCCCCGGCCTGGCAGCGCAGCGCCCTGCCGCCCGGTCCGCACGCCGGCTGAGCCCGGTCAGACAACCTTCGCCCTCGCGCCGTTGACGTGCGGCTCCGGTCCGGCGACGGGCCGGGCGAGCCACTCGGCGATGGTGCGCGAGATCGGCTGGCCGGTGTCCACCTCGACGAAACCGAACTGGCCCGACTGGTTGCACTCCAGGAACCACCACACGCCGTCGGCGTCCTCGACGAAGTCGAAGGCGCCGTAGGACAGTTCGGCGCCCCGCATATAGGCGAGAACCGTCTCGGCGACGCGCGGCGCGACCTCGACGGCCTCCCACGGCGCGTCCGACGTCGCGAAGCGGACGTCCACCTCGGCCTCCGTACCGGTCGCCTTGCGGGCGGCCAGCAACCGGTCGCCGACCACGGTGAGCCGGATGTCGGCCCGCTTGGCGACGCGCCGTTGCAGCAGGGTCGGTCCGAAGGCGACGGCGGAGAAGTCCGTGTCCGGGGCGACTCTGCTGGTCGGCACCGCACGCGGCGGATCCTGGGGATGCGCGCCCGACACCGGCTTCACCACCAGATCCGGGTAGCGCTCGGCGAACTCACGGGCGGCCTGCGGGAACGTCGTGATCAAAGTCGCCGGGACGGGCAGTCCGCACTGCTGGGCCAGGCGCAGCTGCCAGGGCTTGTGACGGGCCCGGCGGGCCGCGTCGGGATGGTTCATCCAGCGGGCCTCGCTGCCGCGCAGCATGCCGTACAGCGCCTGCCCGGCCTCCTCCGTCAACCAGGTCGACGGGCTGGCCGCGCGCTGCGCCGCCGCTCCCGGCCTGCGCAACCAGACCGAGCGCAACCCGGCGATGCTCACCAGACGTCCCGCGGCCGACAGATGGCCGCGGAACCTGCCGTGCACGAACTCGCCCGACAGGGACACCCCGCCGGTCAGGTCGGCGGGGTCGAGCCGGAACACCGGAACGCCGGACGCGTTCAGATGCACCACCACCATGTCCGCCGTCACATCTTCTTCGTTCGTCAGAATCAAGACTGTCATCGTCGCCGGCCTGTGTTCAGTCGTCGAAGTGAGTCTTGGAGCCCGCCGTGGACGTCGTGGTGCCCAACTCCCGCATCAAGGCGTGGTCACAGGCGGCTATGCGGCCGTCACGGAACACGTTCAACTGCATACCGGAGTCGTAGACGTACGGAGTGGTGACCTCCAACTCCGCTGCCGGCCGTGCATAGTTGAGCGCGAACGGTTGCATCGTCTCTCCCTTACAGGTGCTGCTCCGATCGAGCCTGGCCACCCGGCGGCGGCCCTCGGTCGCCGACGCCCTTTGGTTTCCACTTACTTAAACGAATCGAACGGGTGATTGGTTTCCTTACTTTCTGTAACCAACGGCGTCCGGCGGCCCCGCTTCGGGAGAGCGGCGCAGGGTACGCAGTGCCAGCAAGAGCACGCCGATGTCGTCCAGATACACCGGATCGGGCACCAGATCGGCCGGCAGAACGAAGTACAGGACGGCACCCCAGAACACCCATCGCGGCCCGGTCGGCAGCCCGGAGCGGCGCAGCAGCCGCCGCGTCCGCACGAGGCGTACCAGTACCCCGACGGCCACGGCGAGCACGACGGCCGCGAGGGTCACGACGGCGATGATCACCGCGGTGGTCGACTCCACTGACCCTCCTCCTGCCGGTGCCGCGCGTCACACGCACTGCTCTTCGGATGCCCGCTCCGGTCGCGCACATTGCATGACGACGGTCACCTGGCCGCATCGCATCACCCGTCAGGACGGAAGACGCACAAACGGGGCGGTCACCTGCCTCCTGCGCACCAGCCGCGCACCGAATACCACCCGCCCGACGCAGTAGCGGGCAGCCACGAAACGACCGCATCGGCAGTACGCCGCCGCTACCGGTCCGACGGCTCCCGCCGAGCCTCGACGCGGGTCCGGGTCGAGCTCTTGAGGCGTTCGAAGGAGCGAGTGAGTTGCTGGAGGGGGGACGGCCCCGTGGTGGCTGTCGGCTGCGGCTGCCGCTCGGGCGCGGCGTCCGCGGACTCCCGGAACGCGGCCAGCGCCGCGTGCGCCTGTTCGGCGGCCTCGCGGTACAGGTCGCGGGACTTCGTCATCGCCTCCAGGGCCTCCGCGTACATCGCCACGAGCTTGCGCTCGCGCGTGAGCTCCTCCTCCACGGTCAGCAGCCTCCAGTCCTCCCGGAGGGCGGTGAGGGCGTCCTCGCCGCCCTCCGGCAGCGGTCGCCGGAGCGCGGCGAAGCGAGTCACGGCGTGGATGAGCTCGGCCGGCTCAGTGCCGTCCAGGAAGACGCTGCGTACGGCGAATCCCTCGGCGTCGTAGTCGGCCGGGGCAGGGGCGCCGGGCAGCACCACGGCGCCACCGCGCGGCACCTGCACATCGAGGTCCCGCAGGGCCCAGTTCACGACGCGCAGCTGGCTGGGCGCGGCGCGATGCTCCACCACCCGGTGCCGCAGGCTCGGCGGCACCATCCCGGCCAGCGGCACCTGCCCGCGTTGGTCGGTGGTCATGGCCTCGTGGACGACGACATGGATGCTCCAGCCGTCCCGCGCGGCGTCCCGCAGTATCCGCCGTACGGCCTTGTCGTCGGAGGGGAGGGGGTTGATGTCCCGCAGCCGCAGGCCCGTGGCCGTGTCGTGGTCCCACGGCGAGTCCGGTTCCTGCGGCCAGAACATCGCGGCCGGCGACGGCCAGCGGGGATCCCAGGGAGCCTCGGCCTCCGCGACCAGCACCCACTCCTGTCCGCTGCCGGAGTCGCGCCGGACGGTCAGCCGGGCTCGTACGGTCACCGATCCGGCGACCCGCCATCGGGCCTCGAAGATCCAGTCCTGGGCGGCCTCGGCCTCGGGAACTTCCAGGAAGTCGTCGATCGTCCGGCTGTCCTTGAGCTGCCGCAGGGCGGTGCGGACCGCGTCCTGAGCCGCGGGACCCGGGTGGTGGCCGCGGGCCGACCACACGGTGGGAGGAGTCGAGGGGCGGGTGCTGGAGGAGCTGGGCATGGGTCCATCTATGGGCGGGGAGCACGTGCTCGTACAAGTATCGTCGTCGCAGATGGCTGCCCACTGAGCGGGGTCCGCACACGGGGTGTGTGTGATCCGCACCGGTCGGGGGGCGCTCACTCGTGGCCCGCGCCGCGTCCCGTCACCACAATGACTCGTTGAGCAGGACCCGCCCACCATCCGCATTGGGGCGGGTCCTGCTCATCCGTCCACGTCCGCTCAGTTGTGGTATGTGATGTAGCCGTTGCCGTCCCGGTCGTTCTGGGTCTTGGTGTAGGCGTGCGAGTCCGCCCCGGCGCCCGAGGGCTTGTAGAGGTAGATCGTGTCCTTGTCGTTGTTCCACATGAAGTTGCAGTTGTCGCGGTAGACGACGTTCTTCGTGTCGGAGTCGGTGCCGTTGCCGCCCCGGAGCTTCACATAGTCACCGGGCTGCAGGTAGTGGGTGGCGGTGAAGGTGAACCGGTTGCCGGCCTTGTCCTTCACGACGTAGCCCTTGAGGTTGACCGTCGTACCGGACGAGTAGTTCTTGATCGTCAGGTACTCGTCGTCGGTGTTGCCGGTCCGGCAGTTGTTGGAGTCACGGCCGGGCGCGTCGTACTGGATGCCCCGGATCTTCAGCGCGGACGAGTACTCGGTGGCCTGGGCGGGTGCGGCGGCGAGCGCGGCGAGGGTGCCGGTCACGAGCGCGGTCGTGGCGATCATGCGTATGCGCATGGAGAAACATCCCCCCTGTGTGGAGCTTCTGTGAAGATCAGGAGTGTATCCGGGCAGTACGGGCGCGGTGCCGACTTCACCGAAATGCGAGACGCGGGTACGTCAGTGCGGGTAAGCCCGTGGTGGCCGCTGACGGGGGAGCTCATCACGGAAGTCCGAGATGACCGAACTGATCTGACGCATGAGGGCCGTGTCCTCGAGCCGGTCGAGATACAGGTTGTGCCGGGCCAGGGCGGGCGCGTCGACGCAGAAGTACATGGCCATGAGCGGATTGACGAACAGTTCGCCGTCCTTGGTCCGCTCGGTGAACCGGACGTCGCCGAAGTCGCCGCGCACCGCGGCGGCGACGGATCCCTGGACGATGCTCGGGTGCTCCGGCGTGCACCGCTGGGCGTGCGCCACCGCGTCGAGATAGAGGCGCCCCTCGTCGCTGTCGCGCGGCAGCGAGAACGCGCCGAGGTAGCCGCCTTCGCGGTCCAGCGCGGCGAGATTCTCCAGCACCAGCGAGTGGTTGACCCCGTGATAGGCGTCCACCCCGAAACCGAGGCACGCCACCAGCCGTACGGCGACCTCGTCGAGCCCGGCCACCGCGGCCAGGCTCGCCATGTCCTCCTCCGGTGTGCCCAGCCCGTTCTCGTCGCCGCGCATGAGGATGTCGGTGCCGCCGTCCACCAGTACGACGGCGTCCACGCCGCCCAGATGCGCCAGCAGCGTGCGGTAGGCGTCCCTGAGGGGCCGCACGCCCGTGCGCGGGAACGCGTACACCGTGTCGGGCAGGTCCTGCCCGGCGAGCCAGCGCGCCAGCGTCCGCTCGGGGAAGTAGTCGCCGCGCGCGGCGGTGTCCGGGCGTATCGCGGCGACGTCGTGGTCCACCCACACGTCGAGGTCCAGCCCGTACAGGTCCGCGAAGGACAGGTTGGCGAGGTGGACCTCCTTGCCGGCCGCGCGCAGGGCGAGGGCCAGAGGGAGCCCGGCGTACACGTCGAAACCGCCGCCGGCGCCGGCGACGAGCACCCGCCGCGCGTCACGCAGTCGGGTCAGGAAAGGGGGCTCCAGAAGTGAGAACACCGGGGGACGCTAACAGGCGACGATCTTCGGGGGCACCGAAAAAGCCGGGAGGGCCCGGGGTGCGTGCCCCCGGGCCCTCCCGCCGCGTGCACGCCGGCGGGTTACGCGCCGCTCTCGCGGAGCATGTCCTCGCGCTCGACGAGCTTCACGCGCTCACGGCCCTGCGGCTCGCCCAGCGCCTTCTCGGCGGCGTCGAGCCTGTACCAGCCCTCCCACGTGGTGAACCGGACGTTCCGCTCGGCCAGGAAGGCGTCCACGGCCTCCGGCTCGGGCGCGGACGGCGTCTGGAGACGGCCGTTCGTGAAGTCGTCCAGCAGGTTCGCCACCGTCTCGTTGGCGTCGCCCTTGGTGTGGCCGATCAGACCCACCGGACCGCGCCGGATCCAGCCGGTGACGTATGTCGACTGAAGGTGCTCGCCGGACTCCTGTATGACCCGGCCGCCCTCGTCCGGGACCGTGCCCGACTCGAGGTCCCAGGGCAGCTTGGGGAGCTTGTCGGAGAGGTAGCCGACGGCGCGGTAGATCGCGGTGACGTCCCAGTCCTTGAACTCGCCGGTGCCCTTGACGTTGCCGGTGCCGTCCAGGGCGGTGCGCTCGGTGCGCAGGCCGACGACCTTGCCGTCCTCGCCGAGGACCTCGGAGGGCGACTCGAAGAAGTGCAGGAACAGTTTGTGCGGGCGGTCGCCGACGTCGCGGATCGCCCAGTTCTCCAGGGTCTTGGCGACCATGTCGGCCTGCTTGTTTCCGCGCCGCGTCTCGATCGAGCCCGCGTCGTAGTCGATGTCCTCGGGGTCGACGATGACCTCGATGTTGGGGGAGTGGTCCAGCTCCCGCAGCTCCATCGGGGAGAACTTCGCCTGCGCCGGGCCACGGCGGCCGAACACGTGGATCTCCAGGGCCTTGTTGGCCTTCAGACCCTCGTAGACGTTCGGCGGGATCTCCGTCGGCAGCAGCTCGTCCGCCGTCTTGGCCAGGATGCGGGCCACGTCCAGGGCGACGTTGCCGACGCCGAGCACGGCGACCTTCTCCGCCTCCAGCGGCCAGGTGCGCGGCACGTCCGGGTGGCCGTCGTACCAGGAGACGAAGTCCGCCGCGCCGTACGAGCCGTCGAGGTCGATGCCCGGGATCGGCAGCGCACGGTCGGCCGTCGCGCCGGTCGAGAAGATCACGGCGTCGTAGAACGCGCGCAGGTCGTCCAGGCTGAGGTCGCCCGGGTAGTCGACGTTTCCGAAGAGCCGGATCTGCGGCTTGTCGAGGACCTGGTGGAGGGCCGTGATGATGCCCTTGATGCGGGGGTGGTCGGGGGCGACGCCGTAACGGATCAGTCCGAACGGCGCGGGCATGCGCTCGAACAGGTCGATGGAAACGCCGGGCTCGGCGGCCACCTCGGACTTGAGCAACGCGTCGGCGGCGTAGATCCCGGCGGGGCCGGCTCCGACGATGGCTACCCGCAGGGGGCGGGGCATGATCAGGTTCCCTTCGAGAGGCGATAGATCGACTCGAACGGGAAGCCTAAACTAAGGCAAGCCTAAGTCGGTACACGGGTCCGACCTATGAGCTCATAAATCAATTCTATGGGATGTCCGCGGGTCCTCGGTTGCCGCACCGGCCTGTGGTGCGGCAACCCAGGGCTTTCCGTCAGTCGATGTGGAAGCTGTCCCCGTACACCTTCCAGTCGAGCGGTGTGTCGAGGTCGAGGTTGCCGTCGCGCAGGAACACCCGCTGGGCCGTGTCGACCCGGCTGGTGTCGCTGTGGGCCTCCTCCTGCTTCATGGCCCACACCCGCGCGTCCAGGAAGGCGTCGAGGTACGTGACCTCGTCACCGCCCTGCGCCGGCGGCCTGGCCTGGTTCAGGGCGCGCTCGCGTATGTTGCGGAAGCTGGTCGGGTCCGTGCCGTCGCCGTGCATGACGATGGCGTCGTAGTAGGCGAACTGGCCGAGCACACGCAGTCCGTCGGCCTTGCCCTGCCGCACGGCCGGGTTGAAGTACACCCGGTCGCGCTCGTCGTTCTGTGACTGCTTGAACGCCTGGTCCTGTGCGGCCCGGCCCCAGTCGCGGGGGTAGTCCGGGTCGAGGCCGTCGTGCGAGTCGGTGCCGTTGACCCGGCGCAGTGCCGGCAGATACGGGGCGAGGACGTTGCCGGGGCGGCGGTCGGAGTAGAGCTCCACGAGGTCGAGCATGTCGCCCGTGCCGGAGCAGAAGCCGATGATGCCGGCGGTGTAGCCGCGACCGTCGCCGATGTCCTCGATGTACTTGTACTGCGCCTTCCAGTCGAGTGAGGAGTTTTCCGCGCTCGACACCAGCTTCATGGCGATCTCCTTCTTCGCCGGGTCGTCGAGTCCCGCCGCGGCGCCGTGCGCGGCGGCATGGGGGGAGGTGAGGAGTGGGGCCGAGGCCAGTGACGCGCCGATCAGGGTGAGAAGCGTGCGGCGCGACGTGTGCGTGGGGTGCTTCACGGCGGCTCCAATGAGAGGTGGGGGGTGGGGAGTTGGCCGTTCCCGATACTGATAGGAAGGTTTCCTATCAGAGGTCGTGCGCACAGGGCACCGGTCGCGTCGAAGGTTCGTACCTATCTACAAGCCGCCGCGGCGGCTCAGCCGGGCACGGAAGGGGCTGCGGCAGCGGCTGCTCCGCCGGTCACGGAAGGAGCTGCGCCCCGGGCTGCGGCAGCGGCTGCTCCGCCCAGATCACCTTGCCGCCGGGCAGGTACCGCGTGCCCCAGCGCTCGGCCAGCTGGGCGACCAGGAACAGGCCGCGCCCGCCCTCGTCCGTCATGGCGGCGTAGCGCAGATGCGGCGAGGTGCTGCTGGCGTCGAAGACCTCGCAGATCAGGCTCCGGTCGCGCAGCATGCGCACCCGGATCGGGTCACCGCCGTACCGGATGGCGTTGGTGACCAGCTCGCTCAGCATCAGCTCCGTTGTGAACGACAGCTCCTCCAGGCCCCAGCGCTCCAGCGTCTCCGTCACGGCGGAGCGGACCTGGGCCACGGCCGCCGGGTCGGACGGCACGTCCCACTCGGCGACCAGGTCGGGCCCGAGTGCCCGCGTGCGCGCCACGATCAGCGCGATGTCGTCGCTCTGGCGGCCCGCGAGGCGGGCCTCCAGGACGGCCTGGCAGGTCTCCTCCGGCGTACGGCCGGTCCCGGTCAGCGCCGCGCGCAGCTGCTCCAGGCCCTCGTCGATGTCGTGGTCCCGGTCCTCCACCAGCCCGTCCGTGTACAACACGAGCCGGCTGTCCTCCGCGAGCTCCAACTCGGCCATCTCGAACGGCAGCCCGCCCAGGCCCAGCGGGGGACCGGCGGGTACGTCCGGGAACTCCACGGTCCCGTCCGGCCGGACCAGGGCCGGCGGCGGATGGCCGGCGCGCGCGATTGTGCACCGCTGGGAGACCGGGTCGTAGACCGCGTACAGACAGGTCGCGCCGGTCACCGTGGCGGTGTCGTCCTCCTGGGCCTCGTCCTGGTCGATCCGGGCGACCAACTCGTCCAGCAGTGACAGGAGCTCGTCGGGCGGCAGGTCCAGGGCGGAGAAGTTGTGCACGGCCGTGCGCAGCCGTCCCATGGTGGCCGCCGCGTGCAGCCCGTGGCCGACCACGTCTCCGACGACCAGCGCGACCCGGGCACCGGACAGCGGCAGCACGTCGAACCAGTCGCCGCCCACGCCCGCCTGCGCCGGCAGATACCGGTAGGCGATGTCCAGGGCGTTCTGCTCGGGCAGGCTGCGCGGCAGCAGGCTGCGCTGGAGCGTGACCGCCATGCTGTGCTCGCGGGTGTACCGGCGGGCGTTGTCGATGGACACCGCCGCCCGCGCGACCAGCTCCTCGGCGAGCGCCACCTCGTCGGTGTCGAACGGCTCGCCCTTCTGGGACCGCCAGAAGCTCACCACGCCCAGCAGCAGCGATCCCGCCCTGAGCGGCACCGCGATCAGCGAGTGGATGCCGAAGTCCACCACCTGCGCCGAGCGCTCCAGGTCCTGGGCACGCCAGCCCGGCGCCTGCTCAAGGCGCGGCTCGATGACGGCCTGCCCGCCCCTGAGGGCCCGGGCCTGCGGCGAGGAGTCGACGAACCGGATCTGCTCGCCCACCGGGTACAGCGGCGCGTCCTTGCGTATCCCGCTGGACGCCGTGCGCCGCAGCCGGGTCACCGCCTCCGGCTGCCCGCCGCCCAGCACGGCGTCGAACAGGTCGACGGTGACGAAGTCCGCGAACCTGGGCACCGCCAGCTCCGCAAGTTCCTCGGCGGTCCGGGTGACGTCCAGGCTGGTGCCGATGCCCACTCCGGCGTCGTACAGCATGTTCAGCCGCTCACGGGCCTCCTCGGCGCGGCCGGACAGGGCGCGCAGCTCCGTCGAGTCACGCAGTGTGGCGACGCTGCCGGAGGGGCGGCCCCTGAGGTGGGTGGGGCGCTGGTTGACCGCGAGGAGCCGGTCCTTGACCAGGTGCACCTCGTCCGTGGCCATCCGGCCGGAGTCCAGCAGCTCGGCCGTGTCGGGGGCGAGGCCGAGGTTGAGCACCTTGCGGCCCTCGGCGTCCTCGGGCAGGTCGAGCAGCCGGTGCGCCTCGTCGTTGGCGAGGAGCAGCCGGCCCTCGTCGCCGACGATGATCACGCCCTCGCGCACGGCGTGCAGAACGGCGTCGTGGTGCTCGTACATCCGGGTCATCTCGTCGGGCCCGAGACCGTGCGTCTGCCGCAGCAGCCGTCGGCTGACCAGGGCCGTGCCGGCCGTGGACAGGGCGAGCGCGGCCGCGGCGGCGGTCAGGACGAGCGGCAGCTGCCGGTCCGCCGTGCCGCCCACGGTGTCCGTCGTGATCCCCGCCGACACCAGGCCGACGACCTTCCCGTCCGGATCCTTGATCGGGACCACGGCCTGCACGAGAGGCCCGATGGTGCCCGTGATCTGCTCGGTCACCACCTTGCCCTCGAGCGCGGGCTCCAGGTTCCCGACGAAGTGCTTGCCGATCCGGTCGGGCTTGGGGTGCGTGTAGCGGATGCCGTCGGTGTTCATGACGACGATGAAGTCCACCCCGGTGGCTTCGCGCGCCGCCTCGGCCTTCGGCTGGAGCACGGCCGTGGGATCGGGGCTGTTCAGCGCCTCCCGGGTGCCCGGCGCGTTCGCGAACGCCTCGGCCACCGCGACGGAGCGGTTGCGGGCCTCCTGCGTGCTGTCGTACCGCACCTGGAGCACCAGGGCCACGACCGCGGCGACGACCAGCAGCAGCACGATCACGACCTGGAGCAGGAACACCTGCCCGGCGACGCTGCGCCCGCCGACGGCGGACCGCAGCCGGCCGAGCCGCCCCTTGCGCGGCCCCTGGGCGCCGGGATCGAACGGCATTCCCCGTTCGGGCACCACTGTGCCGCGGTCCGGCGCACGCCAGGTGCGCGGACCGCTGGGACGACGCGCCGACCGGGCCCCGGATCGACCCGATAGTCGGACCATGTGCCCATGTCTACACTGCCGCGCCCCCAGAGGCGAGACACGTCACGGACCGTGACGGTGGCTGTTTGCTCTCCCACCCGACGATCACCGCAGTCATCCACCGAAACCGGGCAACTCCCGCCCCCGGCACAGCAGATACGACGCCGCCGGCACCGGGATCCGGAAGCTCGTGCCTCACTTCCGGCGCAGCGGTGTGGCGCGCCGGGTGGCGAGCAGCAGCGCGATGTCGTCGGGGCGGTCCGTCATGTGCCGGGCCGTGGCGGTGAGCCGGTCGGCCAGACTCGCCAGTGAGCGCCCTCCCGGGCGGGCACCGGGGCCGCCGGCCCTGGCCAGCGCGACCCGCAGCGCGCTGATGCCGTCGTCGATGTCGACACCGGGCCGCTCTACCAGCCCGTCCGTGTACAGCGCCAGCACGGCACCGGGCTCCATCCGCAGCTCGGCGACCGGGTACGTGGCCTGCGGGTCGACGCCGAGCACGACCCCGCCCGGCAGGTCCACGAGATGGGTACGGCCGTCGGGGCGGCGCAGCAGCGGGCGCGGGTGCCCGGCGACGGCGGCCTGCGCGACACCGGTCGCCGGGTCGAGGCGGATGTAGCAGCAGCTCGCGAACAGACCGGCGTCGAGGTCGATGAGCAGGTGGTTGGTGCCGCTCATGACCTCGTCGGGCGGCCGGTCGCCGAGGGCGAAGGCGCGCACGGCGCTGCGCAGCTGGCCCATGGTGGCCGCCGCCTGTACGCCGTGCCCCTGCACATCGCCGATGACCAGCGCCAACGCGTCCCCGGCGGGTACGACGTCGTACCAGTCGCCGCCCACCTCCATGCCCTGCGTACCCGGCAGATAGCGTCCGGCGGTCTCCAGCAGCGGGTGCTCCGACAGCCGCCGCGGCAGCAGTGCCTGCTGGAGCCCGCGGGCCAGCGCGGCCTCGCTCTCGTAGCGCTGCGCCTTCTCCAGGGCGTGTGCGATCAGCCCGGCCATGGCCGTGAGCACCGCACGCTCCTCGCTGCTGAAGCTGCGCGGCCGGTCGAAGCCGAGGATGCAGGAGCCGACGGGGCGGCCGGAGGCGATCAGCGGCAGAAAGGCGCGGGCGCCCTCCGTCGCGTCCAGCGCGATGCCCGGGTAGGCGTCGGAGAGCTGCTGCATCGAGTCGAAGAACAGCGGGCGCCCGGTCGTCAGCGTCTCGACACCCGGCAGCCCCTCGTCGAGCCCCACACCGTCGAACGGGGCGAGGAACCCCTTGGGGAAGCCCGTCTCCCAGGCCAGGTACAGATGCCGCTCCTGGAGCAGATAGATGGCGAGCCGACGGCCGCCGAACGCGGGCAGCAGCTCCCGCATCACCACGGCGGACACCTGCCGGGGCGTGACGGCCTCCGTCAGTGCGATGGCGAGGACGATCGGGCGGTACAGGGGAGCGAGCGAGGACGCCCCGGCGGGCTCCTGGGCGCCGTGCGCGTCCAGGAGGTCGGAGGGAGTGTCCGTCCCGCCGTGCCCCGGGCGGATCGTGCAGGTCAGCAGGTCCGGGCCGGGGTACACCGACAGCGCGAGCAGTTCCTCGCTGAAGGTGCGGGCGGCGGTCTCCCGCTCGGGGTCGGGCGGTCTGCGGACGTGGAAGTGCACCGGATCCGGAGACAGCAGAGCGACCCGCAGATGGTCCTCGACGGCGGGCTGGTTCAGCCACGGCACGCTCTCCCACAGGGTCCGGCCCAGCAGTTCGCCGCGCGGCCGGCGCAGCAGCTTCGCCGCGTGCGGATTGGCGTAGACGACCGAGCCCAGCCGGTCCAGGCAGAACACTCCGTCCGGCAGCTGATCGGCCGCCACGTCCGCCACCGCGCTCGCCCCCGGGTCCAGGACGACACCGCGTACGGGCGACGGCGCGAAGGGTGCGGCGTCCTCGTACGGCCCCCAGACCTCGACCAGCCGCAGCGCGTCGTTGGCCGCGCGCACGTACAGCGGCAGGGCCGGTGGCCGGCCGCCCGCCGCCTCCCGCAGCGCGGCCAGGATCCGGTCCGTGTCGCCCGGGGCGACGGCCTCCGCGAACTCCTCCACGGTGGCGTGCGCCTCCCCGGGAGCGGCGCCGAGGACGACGTTCAGCCGCTCCTCCGCGGTCACGACGTTCGTCTCCGGATCCCAGGCGAACCGGCCAAGATAGCCCGAGGGACGACGCCTGGCCGGAGGCCTGACGCACAGCGGCCCCCCGTCCCAGTTCACCGCGTCGGCGTCCCCGTCCTCCAGGGTCCGCAGCGCCGACCCCAGCTCCTTCGCGAGCTGGGACATGCGCTCGCGCACGGGCAGCAGCTCCGTGGCGTCGCCCGCCGAGGGCCGCAGCACCGTGAGGACGCCGAAGACCGATGATCCGCCGGTGACGGGGACGTACAGCGAGCCGAACTGGAACGGCAGACCGGCGGCGAACTGGGGATAGCGGCGCATCGTCTCCGTCGCGTTCGGCAGCACCACGTCGACGCCCAGCCGGTAGGCGTCCGCGACGGGGAACGGCCGGTCCACATGCAACCGCCACCACGGCCGGAACAGCGGCCCCGGCAGCCCCTCCAGCACCGCCAGCCGGAGCAGTCCGGGCGTGCCCGAGCGCAGGTAGACCCCTCCCGCGTGCCCGCCGGCCGCGCTGATCGCCTCCGCCGAGGCATCGATCAGCAGCGCCGCAAGCCCGCCGGGCGTCCGCTCTGCGCCCTCGGCGCTCCCAGTCATCGGCCCTACCTCGTCCGTACGCCGTCACGCGCGCGACACAGCAAGAATGCGCCACGACGCCCCCCGCTCGCACCTGGGCGGCAGAATCCGTCGCACTCGACCACCGGGCCGGGCGAGGCCGCAGCACGGCGGAACCCGGAGCCCACGGGCCGGGAGCCGGCCTCGGACCAGCCCCTGGACCGGCGATCGGATGAGCGAGGACTTTCGGCCAACGGCGTTTCCCGGAGCGGGGAACGGAGCCGAAACCGTGCGACGGACCGACCCGTTGTCCGTGCGAGGCCCGAGGCTGTCCGGAAGACTCGGGAACGGGCTCGGCGGGCTCGGTACAGGCAGGAGAGCAGACCCATGGAGTACTACGACCTCGGCACGCACACCCGCTCCGTCACCACGTCCTCCGACCGGGCCCAGCTCTGGTTCAACCGTGGGCTGGTCTGGACGTACGCCTTCCATCACGAGGAGGCCGTCGCCTGCTTCGAGGCAGCCACCGCGGCCGACCCCGACTGCGCCATGGCGCACTGGGGCATCGCCTACGCGCTGGGGCCGAACTACAACAAACCCTGGGAGTTCTTCGACGACCAGGACCTCTCGCGCACCGTCGACCGCACCCACGCCGCCGTGGAGCTGGCCCACGAGAAGGCGGCGAACGCCACGCCCGTCGAGCGGGCCCTGATCGCCGCGCTGCGCGCCCGCTACCCGCAGGCCAAGGCGGTGGAGGACTGCTCGATCTGGAACGCCCCCTACGCCGACAGCATGCGCACGGTCTACGAGCTCGCGCCCGACGACCTCGACATCGCCACTCTGTACGCCGACGCCCTGATGAACCTCACGCCGTGGCAGCTGTGGGATCTGAGGACCGGGGAACCGGCCGCGGGAGCCCGCACCCGGGAGGCCAAGGCGGTGCTCGACCGCGCCCTCGCCACCGCCGCCGGGCGCGACCACCCGGGGGTGGTCCACATGTACGTCCACCTCATGGAGATGTCCCCGACCCCGGAGGCGGCCCTGACCGTCGCCGACCGGCTGCGCGGACTGGTGCCCGACGCCGGGCACCTCAACCACATGCCCTCGCACCTGGAGGTGCTGTGCGGCGACTACCGCCGGGTGGTCTCCGACAACACCGCCGCCATCAGGGCCGACGAGAAGTACCACGCCCGCGCCGGGGCGATGAACTTCTACACCCTGTACCGCTCGCACAACTATCACTTCAAGATCTACGGCGCGATGTTCCTCGGTCAGTCCGAGGTCGCCCTGGAGGCCGCCGCACAGCTGGAGGCGTCCATCCCCGAGGACCTGCTGCGGGTGCCGAGCCCGCCCATGGCCGACTGGCTGGAGGGCTTCCTCGCCATGCGCGTCCATGTGCTGATCCGCTTCGGCCGCTGGACCGACATCCTGGCGCTGCCGCTGCCCGCCGACCCGGAGCTGTACTGCACGACGACCGCGATGCTGCACTACGCCCGCGGCGTCGCCCTCTCCGCCACCCACCGCGTCCCGGAGGCGGAGGCGGAACGCGAGCTCTTCCGGGCGGCGGTCGCCCGGGTCCCCGAGACCCGCATGCTGTTCAACAACACCTGCGCCGACATCCTCGCCATCGCCTCGGCGATGCTCGACGGCGAGCTGGAGTACCGCAAGGGCCACCACGACGCCGCATTCGCCGCGCTGGAACGCTCCATCGACCTGGACGACAACCTTCCCTACGACGAACCCTGGGGCTGGATGCAGCCCACCCGGCACGCCTACGGCGCCCTCCTGCTCGAACAGGGACGCGTCGAGGAGGCCGAGGCCGTCTACCGTGCCGACCTCGGTCTGGACGGCACCCTTCCGCGCCCCCTCCAGCACCCCGGCAACGTCTGGTCCCTGCACGGCCTGCACGAGTGCCTGATGCGTCTGGGCCGGACCGGGGAGGCACAGATGCTGGCGCAGCAGCTGCGTCTCGCCACCGCGATGGCGGACGTCCCCATCGAGGCGTCCTGCTTCTGCCGACTGGACACGACCGCCCGAGGGGCCGCGGAGGACGGCTGCTGCGCGGAGTGACAGCGCGCCGGGTCAGCGCATCCCGCGTGTGCCGGGCAGGGGCTGTTCGAACCAGACCACCTTGCCCGTGCTCACCCTCGTCGCGCCCCAGCGCTGAGCCAGCTGGTCGACCAGGAACAGCCCCCGGCCGCCCTCGTCGCTCAGCCGGGCGTGCCGCATCCTCGGCACCACCGTGGAGTCGTCGCCCACCTCGCAGCGCAGCACGTCCGTGTGGAGCAGCCGCAGGGTGATCGGCCGGGTGGCGAACCGCACCGCGTTCGCCACCACCTCGCCGACCAGCAGCTCGGTGGTCTCCACCAGGGAGTCGAGACCCCATTCGGCGAGCGTACGGCGGGTCAGCCGACGGGCCTGACCGGCGGTCTGCGGGCGAGGCGCCATGTACCAATAGGCGACGGTCTCCGGCAGGATGCCCTCGAACCGGGCGGCCAGCAGCGCGATGTCGTCGTCGCGCTCCCTCGATCCCAGCGTGCCGAGGGCCTCGTCGCACAGCGTCTCCAGTGACAGGGGAGCGGACCCGCGGGCGGCCGCCGTGCGCAGCCGGTCGCACAGCTGCTCCACCCCGGTCACGACGTCCGAGTCACGGGACTCGACCAGGCCGTCGGTGTACAGCAGCAGCGTCGCCCCGGCCGGCGCGTGTGTCTCGACGGAGACGAAGCCGCCGCTGCCGACGCCGATCGGCGCTCCGGGCGGGGCGTCGAGGACCTCGACCCCGCCGTCCGGACGCAGCAGCACCGGCGGCAGATGGCCGGCGTTGGACACCAGCAGCCGCTGCAGCACGGGGTCGTAGAGGGCGTACAGGCAGGTCGCCGTGTGCTCGCTGCCCAGCCGGCCCGCCTGGTCGTCGAGGTGGTGCAGCACCTCGTCCGGGGGCAGGTCGAGACCGGCCAGGGTCTGCACGCTGGTGCGCAGCTGGCCCATGATCGCGGCCGAGGTCATGGAGTGGCCCATGACATCGCCGATGACCAGGGCGACACGGTTGCCCGGCAGCGGGATCGCGTCGTACCAGTCGCCGCCGACCTGAGCCGTGCGCGAGGACGGCAGATAGCGGCTGGCAAGCCGGACGCCGGGCGGCTCCGGCAGGGACGGCGGGAGCATCGTGCGTTGCAGGGTGTTCGCGACGGCGGCCTCACGCTCGTACAGCATCGCCTTCTCCAGGCCGAGCGCGGTGTGCGTGGCGAGCTGGGAGGCGACGAGCAGATCGTCGGCGATGAAGTTCTCCCGGTCGGGTTCGCGGGTGAGCAGGACGCTGCCCAGGGCGTGGGTGCGGCCGTGCAGCGGGGCGAGGATCAGGCGTTGCCCGGGAGAGGGCGCCGGGGACGTGTCCGCCGTGCCCAGCAGTTCGGCGGCCGCGGAGGCGACGCCCGGAGTGTCGCCCAGGACCGGCCGTCCGTCCCTGAGCAGTCCGGCGAGCGGGCTTCCGGGAACCGGGCGCACGGACTCCGTGGCCGGGAGGTCGTGCGGGTCGGTCGGGGGCGGCTCGGCGGCCGGAGCGTCGGGGTCCCGGCGTTCGGAGCGGTCCGTGCAGTGCAGGCGCAGGACGCCGGGCTCGGCGGCGGTCTCCTCGCCGACCGGCAGCGGGGCGTAGAGGTGGATGAACACCCGGTCGGCGAAGGCCGGAACGGCCGCCCGGCACAGTTCCCACAGGGTCTCGTCGAGGTTCATACCGCGGGCGATCCGGCGGGTCGCGGCGTCGAGGTAGCGCAGCCGGTCGGTGAGCGGCTCGGCGAGGTCCGGTCCGTCGCCGGGCGGGGCCGGGGGAGGAGTCTTCGCGGAACGGGGTGACGGATCGGGGCGCTGCGGCCGGTGTGCGGGCGCGGCACGTCCCCGCATGCCGGGTGTCTGCTCCCGGATGCCGTCACCACCTCCGAGCTGCTTCGCCATGCCCGTCCTTGTGTCTGCCCTTCCGGCTGTGCGGCCCGCCCGGGAGCGAGCGGATTCAGAGGTCGTCGGGCCGCCGTGCGCAGCGCAGGAAGATCTGCACCTCGGGCTGGATGTCGGCGGCCGCCGGCGCGTAGGTGTACGAGGACTCCCCGGCGATCTCGAAGCCCGCCGTCTCGACGACCTCGCGCAGTTCGTCCCGCAGATAGCCGGAGACGCGGATGCTGTGTCCGATGAAGGGGATCGTGAAGTCGTCCACGTCGGCCTCCACCATCGACAGCGCGAACAGGCCCCCAGGAACGAGCAGGTGGTGGATGCTCCGCAGCGCGAGCGGTATCTCGCCGCGCGGCAGCATGAGCAGGGAGAAGAAGGCGGTCACAGCGTGGAAGCGGCCCAGGTCCAGGGGGCCGCCGGGCCGCAGATCCGCGATGTCCGCCCGATGGAACACCCCGCCGGGCACATGGCTGCCGGCCAGCTCGACCATGCGCTCCGACAGGTCCACACCGACGACGTCGAATCCCGCCAGAGCCAGCTGGCGCGCGGTCGGGAGCCCGGTGCCGCAGCCCAGGTCCAGGACCCGGCATCCGGTCCGCAGGGATTCCATGAGCCAGTCGACGGCCGCGATCTGGCCCTCCTTGTGCGGGAAGGCCTCGTCGTAGCGGTCGCCGATCGCGTCGAAGGCCTCGGCCTGACCTGTGCGGTCGAGCCGCAGGGCCGCGTAGTCGAGCTCGTCGGCAGGGTTGCTCACAAGGATTCACCTCGGAGGCGGTGCGGTCGATTTCCCAGACTTCATAGAGACCTGAAGTTGTTCATCCCGATGTCACCAATGATGCCCGACTTTGTGCGGAGTGCTCACGCGCCGGGATCCCTTGGATCCCGGCGTGCGAGCCGTCGCCTACGGCGCCACGTCCTCCAGCTGCCGGCCGCTGGTCTCCTCCGCGGCCACGCCGGCGGTGAGCGACCCGACGAGGGCGACGACGGCGAGCGTCACGAAGACGGTGCCGAGCGCGCCGCCCGCGTACACAGCGCCGACGACGATCGGGCCGAGGATCACGCCGAGCCGGTTGACCGCGCCGCCCAGGCTCGTGCCGAGGGCGCGCATCCGGGTCGGGAACAGCTCGGGCGTGTACAGGTACAGGCAGATGTTGGCGCCGAAGAAGAACACCGCCGACAGGGATGTCCAGATCAGCACGCTGCTCGCCGAGCCGCCGGCGAAGAGGCCGAGGAGCAGCAGGCACAGTGCCGCACCGCCCAGACACCACGTGACGGTGTGACGCCGTCCGACCCGGTCGACGGTCAGGGCGACGGCGAGACAGCCGAGGAAGCCCGCGCAGGACGTCACCGTCGAGTACAGCAGGGCGTCGGACAGGTCCAGGTGGAAGCGGGAGCCGTAGATGGTGGGCAGCCAGGACGAGATGCCGTAGTTGACGAAGTAACCGCAGAACCACAGGGCGCAGACGACCAGGGTGCGCTTGCGGTAGCGGCCGGTGAGGAGCTCGCGCAGACCGCTCCTGGCGTGGGAATCGCGTACGACGGGTGTCGCGGGCGCCGGCTGCGGCAGCGGCTCGCCCGTCACCTTCTCCACCTTCGCCTCGATCGAGGCCATCGTCGCGAGCGCCTCCTCGTGCCGGCCGTGGTCGGCGAGCCAGCGCGGCGACTCGGGCACACAGCGCACGACCAGCACGCACAGCAGTCCGGGGATCGCGGCGAGGCCGAACATCCAGCGCCAGCCGAGCAGCGGCATCAGCCACCAGGCGAGCACCGCGCACGCGGTCAGACCGGCGGGGAAGACCAGCTCGTACAGCAGGACGAACCGGCCCCGTTTGTGGGCGCGGGTGATCTCGGCGATGAAGGTGGCCGCGACCGGCACCTCGCCGCCGATGGCGAGACCCTGCACGAAGCGGAGCCCCATGAAGGGCCCCGGCGAGGCGCACAGCGTCAGCAGCAGGCTGCACACGCCCGACAGTGCGATGCATGCCGCGATCACCTTGACCCGGCCGATCCGGTCGGCGAGGCGGCCCGACAGCAGCGCGCCGACCAGCATGCCCACGGACCCGACCGTGATCAGGGAGGTGGTCTGTCCGGTGGTCAGGTGCCACTCGGCGCGCAGTTCGGGCAGCGCGTAGGCGATGAGCAACTGGTCGAAGGCCTCGAAGAAGGTCACCGCGCCGATGATGAGCCGGACGGTGACGTGCCAGCGGCACAGGGGCAGGCGTTCGAAGCGGGCGCCGATGGCGGCCACGAGTGCCGCCGTGTCCGCGGGGCGGCCCGCGGTGGCATGGGGAGTGTCGGTCGTCATGGAGGGGTCCTCCGGACCCGCGCACCGGTGCTGTGAAAGGCACAGGATACGCACGGGTGGGTTCGGGCCGGCCCCGGCGGCGGCGACAGCCGCGCACCGGGTCGGCAGCAGAGGTGGGGACGAGGCCAGCTGGCTAAGCGCTAAATCTCTCAGCGCTCAAGTTTTATCCCGTCTGTGAAGTGGGTCGTCAAGGGTTCATCCCCACGTCGATGAAAAAACTTTGACGGGTCCCCTTGCGGCCAAAATAGTTAAGCCCTTAGATGTTCAGCACTTCGATACATGCCCAACGGAGGTCCAGTCATGTCGCGCACACCGGTCGACGAGATCCTCATCGGGGGGTGCTTCAGGCGCGGCACGGGAACGCCGATCGTGACCGTGGACCCGGCCGACGGCCGCCCGATCACCACCGTCCACGCCGCCTCGCCCGCCGACGTCGACGAAGCGGCCCGCGCCGCCGCCGAGGCCGTGGCCACTCCTGCCTGGCGGGACCTGCTCCCGCACCGGCGCGCCCGCGTCCTGCACAGGATCGGCGACCTGATCGAGGAGCACTCCGCCGAGTTGTCTGCCCTTCAGACCGCCGACACCGGCAAGACCCTCACCGAGACCCGCGCCCTCGCCTTCAGCGCCGCCGGCACCTTCCGCTACACGGCGGCGGCACTGGAGACCGCCGAGGACTCGATCACCCCGTCGCGGGGGCCCTACGTCACGATGAGCGTGCACGAGCCGATCGGCGTGGTCGGCGCGATCAACCCGTGGAACTCACCGATCGCCTCGGACGCCCAGAAGGTCGCCCCGGCCCTCGCGGGCGGCAACGCGGTCCTGCTCAAGCCCGCCGAGTGGACCCCGCTCGTCTCCCTCGCCTTCGGACGCCTGGTCCACCAGGTGCTGAGCGAGGAGGACCTGCCGACCGCGCTGCTGTCCGTACTCCCCGGCAAGGGACGCGTCGTCGGGGACGCGATCGTCACCCACCCCCTCGTCCGGCGCATCGGCTTCACCGGCGGCACCACCACCGGCCGCGCCATCGCCCGCACCGCCGCCGACAAGCTCGTCCCGGCCTCCCTGGAGCTCGGCGGCAAGTCGCCGACGATCGTCCGCGAGGACGCCGACGTCGAGCAGGCCCTCGCGGGCGTGATGTTCGGGGTCTTCTCCTCCAGCGGTCAGTCCTGCATCGCCGGCTCCCGGCTCTTCGTGCACCGGACGCTGTACGACTCCTTCGTCGGCGAGCTCGTCGAGCGCGTGCGCAAGCTGCGCGTCGGGCCCGGGACCGACCCGGACACCCAGGTCGCCCCGCTCGTCCACCACCGGCACCGCGACGCCGTCGCCGCGTACGTGGACCTCGCCCGCTCCGAGGGCGGCCGCGTCCTGTGCGGCGGCACGATCCCGGACGGCGAGCGGCACGCCGCCGGGGCCTACTACCTCCCGACCGTCATCGACGGCCTGCCGAACTCGGCGCGCACCTGCCAGGAGGAGATCTTCGGCCCGGTCCTGGTCGCACTGCCCTACGACGACGAGGACGACCTGGTCCGGCAGGCCAACGACAGCGTCTACGGACTCGCCTGCGGCATCTGGACCCGCGACGCACACGCCGCCTGGCGGCTCGCCCGGCGCATCGACGCCGGAACCGTCTGGATCAACACCTACAAGCAGTTCTCCATCTCCACCCCCTTCGGCGCGATGAAGGACAGCGGCCTCGGCACCGAGAAGGGCCGCGACCTCATCCGCTCCTACCAGCGGCAGAAGTCCCTGTACTGGGGCACCGACGCCACGCCCCTGCCCTGGGCCGGCTGACCCGCAACCGGGAGACCCCACCATGAACCACCCCCCGATAGCCCGGCTGCGCGCCCTGCGCTCCGTCGAGCTGCTCACCCCCGAGTTCACCCAGTCCACCGACTTCTACGAGGAGGTCTGGGGACTGGAGGTCGTCGAGGCCGCGCCCGGCACCAGCTGGCTGCGCGGCACCGGCGAGGAACACCACGCCCTCCAGCTCACCCGCGCCGACCGCATCGGTCTGGGCCGCCTCGCCTTCGCCGTGGCCACGCCCGCCGAGATCGACGAGGCCGCACGACGGCTCCAGGCCCGCGGTATCACGCCCGTCACCGGACCCGGCCCGCTCGACCAGGTGGGCGGCGGCTACGGCCTGCGCTTCCACGACCTCGACGGACGGCTGATCGAACTCTCCGCCGACACCTGGGCCGTCACCGCCCGCGGACGTGACGCCGCCGTGCCGGTCGGCGTCACCCACGCCGTCCTCAACACCCCCGACATCGACGCCTCGGTCGCCTTCTACCGGGACGTCCTCGGCATGCGCGTCTCGGACTGGTCCGAGCACCAGATGGCGTTCCTGCGCTGCAACGCCGACCACCACTGCATCGCCTTCAACCAGGCGCCCTGGGTGTCGCTCAACCACGTGGCCTACGAGATGACCTCCGTCGACCACTTCATGCGCGGCCTCGGCCGGCTCCGTCACCACGGCGTCACCCCCGAGTGGGGCCCAGGCCGACACGGGCCTGGCAACAACACCTTCTCCTACTTCACCGACCCCACCGGCCTCGTCTGCGAGTACACCTCCGAGGTCGCCCAGGTCGTCGAGGACGCCTGGATCTGCAAGGTGTGGCGCCGCACCCCCGAACTCTCCGACGTCTGGGGCACCGCGGGCCCGCCCTCGATACACATCCGCGCCCACATGGCGGGCACGCCCGACGGCAGCCCCGTCGTCCCGCCCGTCGACGTCGAAGCCGCCGAAGGAGTCCCCGCATGAGCAGCACCACACCCCGCCGCGTCGGACTCATCGGCTGGGGCGCCATCGGCCGCGTCGTCGGCGGCGCGCTCGCCGCGGGTGAGATACCCGGCGCCGAACTGGTCTGCGTGGTCGACAACCGGCCGCTCGGCGACTCGGTCCCGGCCCCGCAGCGCACCCTCGAACAGGCCCTGGAATCCTGCGACCTGATCGTCGAGGCCGCAGGACAAGGCGTCGTACGCGAGTGGGGTACGACGATCCTCGCCCACGGCACGGACCTGCTCGTCGCCTCCACCGGCGCGCTCACGGACGAGACCCTCGCGAAGGAACTCCTGGATACCGGCCCCGGCCGGGTGTACTTCACCGGCGGCGCGGTAGGCGGACTCGACCTCCTCCAGGCCGTACGCGCGATGGGCCCGCTGGACGACGTGCGCCTGACCACCACCAAACTGCCGTCCACCCTCGAACAGCCCTGGATGGACGAGGAGTTGCTCGGCCGGATGCGGTCGGCCACCGCGCCGGTCGAGGTGATGGCCGGCACCGCGCGGGACGTCCCCGTGAAGTTCCCGAAGTCCACCAACGTCGCCGCGTCCGTGGCGCTCGCCGTCGGCGACTCCGACGCGGTACGGGTCAGCGTCGTCGCCGACCCCGCAGCCCGGCACACCTCCCACGTGGTCGAGGCGAGCGGCGCGCACGGCAGCTACCGCTTCGAGGTCCGGCACCTGCCCGACACCGCCAACCCGGCGACCAGCCAGGTCGTCCCGTACGCGGTGCTGCGCTCGCTGGCCGCCCTCGCCGGCCGGACGGGACAGATCCTGTGACGGCCTACGATCCGGCGGGACTGTACGTGGAGGAGGCCGGCGTCGACGGCCCGCTCGTCCTGTGCCTGCACGGCATCGGCTCGTCCTCCGCGGCCTTCGCACCGCAGTTCGCGGCGCTCGCCGGGTCGTACCGCATGCTTGCCTGGGATGCGCCCGGATACGCCAAGTCGGCCGACCCCACCGGCCCGTTGACGATGGACGACTACGCCGACCTGGCGGCGGACGTGATCCGCGCCCGTGGCGGTGACACCCATGTCCTCGGCGTCTCCTGGGGCGGTGTCATCGCGCTGCGGCTGGCCACCCGCCACCCCGGCCTGGTCGAGTCGCTGATGATCGTCTCCTCGACGCCCGGCTCCGGCACCGACCCGGACAAGGCAACCGCGATGCGTGCCCGCGCCCGAGAACTCGCCCGGCTGGGCCCGGAAGCCTTCGCCGCCGCCCGCGGCCCCCGCCTGCTGTCCGACGGCGCACCCGCCGACCTGGTCGCACGCGTCACCGCCACCATGGCCGCCGCCGTCCGTCTGCCCGGATACGGCCACGCCGCCGAGGCCATGGCGGCCACCGATCTGCGCGGCGAACTGCAGCAAGTC
The DNA here is from genome assembly GCF_042657965.1 of Streptomyces coerulescens. Classification (NCBI taxonomy): domain Bacteria; kingdom Bacillati; phylum Actinomycetota; class Actinomycetes; order Kitasatosporales; family Streptomycetaceae; genus Streptomyces; species Streptomyces coerulescens. Next base: position 106,347 of record NZ_JBHSKM010000046.1, read on the forward strand.
ACCGCGCCCACCCTCGTCCTGTGCGGCGACCAGGACCGGATCACCGGCCCCGACGCCTCACAGGTCCTGGCCGGCGGTCTGCACCGGACCGCGTACGTGATCGTCAAGGAGGCCGGTCACCTGGCCAACCAGGAGCAGCCCGAGCACGTCAACGCCTGGCTCGCCTCCCATCTGCACATCGTCACCCACCGCTAGAAGGGCCCGAACCCCATGCCGCTGACCACCACCGAGTACGACAACGACGGCGACCTCGCCCAGTACACCGACTCCCTCATCGCCACCAAGGACACCCGCGACCCCGACTGGGGCACCCTGTCCTTCCAGGAGAAGGCCGGCCCGCAGTTCAAGCGCGCACAGATCCGCTACGTCGGCTCCGGCGCCACCGGCAACCACGAGAACGACAACAGGATCCTGCCCTCCGGCGGCTTCACCTTCTCCAACATGCTGCTGCCGCCCGGCGCCGAGGGCCCCGCCCACACGCACCACGACGTCGAGGAGGCCTTCTTCGTCCTGGAGGGCCAGGTCCGCGTCGGCATCCACCGCGGCCCCGACGAGGTCGAGTACCGCACCCTCGGCTACCGCGACATGATCGTGGTCCCGGCCGGCGTCACCCGCTCCCTGAAGAACGAGGGCGACACCGACGCGCTGTTCTGCGTGATCATCGGCACGCGGAAGCCGCAGGTGCCGACCTACCCCGAGTACTCGCCGCTGTACGGCGTCACCCGTGACTGAGTGGGTCGTGGTGACCGGGGCGGGCCGTGGCCTGGGGGAGGCCATGGCCCGCCGGGCGGCGGCCGACGGATACCGGGTCGTGGTCGCCGAGCTCGACCCGGAATGGGGCGAGCGCACCGCCGACCGGATCCGACAGGACGGCGGCACGGCCGAGTTCGTCCCGCTCGACGTCGCCGACCCGGCCTCGGTCGCCGCGCTCGCCGACCGGCTCGCCGCGACCGGCCCCGTCTACGGCCTGGTCAACAACGCGGCGCTCGCCAACGGCGTGGGCGGCAAGGAGTTCCAGGACATCGACGTCGAGACCTGGGACCGGCTCATGGCGGTCAACGCACGCGGCCCCTGGCTCGTCGCGAAGCATCTGCTCCCGCTGATGACCGGCCCCGGACGGATCGTCAACATCGCCTCGGACGCGGCCCTTTACGGCTCGCCGCGCCTCGCCCACTACATCGCCTCCAAGGGCGCGGTCATCGCCCTGACCCGGGCCATGGCCCGCGAACTGGGGGAGCGGGGCATCACCGTCAACGCCCTCGCCCCAGGACTCACCGAGGTCGAGGCCACCGAGAGCGTCCCGCCCGAGCGACACGCCCTCTACGCCGACCGCCGCGCCATCTCCCGGCCGCAGCAGCCCGAGGACCTCACCGGCCTCGTCTCCTTCCTGCTCGGCGCGGAGTCCCGCTATCTCACCGGCCAAGTGATCGCCGTCAACGGCGGCTTCACCATGCACTGAACCCCACCCGCACCGCTCCATCCGAACCGCCCATCTGCAAGGAGTACGTCATGGATCTCGGCCTTGCCGGCCGCACCGTCCTGGTCACCGGCGGCAGCTCGGGCGTCGGCCTGGCCACGGTCCGCGCCCTGCTCGACGAAGGCGCCCGCGTCGCCACCTGCGGCCGCGACCCGGAACGCCTCGCCAAGGCCGCCGCCCGCCTCGGCGCCGCACCCGACCGGCTGTTCACGGGGACGTGCGACGTCCGCGACACGGATGCCGTACGGCGCTTCACCGACGAGGCCGCCGAGCACTTCGGCGGCCGGCTCGACGGTCTGGTCAACAACGCGGGCCAGTCCCGGATGAAACGCCTCGACGAGACCAGCGCCGAGGACTGGCGCGACGAACTGGAGCTGAAGTTCGCCGGCGTCCTCAACCCGCTGTCCGCGGCCCGATCGCACCTGCGCGTCTCGGACGCAGCCGCCGTCGTCAACGTCAACGCCGTCCTCGCCAAGCAGCCCGAGACCCGCCTCATCACCACCAGCGCCGCCCGCGCCGGCACCCTCAACCTCTCCAAGTCCCTCGCCACCGAACTCGCCCCCGAGGGCATCCGCGTCAACTCCGTGTGCCTGGGCCTCGTCGACACCGGCCAGTGGACCCGCCGCCACGCCACCGCGGACAGCGGACTGACCTACGAGGAGTGGCAGGCCGAGCTGGCCGCCGACCGTGGCATCGCACTCGGGCGACTGGGACGCGCGGAGGAAGTCGCCTACGCGATCGTCGCGCTGCTCTCGCCGCGCGCCTCGTACATCACCGGAACCAGCATCGACGTCTGCGGCGGAGCCGGCCGCGGCATCCTCTGAGGAGTCTGCCCATGCAGTACGACAACGGGGGCGAGCTCCTCGTAGCCCATCTGAAATCCCTCGGCATCGACACCGTGTTCGGCATCGTGTCCGTGCACAACCTGCCCCTGGTGGAGGCCGTCGACCGCCACCTGCGCTTCGTCCCCGTCCGGCACGAGGCCACCGCCGTCAACGCGGCCGACGGCTACGGCCGAGCCCGTGGCTCGATCGGCTGCGCCCTCACCTCCACCGGCACCGGCGCGGGCAACGCGGCCGGATCGCTCATCGAGGCCCTGTCCGCAGGGACCGCCGTCCTGCACGTCACCGGCCAGGTCGAATCGGAGTACCTGGGCAGCGGGCGCGGCTTCATCCACGAGACCAAGGACCAACTCGGCATGCTCAGCGCGGTGTCGGCGCACGCCGCCACCGTCACCTCCGCCCGCGACGCCGGACGGGTCCTGCGCGAGGCGAGCGCGGCGGCACTCGCCACGCCGGGCGGCCCCGGCAGCGTCGAGTGGCCCATCGACCTCCAGTACGCGGCTCAGGAGGACGCGGGCGACACCCGCCTGGACGCTTTGGCGCCCACCCCGGACCCCGGTGAACTCGCCGCCGCACAGCGGCTGTTGGGCAGTGCCCGCCGCCCCCTGATCTGGGCCGGCGGCGGAGCCTGCCACGCCCGACCGGAGCTCGCCGCGCTCCTGGAGGCGACCGGCGCCGGACTGATCGGCTCCAACTCCGGGCGCGGCTCCGTCCCCGAGGACCACCCCCTCGTCATCGGCAACTTCGCCACCACACCCGCCGTTCGCGCCCTGCTCGCCGACGCCGACGTCCTCGTCACGATCGGCACCCACTTCCGCTCCAACGAGACCGCCGACTACACCCTGAAGCTCCCCGACGCCCACATCCAGATCGACGCGGACGCCGCCGCGCTCGGCCGGGTCTACCCGGCCCGGCACGCCCTGCACGGCGAGGCCGCCACCGTCCTGCCCCCGCTGACCGGGGCCGCCGCCCGTGCCGACGCCGACTGGACGGCCCGTGTCACCGCCGTACGCGACGAGGTACGGGCGACCCTCCACGACGACATCGGACCCCAGGCCGCCCTCTGCGACGCCCTCTCGGCGGCCCTGCCGCGCGGTGCCGTCGTCGCCCGTGACGTCACCATCCCGTCGTCGTCCTGGGGCAACCGGCTCCTGCCGATCCACGATCCGCGGGCCAACGTCTTCCCGCGCGGCGGCGGCATCGGCCAGGGCCTCGGCATGGGCATCGGTGCCGCGCTGGCCCGCCCCGACGAGCCGACCGTGGTCATCGCCGGCGACGGCGGCCTCGCCGTGCACTTCGGCGAACTGCTCACCGTCGCCCAGGAACGCCCCCGCCTCACCCTGATCGTCTTCAACGACGGCGGCTACGGCGTCCTGCGCAACATGCAGGACAAGTACGGCGAACGCCGCTCCGGTGTCGACCTGTTCACTCCCGACTTCGGCCCGCTCGCCGCCGCCTGCGCCCTGCCGTACGCCCGTATCGCCGCCCCCGAGGAGGCCGCCCCCGTCCTGGCGGCGGCCCTCGCCTCCGACGGCCCCACCCTCGTCGAGGTCGACCTCACCGCGCTCGGCCCGATGAAGAGCCCGTTCACCCCGCCCGTCAAGATCCCCACCGCGTAGGGAGGCCACCGTCATGACCACTGCCGACGAGCACGAACTCGACCTCCTCGTCCGCCGGATGACCTGGGAGGCGGACGGCGTCCTCTCCGTCGAGCTGACCCGCCCGGACGGCAAGCCGCTGCCCGCCTGGACCCCGGGCGCCCATCTCGATCTGCACGTGGGCGGGTTCGTCCGCCAGTACAGCCTGTGCGGCGACCCCGCCGACCCGGCCATCTATCGTCTGGGCATCCTCAACGAGCCGTCCTCGCGCGGCGGTTCGCGCCACGTGCACACCAAGCTGCGCCCCGGCCAGACCATCCGCGCCGTCGGCCCGCGCAACCACTTCGCGCTGGAACCCGCCGCCTCGTACGTCTTCCTCGCGGGCGGCATCGGCATCACCCCGATCCTCGCGATGGCCCGCCGGGCCGAGACGGACGGCATCCCGTACCGACTCGTCCACGGCGGCCGGACCCGGGCCTCGATGGCCTTCGGCACCGAGCTGTCCGCCCTCACCGGCGACGTGACCCTGGTACCGCAGGACGAAGCCGGCCACCCCGACCTCGCCGCCGCCCTGCGGGACCTGCCGGCCGACGCGCTGGTCTACTGCTGCGGACCGGAACCCCTCCTCAAGGCAGTCGAGGAGGCGTGCCCGGCGGGGCAGTTGAGGGTCGAGCGGTTCGCCGCGCCCGTCGTCGAACGCGACGGCGACGACACCGCCTTCGAGGTCGAGTGCCGAAGGTCCGGCGTGACGCTCAGCGTCGACGCGGGCACCTCCGTCCTGGCGGCCGCCGAGAACGCGGGCCTGACCGTCGACTCCTCCTGCCGGGACGGCATCTGCGGCTCCTGCGAGACCCGTGTGCTGGCCGGCACCCCCGACCACCGTGACTTCCTGCTCAGCGAGGCCGAACGCGCCTCCGGCGAGACGATGATGCTCTGCGTCTCCCGGTGCGCCTCGGACCGACTCGTCCTGGACCTGTGAACCGTACGGAGACCTCCATGACCATCTGGCCCCATCTCGCCCCGCACCAGACCCGCGACCACGAGCCCACCCCCTACGAGCTGAAGCTCGCCCGCACCCTGGAGGAGATCTTCACCCACGACGGCCACGAGCTCGCCGACGTCGTCGCCGGGCTCAACGCCCGCCAGGTCCGCTCGCCGTCCGGCGCGCCCTGGACCGAGGAGACCTTCCGTACCGAGATGCAGCGCCTGGGAGCCTGAGATGCCACTTTCCGTATCCGACACCGCGTCCCACATCTATGCCCACGGACTGCGCAACCAGTGGCACCCGGTCGTCCCCTCCGACTTCGTCGCCCCCGGCGGACTGCGCAAGGTCACCGCCCTCGGCGAGAACTGGCTGCTGTTCCGCAAGGCCGACGGCACCCTGTCGATGCTCGCCGACCGCTGCCCGCACCGCGGGGCGCCGCTCTCCCTCGGCAAACACCTGGGCGACCGGGTGGCGTGCTGGTACCACGGCGTCGAGGTCGACGGCTCCGGCACCGTCACCTCGGTGCCCGGCCTGCCCGGCTGCAACCTGGAGGGCAAGACCCTCGTCACCTCCCTCCCGGTCCGCGAGGTCGGCGGCGCGATCCTCGCCTACTTCGGCGATGAGGAGCACCCGGAGCCCGTCGCACTGACCCTCCCGGAGCCGCTCACCGACCCCGAAGTGTCCGCCTTCCTGTGCTTCGCCGAGTGGAACGTGCCGTGGCGGTACGCCATGGAGAACCTCCTCGACCCGATGCACGGCGCGTTCCTGCACCACGAGTCGCACACCATGTACGACGGCGACACCCAGGCCAAGTTCCGCATCCGGGAGACCGAGCGCGGCTACTTCTTCGAGAAGACCGACCAGCGCGGCGTCAACTTCGACTGGGTGGAGCTGTGCCGCACCGGTGTCGACTGGGTGGATCTGTCCATCCCCTACCCGCCGTCGGCGGGACCGGGCGGACCGTTCGGCATCGTCGGCATGGCCTGCCCGGTGGACGCCGGACGCACCGGCGTCTTCTTCTGGCGCTACCGCAGGGTCACCGGCTGGCAGCGCGACACCTGGCGCTTCCTCTACAGGACCCTCATCGAGGAACGGCACTGGCAGGTCCTGGAGCAGGACCGCGTCATGCTGGAGGCCATGCCCGCCGACGCCGACCAGCAGGAGAACCTGTATCAGCACGACCTGGGCGTGGTCCGCCTGCGGCGCCTGTACCAGGCCCGGGCGACCGAACAGTCCAAGGCGGCCGCGACCGTCTGATGCCGTGGGGAGGGGCGGGCCGCTCGTCAGCCCGCCGCGTCCTCCGGCGCCGTATCGGACTCGACGATGGAGAGCTCCAGCCCGGACAACAGCCGGGCGAGCTGACGGCGCTCGGTGAGCGAGAGCCCGCCGAGCATCCGCCGCTCGTTCTCCAGGTGCTCGGCGAACACCTCGTCCACCTTCTTCAACCCGGCCTCGGTGAGCCGCGAGTAGACCACGCGCCGGTCGACCGCGTCGCGTTCGCGCACGAGCAGCCCGTCGTTCTCCAGCCGGTCCAGACGCAGCGTCACACCGGCCGACGAGATCAGACCGGAGGCGGCCAGCTGCCCGGCGGTGAGCCGGTAGGGCGCGCCGGCCCGGCGCAGCGCCGTGAGGACGTCGAACCCGGCGACGGACAGTCCGTGCCTCTCGATCTGCGCGGTGAGCCGCGACTGATACTGGAGGTAGGCGCGGTGCAGCCGGGCGAGCACCTCCAGCGGCGAGGTGTCAAGACCGGGGCGCTCGCGCGCCCAGTCCTCCACGATGCGCGCCACGGCGTCCGGCCGCTTCGCCCTGCGCTGAGCCATGTCGTCCCTTCACGGCTGGTCGTGTCGTGAAACGCGGGGCTCCGTGGCCCTGCGCACCACCGCAGAAATCTTAGCCCTGAGACAACCTACGGCGAACATCCACCGCGTGGGCTCAGAAGATCCCCTGGCCGGGGACGAGGATCCCGCATGGGTCGTATGTGCGCCTGGCCCGCGCCAGCCGCGGCCAGGCGGGGCCGAAGTGGGTGCGCCAGTCCGCGCGGGTGAAGGGGATACTGCCGACCGGGTACTGGGTGCCGCCGGCCGACGCGGCGAGCTCGTAGGCGGAGCGGTTGGCCGCCAGCAGCCGGTCGACGGTGGCGGTGTCCTCGGGCGGGGTCGTGCGCAGGACGGCGAAGAGGTACGGCGTCGCGTCGTCGGGCGCCCGCAGCAGCGGAGCGCTGAGGCGGTCGCGCCGGATCGGGTAGACGAGGACGACCCCGGGCCCCAGATCGGCCGGGGTGAGGGCATCCAGCATCCGCCCGACGAGAGCGGGCGTCGACCTCCCGGGGAGCAGCAGGTTCAGCCAGGGGTGGGCCCAGTCCCAGAGTCCGGCCTCCTTGAGCGCGGCGACGGACGGGGCCAGCCGGTCGAGGAACTCGTAGTAGGACAGGTCGGCGATCTGGACCCCGGAGGCGTTGTGACGCAGGCCGCGCAGCAGGACCGCGTCGTCCGGTGCGGGGCCGGCGGGTGGGCCGTACGCCACCGCCTCCAGGGTGTGGACGCGGAACTCGCCCTCGGGGTCCGCCGAGACCTGGCCCTCGACGTACTCGAAACGCCCCTCGCGCACCAGGGTGCGCTGGTCCTCCAGGAAGGTCTCCAAGTCGTCGTACGGCAGCAGGTAGTGGCGTACGGTCCGCGGGGCGCGCACCAGGCGGACGGTGGCGGCGACGATGACGGCGCACTGCCCGAGCCCGGCGAGGACGGCATGGAAGAGGTCGGGGCGCCGGGACGGGGAGCAGCGCACGAACTTGCCGGCGCCGGTGACGACCTGGAGCTCGGTGACGTTGTCGACCTGGGCGCCCTGCCGATGGGTCTGGCCGCCGATGCCGCCGACGGCGAGGGTGCCGCCGACGGACAGTTCGAGATAGTCGGTGAAGACCGGCGGGGTGAGGCCGTGCGCGATCGTGGCCTTCGCCAGCTCGCTCCATCTGATGCCGGCGCCGACGGTGACCGTGGTGCTGTGGGGTCCCAGGGGGCCGATGCGGGTGAGGGGCGCGGTCTCGATGACCAGACCGCCCGAGACCTGCGCCTGACCCTGGGTGGCGTGCCCCTGCCCGCGGGGCGCCACCGGCAGACGGTGCCGGTTGCAGAACCGGACCATGGTCACGACGTCGCGGACCGATCCCGGGCGCAGTACGGCGACCGGGCGGCGGTGCACGATATGGCCGAAGTCGTCGGACGCGGCCGCCAGCGACGCCTCGTCCGTGCTCAGCGTGCCGTCGAGCGGCGGGATCCCCACCAGCTCCGGTCCGTCCGCGGGCGAGGTCGTGGCCCAGCTGCCGGTGGCCGGGGCGAAGCCGATCACGGCCGCGCCGGTGACCGTGAGTCCGCGCAGAACGGTACGTCGCGACGGCGTGTGGGACATGTTCGGCCACCTCACGAACTATCGGGAATCACCAAGTCCGGGTCATCCTAGGTGAGTTGGGACTGAGGCGCAGGAGCGAAACGCGGGTGTCCCAGGACGTCGGCCGGATGCGCCCCCGCGCCCCCTCCTTGGTTGAGTTCAGGGCAGCTCGGCCCGTTCCGGGCTGTCGTCGAGGAAGCCGCCCGACTGGTGCTGCCACAGCTTGGCGTAGGCGCCGCCCCGCGTGAGTAGTTCGTCGTGGCTGCCCTGCTCGACGATCTGCCCGTGGTCGAGCACGACCAGCCGGTCCATCGTGGCGACCGTGCTCAGCCGATGCGCCACCACCAGCGCCGTCCGCCCCTCCATGAGCCGCCACAGCGCCTCCTGGACGAGGATCTCGCTCTCCGAGTCCAGGGCGCTGGTGGCCTCGTCGAGCAGCAGGATCGGCGCGTCGCGCAGAATCGCCCGGGCCAGGGCCACCCGCTGGCGCTGCCCGCCCGACAGCTTGATGCCGCGCTCGCCCACCATGGTGTCGAAGCCGAGCGGCAGCGAGTCGGCGAACTCCGTGACATGCGCCGCCTGAGCCGCGCGCCGGATCTCGGCGTCGTCCGCGTCCGGCCGGCCGAAGGCGATGTTGTCCCGCAGCGTGCGGTGGAACATCGCCGGGTCCTGCGGGACATAGGCGATCTGGCCGCGCAGGTCCATCTGGCGCAGTCGGCTGATGTCCTGACCGCCGATCAGGATCCGCCCGGAGTCGATGTCGGTCATCCGCAGCAGCAGCCGGGTCAGCGTGGTCTTGCCGCCGCCCGACCGGCCCACGAGGCCGATCTTCGCGCCGGCGGGCACGGCCAGGTCGAGCCCGTCGAACAGGGGCCGGCCGCCGGCGTGGGCGAAGGTCACCTTCTCGAAGCGAACGTCGGAGGAGTCGGTCAACAGCGGTTCCGGCGACGGTGGATCGAGCACCGTCGGCGGGGTCAGCAGCAGTTCGGTGAACTGCGCGGCCTCCGTCATCGAGCTCTCCAGCCGACGGTAGATCTGGTTGAACTCGAACATGATCCGCGTCGCGTTGCTGTAGTAGGTGAAGGCCACCACGATCGCCTCCACGCCGTGCGCGCCCCCGCCGAGCGTCACCGCGAGCAGCAGGCCCAGCGCGTTGGTCAGGACCGACATCGGTGCGACGAAGGTGTCGATGCGCAGATTGCCGTAGTCCCACGACCGCAGCGTGAGCCGCCGGGACGTGGCGACCCGGGAGCGGTGCTCGGCGGCCTCGCGTTCCTCGGCGGCGAACGCCCGCACCGTGTCCATGTTCATCAGGCTGTCGGCGACATGCCCCGACACCCGGGCGATGGCCTCCTCACGCTGGTCGACGAGTGCCTGGCGGCGGCGGATGAGCGGCACCACGCACACCGCCGTCACCGTGATCATCGTCAGGAGACCGACGACGAGCAGTGGTTCGTAGCGCCACAGCACCACCGCGCCGAAGGCCAGCGGCACGAACATCCCCACGATCTGGAACGTCAGCGTGTCCACGAACTGCTCGAAGCGCGAGGCGAAGCTGAGGACCCGCTTGGTGAGCGAACCGGCGAAGTTGTCGTGGAAGAACGCGGCGTCCTTGGCGAACAGCTCGTCCATCCCGACCACGTACAGATGCTCGATGCCCAGGGCGTCCAGGCGGTTCAGACAGTGCAGTGCGACACGCCACAGCGCCTCTGCGACAAGGAGCACACCGACGAAGCCGAGGACGTACGGCAGAGTCGAGGTGACGGTGACGTCCGCGTCGCCGGCGATCTCGCCGATGAGCTTGGCGACGATCAGCGGCGCCACATAGTTGATTCCGATGTTGCCGACGGCCGACAGCAGCATCGTCGGCACCGCCAGCCACCTCAGACGGGCCAACTCCCGTCCGTAGTGACGAAGTGCGAGCAGCACCGACCTCTTGCCCGGCAGAACCCTGCGTGATTCAGGCGTTCCCATTCCACCCCTGTGATTCGACTACGTAGAGTTGCAGGTCGAATGCGCAGTGTCCCGCAGCTGTGGTCGCGCAGTCCAAGCGTTTTCCGGGCCGGCGGTAGTGCGTGGGGGGCGTACGGGACAGGCGAAACCGCGACTTTCCCGTACCACAAGTAACATGATCCACTTTTCTCCCGGTGCACTTCACGGTCACCGCGGCACCCGCTCGGCCGCCCCCTTCCTTCGATCACCCAGAGGACTTCCATGTCGTCTCAAGGCGATGCCCTCCAGCGGGCACACACCGACTACGAGCAGCACATGCGGACCTGCCGCCAGTGCTATGCCGACAGCGTCCCGTGCCCGGTCGCGAAGCATCTGCTGCGGCTGTACAACAACGCCCGAAGAAGCAGTGCCCGGGCGGGCGCGGGAGACCGCTGACCGGCCTCGACGGCGGGGCGGGCGCACGGTATGCAAGGGGTGTCCGATGCTCGACTTCCCTGGTCCATGGAGGACTTCGTGCGACTCCTGCCCCGCTCACCGTCCGGCTGGACCATGGCCGTGTTCGGTGTCCTCGCCGCCGGCCTGGGCGCGGTGGGGCTGGTCGCCCCGGACGCCCTGCTCACGCTGATGGGCTTCTCGCCCGTGGCCGATTCCCGGCGTGCCGCAGGGGACCACACGACGGTCTTCCTGACGGCGTCCTCCATGGCGGCGCTCAACACGGGCGTCTACTACGTGCTGGCCGCGCTCTCCGACTGGAAGGCGTTCTTCCGCTGGACCGTGCCCTTCCGCCTGCTGACCTGTGCGGTCTTCACCCTCGCGGTGATCGGTGGCCGGGCACCGTCCGGCTTCCTCGGCGTGGGGGTCTGGGAGGGCATCGGCGCGATCGTCACGGGCGCCGCCCTCCGCCACGAGCAACGACGGGCACCCGCACGGGACATGGAGGTGGACCCGGCGGCCTGACCCACGGGCGCGGAAGCCTGGGGGCACCGGGCCCCGTCACTTCAGGACCGTCTCCCAGGTGTCGACGGCGTAGTGCACGGCCATCCCGTGCCGTTCGTACAGCGCCGGAGCGCCCGTGGCGTTGGAGGTGTCCACGCCGAGTCCCACCGTCTCCCGACCGCGCCCCGCGAAGGCGGCGAACGCGTGCCTCAGCAGCAGGCCGCCGAGACCCGCGCCCCGCGCGTCACGGCGCACGCCTATGCTCCGGATCCAGCCCATGGCCTCGCGGTCGTCGCGCGCCATGAGGAAGCCGGCGTCGCCCAGTTCCGCCGTACCCGCGATCCACACCATGGACCAGTCGAGGGTGTCCGCGTCGACGTCGTGCAGCCACTGGTCGTAGGCGCGCGGCTGGAAGTCGAAGTGCTCGGCAAAGGTCGACTGGTACAGCGCATGGACGCGCGCACGGTCGGCCTCGTCGGCGCACGGCCGCAGCGTCACGCCGGCCGGGGGCTCCGGCACGCAATCCTCGGCGGCGTCCAGAGGCCGTTGCAGCACGTGATAGCGCCGCACGACAGACCAGCCGCGGCGCGTGATCAGGTCCGTGTCCAGGGTCGGCTCGGTGTTGAGGTGCAGATGGACCACCGCCCTGGCCGCACCGTTCTCCCGCGCCTTGTCCAGGGCCCGCGCCTCCATGGCGTCCAGGATCAGCTCACCGGCCCGCTGGTGATCGGGCAGCACATAGTGGTCGACGTCGACCCGCTCGCCCCCCGACTCGTCCCACAACAGCCCGTACGCCACCAGACGGTCGCCGTCGAAGGCCAGCCATGAGTCGCGTTCCAGGGTGATGTCGGGCCGCTTCAGATCGGCCTCGACGGTATGCAGATCGGTCTCGGGTCGGCCGATCTCGATCCGGTCGACTTCGTTGAGGAGCTCGGTGACGGCGGCCGCGTCGGTGAGGTCGGCCGGACGAAGGACGTAGGGCATGGCCCCAGGGTCCGGGGGAGGACGAGGCGGCCGCAACGCAATTTCGCCGCCCGCCCGCCTTCCCCTGCCCAGCGCCGAGCGCAAGGGACCCTGACACTTCTCAGGTGCCGCCCCGGCGGCACCGGCTCCTACCGTCCTGATGACGGGGAACGCGAAGCCGGACGACGGCAGACAGCACCGTCACGACGACACCACCCACCCATGAAGGGGGCTCGCATGCGCCGCCGTACGCTCCAGACCCTGCTGGCCACATCGGGCGCCGCCGCGATGCTGGCGCTCACCCCGGTCACCGCCGGCGCCGAACCGTTCTCGGGCGGCAACTACGGGGCCTATGGATTCGAGGGCCAGTACCCGACCGTCGGCGGCTGCACCGGCACCTTCCGGCAGGTCGGGCCGACCAAGACCGCCGCCGGCATGTCCCTGAAGTACTTCTACTCCGCCAGGTGCGGTTCCTACGCCCGTATCGACAACTCCCGCACCAACTGCGCCGCCGTCATCGAGCGCTCGAACAACGGGGCGGGCCGCGCTGACGGCTGGGTCTCGGAGACCGTCGACTCGGGGATCGACTACGCCTATACGAAGATCGGGAACAACCTCAGCGGCCGTGTCTCACGTGCCCTGCTGACGTGCGACGGGCATCTCCTGACGCACACGAACTGGTACTGACACCGGACGGCGCCACGGCGCCGACATGGCCCGGTCGGGAGCGGGGGCAACCGACCGGGCCATGTACTCGTCCTACGGATCATGCTCACCATCGGCATCGTCGGCCCCCTGGGCGCAGCGCTGCGCCAGCTCCTCGAGTTCGCGTGGCTCCAGACCCGGTCCTGCGCCTTCGCCATCGCCCTGATGTCCGGCGTGGCGGCGTCCACCCTGCTGCCCGGCCTCCCCGTGGCCCGCTACGACCTGCTCGTCGTCTACGGCGTGCTGCTGACGCTGCTGTTCTGGCTGCGCGGCTGGGAGAACGGCCGGGACGTCGGCGTCATCGCCGTCTGCCATGTGATCGGCCTGGCGTTCGAGCTGGTCAAGGTGTCCCTGGGCTCATGGAGTTATCCGGAGCCGGCCGTCCTGAAGTTCGCGGGCGTCCCGCTGTACGGCGGATTCCTGTACGCCGCCGTCGGCAGCTACATCTGCCGGGCCTGGCAGCTGTTCGACCTGGAGCTGGTCCGCTACCGTCCCCGCTCGACCGCCCTGGTCGCCGCGGGCATCTACATCAACTTCTTCAGCCACCACTGGCTGCCCGACGCGCGCTGGCTGCTGGCGGCACTGCTGCTGGCCGTCACCGCCGGCACCTCCGTGCGGTACACCGTGCGCGGTGTTCGCCTCCGGATGCCGCTCGCGCTGTCGTTCGTCCTGATCGGCTTCTTCCTGTGGGTCGCCGAGAACCTCGCCACCTACGTGGGCGCCTGGCGCTACCCCTACCAGATGGACGGCTGGCAGCCCGTGGGTGTGGAGAAGTTCGGTGCCTGGTCCCTGCTGATCAGCGTCACCTTCGTACTTGCGGCGGTCGCCCGATCGCGTCGCGAGCGCGGGAAGGCCGTGGCCCCGGAGGCCGGGACGAAGTGATGGCAGGGCCCGGCCCCGCCATCACTCGCAACACGCCTTGCGCTACTCGCCCTTCGGGCCCGCCTGCTGGACGACCTCGAAGGACCACAGCGTGGACCCGCTGGCCGCCGGCTTCGGGCGCTCGCCCTCCGCGCCACCGCCCTGGTGGGCCGACTTCATCGGACCCTCCATCCAGGCCTGGAAGGACTCCTCGTCCCGCCAGCGCGTGTACACCAGATAGGTGTCGGTGCCCTCGACCGGCCGCAGCAGCTCGAACCACTCGAACCCGTCCGAGTTCTCCACGGCGTGCGCACGGGAGGCGAAGCGCTTCTCCAGCGTCTCGCGCTGCTCGGCGGGGACGGTCAGTACGTTGATCTTTACCACACTGGGCACGTGACACCTCTGGAACTACGGGGGCCGGGCTGGGCCCCTGGTCTCGACACTGTGCGTGCAGTCTCCTACATCAGCCGGGCCGAGCGTCGCGAGGACGATCGCTCTGCACACTCGCCGCAGCAAACAAGACATTCATCTGGCGGGTTCAACCGATGTGGCAGGACGGCGAGTCGAGGGCGGTCGGCGACCCGCTACGATCACGGCATGGTTACGGCTCGGTCGCCTTGGTGCATCGGCGCGCCCCGCGCTGACGCGGGTCCCTTGCTGCGTCTGCTGGCCTTGGCCGTTCTCCTGTTCGGCGTCCTGATCACGCATGGCGGGCACATGGAGAGCGCCGAGGGACACCTGTCGACCAGCACATTGGCCCCCTCGACGCTGTCCGCTGAGGGCCTCCTGCATACGTCCGGCGGATCCGCACCGCTCCTCGCCTCCGGAACCGACGATCACCGGGGCGGCCATGCGCCGTCACTTCCCGGCGAGCAGTGCCTGTCGGGGCAGCCTCAGCAGGGTTCTGGTCTGGTGGCTCCCTGCGTCGGGGCGTGGGCTCGCGCGTCAACCGGTGCTGGTGACCAACCCCTGCGTTTGCCCGCCGGAAGTCGGCCCGTCGCGGGGGCGTCACCGGCAGGTCTGAGAGCGGTGTCCGTGGTGCAGCAGGTCTAGTAGTACGCGGTTCTTCGACCGGCCTGCCGGGTGTCACCGGTTCGGCCGCTATCGCGCGACGAGTGCCGTGGCCCAGGCTCATGACGGGCCGTCACGTTTCGTCGATGCCGTCCTGCCCCCACCCATGCCTGCGTCTCGCTCCGTCCCGGAACACGGCGGCGAGCCGGCAGCGCGGAGGACTTGTGCCGACTTCTTCCCCTACGCCCGCACCGGCGACCGGCGCCCCGTGCGGCTCGTCCCGGTGGCGCCGGTTCGGCTCGGCGACCCGTGCCGCCCTGGTGGTGGCGCTCATGCTGTGCGCCGTCGTCCACGGAATGACCGAGCAGACGCACGCCGCGGTGTCCCCGGCTGCCGTTCCGTCGGCCATGACCACAGGTGGGGACTCCCACGACCACCCCCATGGCCCGCACGAGACAGAGGACTGTGCGGCGGACGCGATCGTCCGCAGCGCATCCTCGACGGCCGAGGACCTTCCGCTCGGGGCGACGGCCTTGGTCGTGCTCACCACGGTGTCCGTGGTGGTCGGAGGACCCCTCGTACGGCGTGAACCCCGCAGACGTCGTAGCGCACGCACCGGCCGAGTGGCGCTCGCGCGTACGTCTCGCTGGCGTATCTAGACCACTCGCCCGCAGCCGAAGACCTCGTCGGCTGCCGCGCATCCATGGCCTGCACGCGGGCCCTGCGGTCCGCCGTGTCGCCATGGGCGCGAGATGAACCCACACCACACAGTGCATTCATCGAGCGAGAGCGAAAACACAGACATGCAGTCATTGACCAAGGCCGCGGTCACCTCGGGCCGGGCCGCCTTGTCCGGGCTGGTGGGCAATACCCCGCTGTTGCGGGTGTCGCAGCCGCTCGCCCCGACCGGACGTGGATTCTGGGCGAAGCTCGAGGGGTTCAACCCCGGCGGTATCAAGGACCGTCCGGGTCTGCACATGGTGGAGCGGGCCCGCGCTCGTGGCGACCTGCGGCCCGGCGGACGCATCATCGAGTCCACCAGCGGGACCCTGGGCCTGGGACTGGCGCTGGCCGGGATGGTGTACGGCCATCCGGTCACGCTGGTCACCGATCCGGGCATGGAGCTGTCCATGACCCGGCTGCTGACCGCGTACGGCGCCCAGGTCAACGTCGTCTCCGAGCCGCATCCGACCGGCGGCTGGCAGCAGGCCCGCCGTGAGCGCGTGCAGAAGCTGCTGACGCAGCACCCCGACTCCTGGTGCCCCGACCAGTACAACAACCCGGACAACGTCGCCGCCTACACGCCCCTGGCCCTTGAACTCGCCTCCGAGATGCGCCACATCGACGTGCTGGTGTGCAGTGTCGGCACCGGAGGACACTCGGCCGGCGTCTCCCGAGTCCTGCGCCAGCTCTACCCGGAGCTGACCGTCGTGGGCGTGGACACGATCGGCTCCACGATCTTCGGCCAGCCCGCCCGGCCTCGCCTGATGCGCGGCCTCGGCTCCAGCATCTACCCCCGCAACGTCGCCTACGAGAACTTTTCCGAGGTGCACTGGGTCGCCCCGGCCGAGGCGGTGGGGACCTGCCGTCAACTGGCCGCCTCGCACTACGCCACCGGCGGCTGGAGCGTCGGAGCGGTCGCGCTGGTGGCCGGCTGGCTGGCCCGGACGATGCCGGCCGACGCACGGATCGTCGCGATCTTCCCCGATGGTCCGCAGCGATACCTGGGGACGGTCTACGACGACGACTACTGCACCGCACACGGTCTCCTCGCCTCTCCGCCGCCGCCCGAACCCGAACTGATCGGCCGGCTGGACGAGAAGGAGGTCACCTGCTGGACCCGGTGCACCACCGTGCTCGACCCCCTCACCCTGCGAGGCGCGGAACAGGAGGTCGCCGCGGACGGGTCGGCCTCCGGCGCCGACTTCCCGGAGGAGGACCGGTGACGGGCCTGCTCACCCAGGTCCGATCGTACGAGCGCAGTGTCCAGCTGTTGATGGTGAACCAGTTCACCATCAACCTCGGCTTCTACATGCTGATGCCGTACCTGGCCGCCCACCTCTCCGGCACCCTCGGCCTGGCCGGCTGGGTCGTCGGACTCGTCCTCGGCATAAGGAACTTCAGCCAGCAGGGCATGTTCCTGGTCGGCGGCACGCTCGCCGACCGGCTCGGCTACAAGCCGATGATCGTCGCCGGATGCGTGCTGCGCACCCTCGGCTTCGCGACACTCGGGCTGGTGGACTCGCTGCCCGCACTGCTCGCGGCCTCCGCGGCCACCGGGCTGGCCGGGGCGTTGTTCAACCCGGCCGTACGGGCCTACCTCGCCGCCGACGCAGGGGAACGCAGGGTCGAGGCCTTCGCCCTGTTCAACGTGTTCTACCAGGCCGGCATCCTGCTCGGACCGCTGGTGGGGATGGTGCTGACCGGGGTGGACTTCCGCATCACCTGTCTGGTGGCGGCGGGGATCTTCGCCCTGCTGAGCGTCGTACAGATCCGTGCCCTGCCCGCCCGGCGGGCCGAGGACACCGAGCGCCGAACGACCGACGGCGTGCTCGCCCAGTGGCGCGGAATCCTCGCCAACCGGCCGTTCCTGCTCTTCTCCCTCGCCATGATCGGTTCGTACGTCCTGTCGTTCCAGGTCTATCTGGCGCTACCGCTCGAGGTGCGCCGGCTCGGCGGCGACGGGGAGTTCGGCACGGCGGCCGTCGCGGTGCTGTTCGCCGTCTCCGGACTCAGCACGATCCTCGGTCAGACGCGGGTGACGGCATGGTGCAAGGCGCGGTACGCATCCGGACAGGCACTCGTGCGCGGGCTGACCGCGATGGGCTTGGCCTTCGTACCGCTGCTGTTGGCCACGGCCGTACCGGTACCGCAGTCCCGGATCGCGCTGTGGCTGCTCGCGGCGGTTCCGCCGACTCTCGCCGCGTTGCTGCTCGCGCTGGGCACGATGATCGCCTATCCGTTCGAGATGGACACCATCGTCCGTCTCTCCGGTGACCGGCTCGTCGCCACGCACTACGGGCTCTACAACACCATCTGCGGCATCGGAATCACCGTCGGGAACCTGGGCACGGGCGCCGCGCTCGACGCCGCCAGGGCCGCCGGGATTCCCGCGCTGCCGTGGATCGCGCTGTGCGCGCTCGGTCTGGCCTGCGCGACGGCCCTGTACGGCCTGCACCGCACCGGCCGGCTGACGGC
The DNA here is from genome assembly GCF_042657965.1 of Streptomyces coerulescens. NCBI lineage: Bacteria > Bacillati > Actinomycetota > Actinomycetes > Kitasatosporales > Streptomycetaceae > Streptomyces > Streptomyces coerulescens. The sequence goes on from NZ_JBHSKM010000046.1 coordinate 124,263, forward strand.
ACCGGTCGCCGCGCCGCTGCGCGTCACCGCTTGACCCACCAGCCCTCCGAGCCAGGGGCGGGGCATCGTGCCCCGCCCCTGTGGGGCTCTGCTACCTGCCTCGCGGGCCGTAGTGGGTCAAGAACATGTCCACACCGCTGGTGACGAGACGGTCTGTCAGGTCTTCGTCGATGTGCGCCCCGTGGGAGGTGAAGACCATGTGGGGGAAGACCAGCAGGCCGTAGAACTGAATGATCGCCACCTGGAGGTCGGGGATCTCCAGTCGACCCTGCTCGGCGAGGCCGGTCAGGGCGCCGGCGACCGCGGGATGGTGGCTCGCCGTGCCGCGGTTCCGCCAGGCCTCGCCCAGTTCGGGGAAGCGGTGCACTTCGGCGGCGACGAGGTTGTGCAGCGCGGTGACCTCGTCGTTGGTGCGCACGGCATGGACCCATGTGCGCGCCGCGTCGACGAGGGCGGAACGCAGGTCCTCGGCCTCGACCAGGCCTTCCAGAGCGGCCGACGACTCCCCGGCGAGCGGCTCGTCGAGCGCGTCCGTGATGACCGCCGTGAACAGGGCTTCCTTGCTGCCGAAGTGGTTGTAGACGGTCACCTTCGAAACGCCCGCCTCGGCGGCGATGGTGTCCATCCCCACGCCGAAGCCATCCCGCAGGAAGAGTGTGCGAGCGGCCCGCACGATGGCCTGCCGCTTGAGCTCCGCACGGGGTCCGCTCGGCGGCTGTTTCACGCTGTCCACGCTCATGACCCCGACCTTAGCACTCATCTGAACTGTACAGTTGAGTTCATGTGAACTGAACAGTATGGTTCAGTTACGTCCCGGTTGGACCCTCGGACCACTCGGACCCGCACGAACCCCACGAACCGCACACCGGAAGGACCCGTCATGGCCCACTCCACCGCCGGTGCACCGCACACGGCCGAACACGACCATCCACCGCCCGCCGACCCGCGCCGCCGGCTCGCCCTCGCGCTGATCTGCGTCGCGCAGTTCATGCTCGTCCTGGACGTCACGGTCGTGAACGTCGCGCTGCCCGACATGGCGGCCGACCTCGACCTCGGCCGCGCCACGCTGACCTGGGTCGTCACCGCCTACACCCTCTGCTTCGGCGGGCTGATGCTGCTCGGCGGCCGGCTCGCCGACGCCCTCGGCGCGCGCCGCACCCTGCTCGCCGGACTCGCGCTCTTCACCACGGCCTCACTGATCACAGGTCTGGCCCCGAGCGCGCCCGTGCTGCTCGGCGGCCGGATCGGTCAGGGCGTCGGCGCGGCCCTGCTGTCCCCGGCCGCGCTGTCCGTCGTCACCACGAGTTTCCACGGCACCGAACGCAACAAGGCGCTCGGTGTCTGGTCGGCCATCGGCGGCGCCGGCGCGGCCGCGGGTGTGGTCCTCGGCGGCGCACTCACCGTCGGCCCGGGCTGGCCATGGGTGTTCTATGTCAACGTGCCCGTCGGCCTCCTTCTGCTGGCCGCCCTGCCGGCCCTCGTCCCGGCCCGGCCTCCGATGCCCGCGCGGCTCGACATACCGGGCGCGCTGCTGGTCACCACGGGCACCGCCGCCCTGATCCACGGCCTGGTCGAGGCAGGTGACGCCGGGTGGACGGACGCCTCGACCCTGCTGCCGCTGGCCGGTTCCCTGGTCGCCTACGCGGCCTTCGCGGTGGTGGAACGGGCCTCCCGGGCGCCGCTGATGGACCTGCGGATGTTCACCCGGCGGCCGGTGCTTGCCGGAGCCTTCCTGATGCTGGTCGCCACCGCTCTGCTGATCTCGTTCTTCTTCCTCGGATCCGCCTATCTCCAGCACATCCGCGGGTTCAGCCCGCTGCGGACAGGCTTGCTGTTCCTGCCCGTCGCCGTGGCCACCGGCGTCGGTGCCCACGTCGGTTCCCGGCTCGTCGGCCGGATCGGCAGCCGTCCGACGGCGGTCGCGGGCATGGCCGTCGCCGCCGCCGGAACCGTTCCGCTGACCCGGCTGTCGGAGAACGGCAGCGTGTACGCCGGGCTGCTGCCGGGCTTCGCCCTCGCCTCGCTCGGCATCGGCACGGTCTTCGTCACGGCCAGTACGACCGCCCTGGCCATGGTGGAGCACCGCGAGGCGGGGCTCGCCTCCGGAGTGGTCAACACCTTCCACGAGGTGGGCGGTTCCATCGGTGTCGCCGTCGTCTCCACCGTCGCGGCCGCCGGCTTCGAACGAGGATCGGCGGGCGGCTTCAGCGACGCGTTCACGGTGTGTGCAGCGACCGCCGCAGTCGGCGCCATCGTTTCCATGGGCCTCGTGCCGCGTGGCAAACCACAGACGACGGCCGGACCGCACGGGCACTGACCGGGGCAGGTCGGCGTCCGACCGGCCCCAACTGGCCCTCTGTGGCCCGGGAGCCGAGGGGCACGGATGCGAGCGAGCGCGATCGTGAACGCCTGACCCGGCGGCCTGACATCCCCCGCCTGCCCCGATGTCCTGGCCGACCGCCAGGGCTTCGGGGCAGGCGGGGTCACTCGGCGGGGAGGGGCGGTACGGCGGGGGAGCGCCGGGAGTGCCCCTCCCCGCTGCGGATCACGCCGTGTGCAGGGTCAGGCCGTAGCGGCCGAGTATCTCGTTGACGGGCTGGAACCAGGTCTCCCCTCCGCCGGAGCAGTTGCCCCAGCCGCCCGAGGTGACGCCTTGTGCCTGGTCGCCGCTGATGAAGGAGCCGCCGGAGTCACCGGGTTCGGCGCAGACGCTGGTCTTGGTCATCTGGTGCACCGCGCCCTGGCTGTAGTTGACGGTCTCGTTCTTGGCCAGCACGGCGCCGCAGTGCCAGTGCGTGGTGGAGCCGGACCGGCAGATGGAGGTACCGACGGGTGCCTCGGCCGAGCCGCGCACGAGCCGGTCCGGGATCGTGCCCCAGCCGAGCACGACCGGTACGGTCCACCAGCCGCTGCCGACGTTCACCCAGGCGTAGTCGTTGTCCGGGAACGAGGAGCCCTGGAAGTTGCCGATGTAGCTGCCGTCCCAGCCCCGTACGCCTGCGCCCGCCTGTCCGCAGTGCCCAGCGGTGATGAAGCCGCCGTGCACGGAGAAGCCTATGGAGCAGCGGACGTTGCCGGTGTAGTAGGGGTCGCCGCCGACCGTGCCCGCCGCGAAGGTGCGCGGGGCTGCGGGAACCGACTTGACGGTGACCGGTCCGGTCGCGCGAGCACGGGAGACGAAGCCGCGGACATCGTTGTCAGCGCGTTCGCCCTCGACGACGTTCACGACGACCGTGTTCGCCATCGGGTCGACATGCCAGCCGCTGACGCCCGCAGGCGCAAAGAGGCGGTCGATGCGTGCCTTGGTCGCGTCGAGTTCCCGGGCGCTGTGCGTGACGGTGCGTACGGTCGCTCCGGTGGCCCGGACCTCCCGTACGGTCGTGGCGGAGGCGTCCGATGTCACGGCCACCGTGAGCCGTTCGCTCTTCGCGTCGAACCACGAGCCGCCGTAGGCGGATCCGGCCGCCTTGCGTGCCTTCGGTGTGAGGTCCATGGCGGTGCGCTCCGCCGCGAGCCGCGTCTGGGCCTGCGCCTTCGACAGCCCGAGGTCGCGCTGCATGGCCTGGAGCAGTCCGGCGGAGGCGGGTGCGGCCTCGGCCGCCGTGGGGGAGTCGTCGGCCGAGGCCTGCCCGGTGCCGCCCGCGGTCATGCCGCCGAACAGCAGGAGTGCGGCCAGGCCGGCGTACTTGAGTCTTGTGCGTCTCAAGGGAGTTGCCCTTCGTCGTTCCAACAAGGTGGGGTGGAACAACCGCAAGCTGAGAGCGCTCTCAATCGGGGTCGGGCAGAGCATAGCCACGGTGGCGTGTCAGGTCCATACCACATGCACCCCGGATGCCGTGGGGCATCCGGGGTGCGCGCGGGAAGGGTGCGGCTCGTGCCTCAGCCGAGTTGGCCCGTGCGGGCCTCCCGCCACAGGTCGACGCCGCCGTCGGTGGCGTACTTGTCGATCTCGGCGAGTTCCTCGTCGCTGAAGTCGGCGTTCTCCAGCGCGGCCACGTTCTGCTCCAACTGCTCGGTGCGCGAGGCGCCGATCACCAGCGAGGTCACCCGCCGGTCGCGCAGCGCCCAGGCCAGCGCCATCTGGGCGAGGCTCTGTCCGCGCCGGGCGGCGATGTCGTTGAGCGCGCGCAGCCGGCCCAGCATGTCGTCCGTCAGCCAGGTCTCGTCGAACGACTTGCCCTGGGTGGCGCGCGAGTCGGCGGGGACGCCGTCGAGGTAGCGCCCGGTCAGCAGACCCTGGGCCAGCGCCGTGAAGCCGATCACCCCGAAGCCCTCCTGCTCGGCGGTGTCCAGCAGGCCCTCGGTCTCGATCCAGCGGTTGAGCATGCTGTACGACGGCTGGTGGATGAGCAGCGGCGTGCCCAGCTCCCGCAGGATGGCCGCCGCCTGCCGGGAGCGCTCCGCGTCGTACGAGGAGATGCCGACGTACAGGGCCTTGCCCTGGCGGACGGCGGTGTCGAGCGCGCCCATCGTCTCCTCCAACGGCGTGCTCGCGTCGAGCCGGTGGGAGTAGAAGATGTCGACGTAGTCCAGCCCCGTCCGGCGCAGCGACTGGTCCAGGGAGGCGAGCACGTACTTGCGGGAGCCGCCGCCCTGGCCGTAGGGGCCGGGCCACATGTCCCAGCCGGCCTTGGTGGAGATCACCAGCTCGTCCCGGTGAGGGGCGAGGTCCTGCTTCATCAGACGGCCGAAGTTGATCTCGGCGGCGCCGTAGGGCGGGCCGTAGTTGTTGGCCAGGTCGTGGTGGGTGATGCCCAGGTCGAAGGCGCGCAGAGCGATCTCGCGCTGGCTCTCGAAGGGCTTGTCGTCACCGAAGTTGTGCCAGTACCCCAGGGACAGCACGGGCAGGTCGAGTCCTGAGCGTCCGGTGCGCCGGTACCGCATGGTGCCGTTGTAACGCTCGGGATCAGCGACGTGGTTCATCGAGTGTTCTCCGCAAGGTGCAGTCGGGGTGGTTCGGTCCGGGTGAGGGACGTGTTCACTGTGCTCCTGCCTGATTCTGACGTCCAACGCATCCTTTTCATCGGATTCAGCGACGCCGTTTCTGAATGCCGGGTGCCGCGGGCCCGTCAAGGCGTCCGGCGTCCCCGCACCCTTGTTTCTGTAAATTAGTAATTAATATTGACACGGTTCCAGCCACGCGCCACAGTCTTCGCCGTGACGCCGAAGGTCCCGCCACCGGAGCGGCCCGCGTCACACCTCCTCCTGCTTCCCAACCTCCGGGAGAGGCACGTGACTTCACTCGCCCTCGCGACCGCGATCTCCGTGGTCCTGACCGCTTCGGCCACCCCTGCCGGCGCCGCGGACACCTCCGCTGACACCGTGGACCAAGGAGCGCCCGCCTACTACGACAGCGGTCTCGCGCCGACGCCGTACATGGGCTGGAACACCTACTACGGGCTCGGCGCGCCCACCGAGAAGGAGGTCCGCGCGGTCGCCGACAAGCTCGTCAACAGTGGTCTGCGCGACAGCGGCTACGACATCGTCTGGCTGGACGGGGGCTGGCAGGCCGACAACCCCCGTGACGAGCAGGGGCGGTTGACGGCCCACCCGGACCGCTTCCCCTCCGGCATCCCCGCCCTGGTCTCCTACCTGCACAAGCGTGGACTGAAGGCCGGCATCTACACCGACGCCGGCGAGTACGACGGCGGCAGGACCTGCGGGCTCGGCAGTCGCGGGCACTACACCGAGGACGCCCGGCAGTTCGCCGACTGGAAAGTCGACGCCATCAAGGTCGACTTCCTGTGCGGCATCGGTGCGAAGCTCGATCCGGGGCCCGCGTTCAAGGAGTTCAGCGACGCCGTCGCCAAGTCCGGGCGCAGGATGCTGCTCAACCTCTGCAACCCGCTCACCGACGACTGGGGCCTGCCGCACACGCCCGAGCAGGACGCCCACAACACCTACGCCTACGCCCCGACGATCGCCGACTCCTGGCGCACCGGAACGGACATCGCCTGGGGCACGCCGAGCCCCGGCCAGTGGCCCAACGTGCTGCGCAACATGGACGCCAACGCCTGGCACCCCGAGGCGCAGGGACCCGGCCACTACAACGACCCCGACTACCTCATCCCCACGCGCCGCATGGCCGACGGCTCGCTGGAGCTGACCGAGGAGGAGTCGACCACCCAGTTCGTGATGTGGGCCGAGATGGCCTCACCGCTCGTCCTCGGCTCCGACCCGCGCACCCTGTCCGCGTCGATGATCAGGACGCTGCGCAACCCCGAGATCATCGCCGTGAACCAGGACCCGCTCGCCGTCCAGGGCGTCCGGGTGGCCACCGACTCCACCGGTGACGTCTACAGCAAGGACCTCGCGGGGCGCGGACAGCGAGCGGTCGTCCTGCTGAACCGCTCCGACCAGCCGGTCCAGCGCACCGTGAACTTCGCCGACGCGGCGCTCGGCGGGGCGGTCAAGGTGCGCGACCTCAGGGCACGCGCCGACCGCGGCACGCACACCGGGTCGTACACGGTCGAGGTTCCCGCGCACGGCACGGCTTTCCTGAAACTCACCGGCGAGGAGGCGCTGCCCGGCACGAGCCTGGGCGAGCGGGCCACGGCGAGCCCGGCCGTCGTGCGCTCCGGCGACACGCTCACCACCTTCTTCCGCGGGCCGCGCGGGACCCTCGTCCAGCACACGGTGGCCGCCGACGGTACCTCACGTACGAGGGACCTGGGCGGCGGCATCCTCGGCCAGCCCGCCGCCTACGCCTCCGCCGGCGGCCGTATCGACGTCTTCGTGCGCGGCGCCGACTCCCGCGTCCACCGGCGGGTGTTCACCGACGGCCGCTGGGGCGGCTGGCAGAGCCTCGGCGGGCGGGTGACCGACGCGCCGTCGGTCGCGTTCACCGACCCCACGCACTGGACGCTCGTCGCGCGCGGGGCGGACGGACGGGTCGTGCAGCGCGGGCCGGCGACCGACTGGTCGTCGATGGGCGCACCGGGCGACCGGCCCGTCTACGGCAGACCGTCCGCCGCCGTCGACGCGCAGGGCCGGGTCCATGTCGCCGTGCGCACCTCGGCGGACGACATCTGGACGCGCTCACGGGACGCCGCGGGGGAGTGGTCGCCGTGGACCTCGCTCGGCGGGACCGTGAGCGGCAGCCCGACCCTGGTCACCGTCGGGGACGCCGTCGTGCTGTACGCACGGGCGGGTGACTACACGCTCTGGCAGCAGCGCTACGAAGGCGGCTCCTGGCAGGGCTGGACGAAGCGTCAGGAGTTCCCCAGCGCCGCGTTCGACGGCGCGCTCGGGGCGGTCGCGGGAGCGGACGGAGCGATCGACGTCGTGTTCCGCGGGGTCGACGGGCACGTCCACCGGACCCAGTTCAAATAAATTAGTAATTAATCTTGACGTGGCGGAAGCGCCACGCGAACCTGGATCCGCCGCGAGCGGGCCCCCGGCCGTCAGGAGGGCCGGCCCGCCGCGGGGATCCACAGGGAGCCCTCCATGCCGAACCCGCACACCAGCCGACGGCGCTTCCTCGCCGGACTCGGCGCCACCGGCACCGCCGCGCTGCTCAGCGGCTGCGTCACCTCGACCTCGTCGTCGAAGTCCTCCTCCGACGGCGCGGTCACCCTCCAGTCCAACCTGTCCGCACCGCAGGCCAAGGCGGCGATGGAGGACCTCGTCGCCGCCTACGGCAAGAAGGACGCCGGCGACGTCAGCCTCAACACGGTCGCCGCGGAGACCTTCCGCACCCAGCTGCCGACGTACCTGACCTCCGCCAACCCGCCGGACGTCTACACCTGGTACCCGGGCTCGGTGGCGGACGCCTACGCCAAGAAGGACCTGCTGCTCGGCCTCGACGACCTCTGGGGCTCGACCGACCTCAAGCGCTACTCCAAGGCGCTGAACACGCTGTGCACGTCGAGCTCCGGCAAGAAGGTCTTCGTCCCCGCCACCTACTACTGGTGGGGCATGTTCTACCGGAAGTCCAACTTCGCCAAGTGGGGTGTGAGCGAGCCGAAGAGCTGGGACGACTTCCTCGACCTGTGCGACAAGCTCAAGAGCAAGGGCATCCCCCCGATCGGCCTGGGCGCCGGCGGCAACACCGCCTGGGTGGCCTCGGCCTGGTTCGACTACCTCGACATCCGGATCAACGGCGCCGAGTACCACCGTGAACTGCTGGCCGGAAAGCACCGCTTCGACGACCCCGAGGTCCGCAAGGTCTTCGACCGCTGGCAGGAGGTGCTGCCGTACTTCGATCCGAACGGCACCGCCGGCGCCTTCCAGGACGCCACGACCGCCCTGCTCAACGGCCGCAGCGGCATGATGCTGATCGGCACCTTCTTCGCCGACGCGGCCCCCAAGGACGCCCTCGACGACATCGACTTCTTCCGCTTCCCGATCATCGACCCGAAGGTCCCGCTCGCCGAAGAGGCCCCCACCGACGGCTACTTCGCCAGCGCCCGCACCGGCCGCAAGGACGGAGTCCTCGACCTGCTCGGCTACCTCGCCACCGCCGAGGCGCAGGAGATCTACATCAAGGGCTCCTCCGGCACCGTCCTGCCCTGCCACCCCGACGCCAAGGACTCCGGCACCCCGCTGGTGAAGAAGGGCCGCAAGCACATCGAGGAGGCGGCCGAGATCACCCAGTTCTTCAACCGCGACTCCAGCGACGCCCTCCAGCCCACCGCCGACACCGCGCTGACCAAGTTCCTCGCCAAGCCCAAGGAGATCGGCTCCATCCTCACCGACTGGCAGCGCGAAGCCGAGAAGATCTGGAACGCCTGACATGGCCGTCCTGACCGCCCCCCACCGCAAGTCTCCGGTCCCGGCGCCGTCCCGTGGCGGCCGGGCCCGGGGACCCCGGCGCACACCCCCGCTGGTGCTCGCCTTCGTCCTCGTCCCGCTGCTCGCCGAGGCGGTGTGGGTGTTCTGGCCCGCGCTCCAGGGCTTCTACCTCGCCCTGACCAGCTGGGACGGCGTGTCGGCACCGAAGTTCGTCGGCCTGGACAACTTCCGCGAGATGGCCGGCGACGACGTGTTCCGCGGCGCCGTCGGCCACACCGTGCTCTGGCTGGTGCTGTTCGGCGGCCTGTCCGCCCTGCTCGGCCTCGCCGCCGCGATGCTGCTCCAGCAGGAGCGGCGCGGCGTCGGCTTCTACCGCGCCGCCCTCTTCCTGCCCGTCGTGTTCTCGCTCGTCGCCACCGCCCTGGTCTGGCAGGCCATCTACCAGCCCGACGGCGTCCTCAACCAGCTCCTCGAGTCCGTCGGCCTCGGCGGCCTGCGGCATGCCTGGCTCGCCGACCAGGACACCGCCCTGTACGCGGTCATCGTGCCCGCGCTGTGGCGCCAGATCGGCTATGTGATGGTCCTGTACCTCGCCGGCCTCAAGGGCATCGACCCCGCCCTGTACGAGGCGGCCAAGGTCGACGGCGCGAGCGCCTGGCAGCGCTTCCGACACGTGACCCTGCCCCAGCTGCGCAGCGTCAACGCGGTCGTCCTGTCGGTCATCATCATCGACTCGCTGCGCTCCTTCGACGTCGTGTGGTCGCTGACCCGCGGCGGCCCCTACCACTCGTCCGAACTGCTGAGCACCTACATGTACTCGACGGCCTTCCAGTCCCTGCGACTCGGCTACGGCTCCGCGCTGGCCGTCGTCATCTTCGTGCTGGCGTTCGGCGTCATCGCCTCCTACCTCGTGCGAGCCTTCCGGGAGGCCGACTGATGTCCGCCAACTCCACGGCGGTGCGCCGCAAGCGGGCCACCACCGCCGGATTCCATCTCTCCGCCGGCGCTCTCGCGCTGCTGTGGCTGCTGCCCATCGCCCTGGTCGTGGTGACCAGCCTGCGCTCCTTCGACGACATCGCCGCGAACGGGCTCGGCAGTTGGCCCCACTCCTTCACCCTCGACAACTTCCGCCTGGCCTGGGTCGACGGCGGCCAGCAGCGCGCCCTGATCAACAGCCTGATCGTCACCGTGCCCTGCGTCCTGGTCACACTGGCCCTCGCGGCGATGGCCGCGTTCGCGCTCAGCCGCTACGAACTTCCCCTGCGCCGCTTCCTGTTGCTGCTCATGCTCGGCGGCAACCTGCTCCCACCGCAGATCCTGCTCATCCCCGTCTCCAAGCTCAGCGAACTGATGGGCGTCTACGACACGCTGCCCGCCCTGATCGGCGTGCAGATCGGATTCGGCGTCGGCTTCTACGTCTTCGTCCTGCACGGGTTCATGCGGTCCATCCCCGCCGAGATCCAGCAGGCGGCCGTCGTCGACGGAGCCGGGCCCTGGCAGATCTTCTGGCGGATCATCCTGCCCCTGACCCGGCCCGCCCTCGCCGCGCTCAGTGCCCTGTCGTTCACCTGGATCTTCAACGACCTGCTGTGGGCGATCACCGTGCTGCGCAGCGACACCAAGATGCCGATCACCGCCGCGCTCATCGGCCTCCAGGGCCAGTACGTCTCCATGTGGAACGTGATCGCCGCCGGCTCCGTCATCGCCGCCGCCCCCACCGTGGCCGTCTTCCTGCGCTTCCAGCGCCACTTCGTGGCCGGCCTGAACCTCGGAGCAGTCAAGTGACGCCGTACCAGCGCTGGACCCTGCGCACCGAGAACACCGGCTACACCGTCCGGCTGTCCCCGGACGGCCCATGGGCCGAGCTGGACGCCTGGGGACCGCACGGCGTGGAGAGCGGACCGTCGGCGCTCGACTGGTCGCACCGCACCCACTTCATCACGCCCGCCGACGCCGCCCCCGCCGAGTATCTGCCGCACGGGCTACGGCCGTTCAACGGAGCGGACCTCGTCGCCGAGCGTACGGACGGCGAGCGGGACGTCTGGTGGGACTTCGAAGGGGTGGAGGAGACCGAGGGGAAGCTGCGGCTCGCGTTCACCGACGAGACCCTCGGGCTGCGCACGGTCCTCTGCTACGAGACCGTGCCGGGCACCGATGTGATCCTGCGCTGGACCGAGCACACCGCCTCGCGGGAACTGCGCCTCGAACGCCTCGACTCGGCGGCCGTGAATGTGCCCGTCACCACCGGGGCACGCCTGACCTACCTCACCGGCCAGTGGTCACAGGAGTTTCAGCGCACCCAACTCGCCCTGACCCGAGGCACGTTCACCATGGGCAGCACCCAGGGCGTACCCGGCCACGCCTACGTCCCCTGGCTCGCCGTACAGGACCTGGCCTCGGAAGACGCCCCCGCCTACGGTGTGGCCCTGGAGTGGTCCGGCAACTGGCACATCACCGCCGAGGCCGAGCCCGGCGGCGCGATCCGGGTGCGCGCCGGACGCGTCCCGCACGAGGGAGCCGTGACCCTGGCGCCGGGCGCCACCCTGGCCACGCCCCGTCTGGCCTGCGCGTTCAGCCCGGACGGACTCGACGGACTGTCCCGGGTCTGGCACCGCTACGACCGCCACCTCTCCGGCGACCGTCTGCACCGCACCCGCAAGGTCCTCTACAACTCGTGGGAGGCCACCGGCTTCGACGTCGACGCCGCCGGCCAGCTCGAACTCGCCAAGACGGCAGCCGACATCGGCGCCGAACTGTTCGTCGTGGACGACGGCTGGTTCACCGGCCGCCGCGACGACACCGGCGGACTCGGCGACTGGTACCCGGACCCGGCCGCCTTCCCGCAGGGCTTCGACCGGTTCGTCGAGGACGTACGCGGCCTCGGCCTCGACTTCGGACTGTGGGTCGAGCCCGAATCGGTCAGCCCCGGCAGCCGGCTGCACGCCGAACACCCCGACTGGGTCTACCGCGTCGACGGCCGGCCCGCCCGGCTGGTCCGCAACCAGCTGTTGCTCGACCTCGGCCGCAGCGACGTCCAGGACTTCGTGATCGGCACCCTGGACCGGCTCCTGGGCACCTACGCCATCGGCTACCTCAAGTGGGACATGAACCGGCCGCCCACCGAACGCGGCCGCCCCGGCGCCGGGCACGTCGACCTCGACGCCGAGCACGTCGCCGGATACCTGCGTGTCCTGGACCACCTGCGCACCGCCCACCCCGACGTCACCGTCGAGGGCTGCGCCGGCGGGGGCGCCCGCATCGAGCACATGACGCTGGCCCGCACCGACGTCGTCTGGCCCAGCGACAACACCGCCCCGCTGGACCGGCTGAGCGTCCAGTACGGCTTCCTGCACGCTCACGCGCCGCACGTCATGAGCTCCTGGGTCACCGACGCGCCGGGCATCTTCGACCCGCGCCCGCGCAGTCTCGCGTTCCGCTTCGTCAACGCCATGTGCGGCGTGCTGGGCATCGGCGCCGACCTGTGTGCCTGGACCCCGGACCAGCGGGCCGAGGCCGCGCGGTGGATCGCCCGCTACAAAGAGGTGCGCGACGTCATCCACCACGGCGAGGCACGCCTGCTCGGCACCCCGGCGGACACCACCTGTGGTGTGCAGTACGACGCCGGTGAGCGCACGGTCGTCGCCGCGCTGAGCACGGGCCGCCTCGACGGCGCACCGCTCGTGCCCGGACGCCCCGACCGGCTCCGGCTGCGCGACCTGGACCCGGCGGCGCACTATCGGGACACGGCGACCGGGACGACGTACAGCGGAGCCCATCTGCTGCACTACGGGCTGCCTTTCGCCTGGAGTCGCGATCATGACGCCGACCTGGTGGTACTGAGACGCCGGTGAGCCGCATATGTTTCCCGGACGGCCCGCCCCCGCCCGCACCCGCTCACGAAGGAGCCGACCTGACGATGGACCAGTCCCCACGCCGGCACGGTGACCGCTTCGCCGGCCGCACCGCCGTGGTCACCGGCGCGGCCTCCGGCATCGGCGCCGCCACCGCCGTCCGTCTCGCCGAGGAGGGCGCCGCCGTGGTGCTCGCCGACATCGCCGAGGAGCACGGCACGGCGGTGGCCGTACGGATCGCGAAGGACGGTGGCCGGGCCCGGTTCGTGCGGGCCGACGTGGCGGCCGAGGACGACTGGCGCCGGATCGTGGCCGCCGCCCACGACTTCGGGCCCGTCGACGTCCTCGTCAGCAACGCCTACACGGTCGACGTCGCCCCGGCCGACGAGATGACCCTGGAGTCGTGGCAGCGGCAGCTGTCCGTCAACCTCACCGCGAGCTTCCTCGGCTTCCGGGCGGTCCTGCCCGACCTGCGCGAGCGGCGCGGCGCGACGGTGCTGACCTCGTCCGTCCACGCGCGCGTGGGCATCCCCGGACACCCCGCCTACGCCGCGTCCAAGGGCGCACTGCTCTCCCTGTGCGGTCAGCTCGCCGTCGAGTACGGGCCCGAGGTCCGCGTCAACGCCGTCGTCCCCGGGCCGATCCTGACCGCCGCCTGGGACCGGGTGCCGCCCGAGGACCGCGAGCGCAGCGTCGCCGAGACGGCGGCCCGCCGCTTCGGCACCCCCGAGGAGGTGGCCGCGGCCATCGCCTTCCTGAGCGCCGGCGAAGCCTCCTACATCACCGGCACGAGCCTCGTCGTGGACGGGGGCTGGAGCGTCGTGAAGGCCTCGGCATGACCGGCACCCCCCTGCGCACCCTTCAGCAGAAAGGCTGTACGACATGACGCCCTACGCCCGCCGCGGCGTGCACGGCCAGACCGTGGAGGCCCTCGCCCGCCGCATCCTGGGCGGCAGGATCCCCGAGGGAGCCACACTCGACCTGGTGGCGCTCCAGAGCGAGTTGGACGTCAGTCTCACCGCGCTGCGCGAGTCCCTGAAGGTGCTCGCCGCCAAGGGCATGGTCGACGCCCGGCAGAAACGCGGCACGTTCGTCCGCGCCCGCGCCGACTGGAACCTCCTCGACGCCGACGTACTGCGCTGGCAGTTCGAGGGCGCCGACGAAGGCACCGACGCCGACCGGACGCTGCTGCGCAATCTCGCCGAGGTCCGCGCCATCGTCGAACCGGCCGCCGTGCGCCTGGCCGCCGAACGCCGCACCGACGCCGACCTCGCGGCCCTGGAAGCGGCCCTGGACGCGATGGGCGGGCAGGACACCGACCCCGGGCAGGCCGTGGAGGCCGACCTCGCCTTCCACCGTGCACTGCTGACGGCCACTCACAACGAACTGCTGGAACGCATGGAGATGGTCATCGAACCGGGTCTCGCCCACCGCGACCGCATCGTGCACAGCCACCCCCACAGCGAGGATCCCGTACCGGCCCACCGCGCCGTCCTGGACGCCGTACGCGAGCGGGACGCGGCCGCCGCCGAGACGGCGATGCGGGCCCTGCTCGTGCAGGCCGGGCGCGACCTGGACCGTATCGACGGCCCCGACGACACGAAAGGCACCGGCGGCAAGTGAAGATCACGCGCATAGAAACCTTCCTGGTACCGCCGCGCTGGTTGTTCTGCCGGATCGAGACCGACGACGGCGTGGTCGGCTGGGGCGAACCCGTCGTCGAGGGCAGGGCCGAGGTGGTCCGCGCCGCCGTGGACGTCCTCGCCGAGCACCTCGTCGGTCAGGACCCGCTGCGCATCGAGGACCACTGGCAGGTGCTCACCAAGGGCGGCTTCTACCGTGGCGGACCGGTCCTGTCGAGCGCCGTCGCCGGCATCGACCAGGCCCTGTGGGACATCGCAGGCAAGACCTACGGCGCCCCCGTGCACGCCCTGCTCGGCGGGCCGGTGCGCGAGCGGGTCCGCGTCTACGCCTGGGTCGGCGGCGACGAACCGGCCGAGCTCACCGAGCAGATCACCGCCCAGGTCGAGGCGGGGTTCACCGCGGTCAAGATGAACGCGGCCGGCGCCACCTCGCCGATCACCACCGCGGCCGAGACCGCAGCCGTCGTCGCACGCGTGGCCGCCGCCCGTGAGGCCCTCGGCCCGGACCGGGACGTCGCCGTCGACTTCCACGGCCGCTTCAGCGCCGCGAGCGCCCGCCGCGTGCTGGCCGAACTCGCCCCGCTGCACCCGCTGTTCGTCGAGGAACCCGTCGTCCCCGAGCACGCCCACCTGCTGCCCGGCCTGGTCGCCTCGACGCCGATCCCCCTCGCCACCGGCGAACGCCTCTACTCACGCGCCGAGTTCCTGCCCGCCCTCTCCGCAGGCATAGCCGTCGCCCAGCCCGACCTGTCCCACGCCGGTGGCATCTCCGAGGTCCACCGGATCGCCTCCCTCGCCGACACCTACGGCGCGCAGCTCGCCCCGCACTGCCCGCTCGGCCCCATCGCGCTGGCCGCGAGCCTCCAAGTGGCGTTCGCGACACCGAACTTCCTCATCCAGGAGCAGAGCCGCGGCATCCACTACAACAAGGACGCGGACCTGCTGTCCTACCTCGCCGACCCCGCCCCGTTCCGGTTCGTGGACGGCCACGCGCCCCGCAACGACGCCCCCGGCCTGGGCATCACCATCGACGACGCCGCCGTACGCGCGGCCGACCGCTCCGGACACGCCTGGCGCAACCCGGTCTGGCGCCATTCCGACGACTCCTTCGCCGAGTGGTGACGTAGGTGCTTTCCTTCACCACCGACGCCGCGCACGGCGGGCGCTGGACGTCCCTGCGCTCGCCCTCGCGCGAATGGCTCTGGCAGCGTCCGGCACCGGAACGGGACAAGGCGGCACCCGGCGACGCCTTCGTGGACGCGGGCGGGCTGGAGGAGTGCATCCCCACCGTGCGTGGCCTGCCCGACCACGGCGACGTCTGGTCCCGCGCCTGGACCCGGACCGGCGACACGGAACACGTCCGGGGCGAGTCGTTCACCCTGGCGCGGACCATCAGTGCCACGGCCGACGGCGTGCGGGCCGACTACCTTCTCACCGCCGCGGCCGGGTTCCGCTTCGTGTGGGCGGCGCACGCCCTGCTCGACCTCTCCGAGCGTGCGACCCTGCACATGACCGACGGCGCCGCCACCCGCCTGTACCCCGAGGCCGCCCCGCTCCTGGGCGAGCCCTGGCCCGCCGACGCACCCTGGATCACCGGCCCGTGGCCCGCACCCCGCGGAGTGCCGATGGACCGACTCGGCCCCGACGACGGCACGGCCGTGGGAGCCGTCGTGGACACACCGCTGTGCTGCGTCCACGACGACGGAGACCGGCTCGCCCTCGAACTGCGGGCGGACGGACAGCCCGTGTCGATGGCCCTGTGGCGCAACCTCGGCGGCTTCCCGCAGCCGCACCCGTATCGGAGCACGGGCGTGGAGCCCATGCTCGGGCGCGTCTTCGACCTCGCCGAGGCGGGTCCCGGCGACGCCGCGCGCGTCCCACCGTCGGGCGAGGTCCGCTGGCGGCTCACGATCACCGGGGCCTGCCGCTGCCTCTCGACCCTCGTACCGAAGGAGCACCGTTCGTGGACCTGAAAGCCGCGCTGGCCACCCACCGCCTGGTCGCGATCGTGCGCGGCGACGACGCCGACGCCGCGCTGCGCACCGTGCTGGCCCTGGCCGAGGAGGGCATCGAACTGATCGAGGTCTCACTGTCCGGCAAGGACACCCTCTCCGTCATCGAACGCGCCCGCCACGCCCTCGGCCGAGACCACCCGCTCGGCGCCGGTACCGTCCTGACCGCCGAGGACGCCCGCGCCGCACATCGTGCCGGAGCCGACTTCGCGGTCACCCCGGGACTCGGCGACGGTGTCGTCACCGCACAGGAGTTGGGCCTGCCGGTCCTCGCCGGGGTGCTGACCCCGACCGAGGTCGTCGCCGCTCGCGCCCTTGGCGTGGCCGCGCTGAAGGTCTTCCCGATATCCCACTTCGGCGGAGCGGCGTATCTCAAGGCCCTGCGCGGCCCGTTCCCCGACGCGGCGTTCGTCCCGGTCGGCGGTGTCGACGAGGCCGTCGCCCGTGCCTGTCTCGCGGCCGGTGCCCTCGCGGTCGGCATCGGCTCACCCCTGATCGGGGACGCGGCCGACGGTGGCAGCATCGGCGAACTGAGGGAACGCGCCCGCCTGTTCCGCACCGTCGTGGCCGAGGCGGCGACGCCATGACCCCCGATCTGCGCGCCGCGCGCCCCGACCGCCTCGAACTGGGCGAGGGCATCCGCTGGACCGGCACGGACATCGTCCTCGTCGACATCCTCGCCGGCCGCCTCCTCGCTGCCCCGCACGAGCCGACGGCACCTCTGCGCACGCTGGCCCAACTCCCCGTCCCGCTGGGCGCCGTGGCCCCCGTCGCCGGACACCCCGACACCTGGATCGCTGCCGCCGGCACCGGCATCGCGCTGCTGCACGCCGACGGCACCCTCGACTGGCTGGCCCGGCCCGAGGACGACGCGCCGGTACCGATGCGCATGAACGACGCCGTCGCCGACCCGTTCGGCCGGTTCTGGGCCGGCAGCATGGCCTACGACGCCGACGAGGACGCCGGTTCCCTGTATCGCGTCGACCCGGACGGCACGGTCGTACGCGTCCTGGACGGCATCACCGTCCCCAACGGGCCCGCGTTCACGCCCGACGGCGGCGTGATGTACCTGGCGGACAGCGCCCGGGGCGTGGTCCGGCGCTATCCGGTGGACCCGGCCACCGGCGACCTCGGCGCGCCCGAGGACTTCGTGACGATCCGCGACGGCAGCCCCGACGGCATGACGGTCGACGCCGAAGGCGCCGTGTGGATCGCGGTCTGGGGCACCGGCACCGTACGCCGCCACCTGCCCGACGGCACGCCGGACCGCATCCTGCGGCTGCCGGCACGACAACCGGCCGGCGTGTGCCTGGCCCACGACGTCCTGCACATCACTACGGCCCGCGTGGGACTGGAGACGCCTGCCGAGGACGACGGTGCCCTGTTCACGGCCCGGGTGGAGGCCCCGGGTACGCCGACGCCCGCATGCCGTCTGGACACGGTTCGGCACCCTTCGGTTTTCGGGGAGCCGGCATGACCGGCGCAGCGCCTGTCAAGCCGACCCGCATGGAGGTGCCCGGTGCTTCGACGCCTGCGTGGCGCCTCGAAACGGTCCGGCCACGCTCGCCCCACGGGGAGTCGGCATGACCGGCACACCGACCACCGCGCCCTGGCGCCCCGCACCCGGCCCCGTCGTCTGTGTCGGGGAGACGATGGCGGCCCTCGCCCCCGACCCGCCGAGCCCCCTGCAGAGTGCGCCGGAGCTGCGGCTCTCGGTGGCAGGTGCGGAATCCAATGTCGCCATGTACCTTGCCGATCACGGCATACCCGTCGCCTGGCTCTCCGCTCTCGGGGACGACCCGCTGGGCCACCGCGTCCGTGCCACGGTCGCCGCGTCGGGCGTCGATGTGTCGTACGTGCGTACCGACCCCCGCCGCCCGACCGGCCTGCTGGTGAAGGACCCGGGCCCCGACGGAACGCGCGTGCACTACTACCGGCGCGGCTCGGCCGCCTCCGCTCTCGGCCCCGGCCTGCTGGACTGCCCGGCGCTGCGTACGGCCGCGCTGGTGCATCTGACCGGCATCACCCCGGCGCTGTCCGCGTCCTGCAGCGACCTGGTGAACCGGGCGCTGGCCGCTGGGCCCGGCGGTCGCCCGTACGCGGTCAGTTTCGACGTCAACCACCGCGCCGCCCTCTGGCCTGACGGCACCGCCCCGAAGGTGCTGCGGGAACTGGCCGACCGGGCCGACATCGTCTTCGTCGGCCTGGACGAGGCGCAGGCGCTGTGGGGCGAGCATCTGACCGCACAGGCCATTCGGGAGGAGCTGCCGCATCCGCGGATCCTCGTCGTCAAGGACGGGGCGAACGCCGCGACCGCGTTCACCGGCGAGGGCACCGTCATCGTGCCGGCACCGCGCGCGACGGTGGTGGAGAGCGTGGGCGCCGGCGACGCCTTCGCAGCGGGCTTCCTCGCGGGTCTCCTGCGGGGCGCGGGCACGACCGGGGCCCTGCGGCTGGGCCACATCACCGCCGCGTCCGCCCTCCAAGTGACGGGAGACCACGGCCCGTTGCCCGACCCGGCCGAGACGGAGGCACTGCTCGCCCTGTCCGCGCGGGAGTGGGCGGCACGCGCGCGGGTGGCGCCGTCGGCCTGAGCTCCCCGCCGCTCGGCGCGCGACAGATGATTCGCCCGCCTATGCTCCATTTGTGTGACGACTATCTTCCAAGAGCTGGTGGCGAAGGAGCGCGCGGCGGAGCAGGCCCACAGCCGCGTCGAGGAACTGCGCGGTATGTATGGGCCGCCGACCCAGCAGGGCGGCTGGAGTCCCCGGCAGACCGAGACCTACAACACCGCCCTGCGGGCCTGGCGGGACCTGGCCCGGGAGGTACAGGTCGCGATGGCCGACTACGCCAGGGAGCGGGGCCAGACGCGCAGCGACGTCGAGGATCAGGTGCACAAGGCGGTCCTGCAGACGGACAGGGGCGGCGCCGGGGCGTAGCGGAGCGGGCTCCCGGCGCCCGCCGTCCCTCCTCTTGACGCAGTCAGTCTCGTTACGCAACTCTGGACGTCAATGGCCTTCAATGAAGAAGGGGTTGGTGCGGGGTGGAGTGGACGGGCGCACGCTATGCGGACAAGCCCACGGTCGAGGTCCGGGCATGGATCGACGCGCCGCCCGAGCGGGTGTGGGAGATCGTCTCCGATGTGTCGCTGATGCCTGGCATGAGTGACGAGCTCCAGTCGGTCCACTGGCTCGACGGCGAGTCCCGGCCCGCCGTGGGCGCCCGCTTCGTCGGCCGCAGCAGACACGAGGCCCTGGGGGAGTGGGAGACCACCTCGCACGTCATCGAGTGCGAGTCCCCGCGCGTCATCGCCTGGGCCGTCGACGACCCGTCCCGGCCCGCCGCCGTATGGCGCTTCCGGCTCGAGGGCAAGGACGACGGGACCGAACTGTCGGAGTGGATGCAGCTGGGACCCGGCCGGTCCGGCCTGTCCTTCGCCATCGACGAGATGCCGGACAAGGAGCAGAAGATCGTGTTCGTGCGTATGCGGGAGTTCGAGCGCAACATGACCATCACCCTGGGGCGTATCAAGCGGCTGGCGGAGGAGCGATGAGGACCGCGACGACGATCGAGGCGTCCGGTCTCGGCTCCTGGCGGCAGCAGGCGGACTTCGTCGCGGAGGCGGAGCGGCTCGGCCTCGACATCTGCTGGGTCGCCGAGGCATGGGGCTCGGACGCGCCCTCCGCCCTGGGGTACTACGCCGCCCGCACCGAGCGCATGCTCCTGGGCTCCGGCGTGATGCAGGTCGGCACCCGGACACCCGTGTCCCTCGCACAGACGGCGATCACTCTCTCCAACCTGTCCCAGGGACGCTTCCTGCTGGGCCTCGGCCCCTCCGGCCCCCAGGTGATGGAGGGCCTGCACGGCGTCCCCTTCGCCCGCCCCCTGGCCCGCGTCCGCGAAACGGTCGAGATCGTGCGGCAGGTCCTCGACGGCGGCAAGATCGACCACTCCGGCGAGGAGTACCGCATCCCGCTGCCCGGCGGGGACGCCGTACCCATGAAGCTGTCGATGCGGGCCGAACACCCCGTGCCGATCTACCTGGCCGCCCTGTCACCGGCCATGCTCCGGCTCACGGGCGAGGTCGCCGACGGCTGGCTCGGCACCAGCTTCGTGCCCGAGGGAGCGGCGGACGCCTACTTCGCCCCGCTGGACGAGGGACTGGCCCGCGGCGGACGCACCCGCGCCGAACTGGACGTCTGCCAGGGCGCCGAGGTGGCCTTCGCCCCCGACGAGGAGGCGCTCGGCGCCATGGTGGCCGGCCGCAAGAAGGAACTCGCCTTCAGCCTCGGCGGCATGGGCTCGGCGTCCACCAACTTCTACAACCGCGCCTACAGCCGCCAGGGCTGGGCCGACGTCGCCGCGGAGGTACGGCAGCGCTGGCAGGCCGGGGACCGGGACGGCGCAGCCGCGCAGGTCACCGACGACATGGTCCTCGCGACGACCCTGATCGGCACCGAGGACATGGTCCGTGAGCGGCTGCGCGTCTGGCGCGACGCCGGCGTGGACACCGTCCGCCTGTACCCGGCCGGTGCCGACCTGACCGCCCGCCTAGACACCCTGGGCCGCGCGATCGAACTGGTCCACGAGATCGGAGAGCGGGCATGAGCGCGCGTACGTCCTTCGCGAACTGGCCGTGCTCCATCGCGCGGACCCTGGACGTGGTCGGCGACGCCTGGACCCCGCTGGTCCTCAGGGAGGCGTTCTACGGCAGCCGCCGATTCGACGAGTTCCAGAGCGAGTTGCGGATCGCCCGGAACACGCTCACCGACCGGCTCCGCCGGCTCGTCGAGGCCGGGCTGCTGGAGAGACGGCTCTACGAGAGCGAGCCGCCCCGGCACGAGTACCTGCTGACCGAGCAGGGCAGGGACCTCTTCCCCGTGCTCGCCGCGATGGCCCACTGGGGCGATCGCTGGCTCGCCGGCTCCGAGGGGCCGCCGATCACCCTGCACCACGAGGCATGCGGCCACGACGCGCACGCCGAGGTGGTCTGCTCCGCCTGCGGCGAACCGCTGCACGCCGACGACACCGTCGCCCGGCTCGGCCCCGGCTACCCGGAGCGGCTCAGGTCCCGGCCCGACGTGCGACGCCGCTTCGCACCGGAGTGACGGGAGCCGGCCGACGTCACCGGATGCGGTGCTGCTTCCAGAAGGGCTTGAGGTCCTGGTCCGTCATGGACTGAGCGGCCTTCTTGAAGGCGGCCGTGGTGGAGACGCCGTACCAGTGGTCACGGGCGTACCGCTCGAGGAGCCGGGTCATGGTGTCCGCGCCGAGCGTGCGTTCCAGGTCCGCGAGCGCACAGGAGCCGGCCGTGTAGACCAAGTGGTACTCGCCCCGGTGCGCGGCCCAGTACGCCATCGAGTCGGTCAGCGCCGCACCGTCGTTCGGCCAGTCCGCCTCCGACCAGCAGTCGCGGGTGTCCCAGCCGTAGAAGCGCGCGTTGGCGTACTGGGCGAAGCTCTCGTCCAGCCAGGGCGCGCCGTACTCGTCGTTGCCGACGATGCCGTACCACCACTGGTGGGCCACCTCGTGGACGACGGCACTGCCCTCCTCGGTGGTGCCCAGCAGGACCAGTCCCGGGTACTCCATGCCGCCGCCGAACCCGCTGGTCATCACCAGATCGATCTCGCCGTACGGGTAGCGGCCGAACTCCTCGCCGAACCGGTCCACGGCGGCTGCGCCGTCCGCACGAGACAGGCGTACGCCCGTCACGGAGGTCCCCGGCGCCCAGTACGACTTCACCCGCACGCCCCCGGGCGTGGTCTCCTGGGCGGTGCGGAAGGGGCCCGCCGCCCAGGCGAAGTCCCGGACCTGCCGCGCGACGCTCACCGTCAGGCTGCGGCCGGGCGTGACGGCACGGGTCGAGGTGCGGCCGGTCGCGGGGATCTTGAGGTGCGAGGGATGGTCGAGCGCCACGCGGAAGTCGCTCGCCAGGGTGTAGAAGCTCTCGCCCGTCGTCACATACGGATCGAGGTGCCACCCCTCGGCGTCGTGCACGGCGAGCACGGGCAGCGCGTTGCCCAGGAAGCGGAAGGCGCCCTCGCGGCCGAAACGGTCGTTGCGTTCGGGCACGGTGATCGACACGTCGAAGGAGACGGAGGCACGCTCGCCGTGCGCGAGCGGCCTCGGCAGGGCGATCCGCAGCGCCGTGCAGTCGACCGTCGGCCGGCCCGCGGTGCCTCCGCGCACCTTGGACACCCGGACCGCGGGTGGTGTGCCGTTGGTCGTGCCGCACTTGTCCACGCCATTGCCCCACAGGCGTACGTACACCTCCCGCAGCGGGTCGGTGGCGGCGTTGTGGAAGGACATCCGCTGCCGGCCGGTCCAGCGGGAGCCGTCCGCGTTGCCGCGCAGGGTCACGTCGTAGCGGGGTCGATCGGGTGTCGTCCGCTCGCCGCCGTCGGCCTGTGTCCTGGCCGTCGTACGGGCCTCGGACCCGGTTCCGCTCTGCGTCACGAGCAGCGCCAACAGGACAACGAGCAGACGGGCAACGGTCCTTGGAGTCCACGCCGGTAACGAGGGCATGGCAGCCGATCATGCCACAAGGCGTGAAGTATTGGCCCAGACTGGGGGAATGGAGTTCTTCTGCTACCACCGTGACCGGCCCGACTCACTGCCTCTGCGCGAGCGGCTGGTGGAGGAGCACTGGTCGTACATGGACCTGTTCGCGGAGCAGCTGATCGCGCGAGGTCCGACGTTCGCGTCGGACGGTGAGACGCCGACCGGCAGCGTGCACATCGTCGACCTGCCCGACCCCACCGCCGCCCGCGCGTTCGCCTTCGACGAGCCCAACTACCAGGCCGGTGTGTACCGGGACGTACTGCTGCGCAGGTGGCGCAACATGTTGGGCCGCAGTATGTGGGACTTCCCCGGCGGACGCAGCGAAGGCAACCGGTACCTGGTGCTGGGCCTCGGCCCGGACCGCGCGGCCGACCCGGCCGAACCACCCGAGAACGACGAACTCATCGCGTACGGACCGCTGCTGTCCGACGACGGCACCGCCTGGCTCGGTACGGCTGCACTGGTGCGTGCACCGGACGCGGAGACGGCGCGCACCGTACTCAAGCCCGACCTGTACGCCGAGGTCGAGGTCCACGACTGGGAGTTCGGCGGGCGCCGCTGAGGGCTTCAGACCAGCGGCGGTCGCAGGGTCGCGGGCGTGGGGCCGTCGGGGCGGACCGTGATGCCGTACGTCGCCTTCGCGGGGGTGGCGGAGAACGCCACGACGTGGGCCGGCAGCAGATGTTCGAGCAGGACGGTCGATTCGCGGAGCGCGAACTGCATGCCCAGGCAGGTGCGGGGACCGATGCCGAAGGGGAAGTAGGCCCCGGTGTGGGTGGGCCGGCCGTCCGGGGTGCGGAAGCGCCGAGGGTCGAAGTGCTCCGGATTCGGCCACAGTTCGGGATCGCGGTGGGTGAGATACGGGCACACCAGGAGGTCGGTGCCCGCCTCGACCCGGTAGCCGTCGAGGGTGTCGTCCTCGGCGGCGTGCCGGGGCAGGATCCACGCGGACGGGTACAGCCGCAGCGTCTCGTGGACCAGTGCCTGGATGGCCTGGCGGCGTTCCTCGGAGTCCTCCTCGCCGGCGGCGAGCGCCTCTTCGCGGGCCGCCGGATGCCGGTCGAGAAGCAGGTACAGCCAGGTCAGCGTGCTGGCCGTGGTCTCATGACCGGCCGCGAGCAGCGTCACCAGCTCGTCCCGGATCAGCCGGTCCGTGTACTCGGGCCGCTCGGCGGCGGCTTCGGTGAGGACGTGCAGCAGGCCCGGCCCGTCGGGGCCGGCCTTCCCGCCGCGGGCGGCCTCGATCGTGTGCCGGGCCACCGCGTCGATCCGGGCGAGATCGGCGGCGACGGCCGCCCTGGCCTCCTCCGCGTCGGCGGGCAGGGCCGGCAGGGCGGCCCCCACGGTTTCCACGGCCTCCAGCTCACGCTGGGTCTCGTCGTCGAGGGGGTGGCCCGTGAGGGAGCGCCAGATGGCGTCCAGGGCGAAGCGGTGCATCTCCCGCCCGACGTCCAGGGTCTGTCCGGTACGGGCGAACCCGGCCCAGCGCTCCGCGGTGACCCGGGCCGCCGCGGTGATCCGCCGGTCGTAGCGGCGCATCCCGGTTCCGGTGAACTGGGACTGAAGCAGCCGGCGTTGCCGCTTCCACGCCTCGCCCTCGGCGGACAGCACACCGTCGCCGACCAGCAGCCGGGCGCGGTGGGAGCGCTTGACGTACTGCTCCGGGTGGCGGGCGAGCACATGCTGGACGGCCCGCGGCTCGGTGACGAGAACGGTGCGGGCCGGCCCGATACGGAACGCGGCGACCCCGCCGACCCGCTCGCGCACCTGGGCCAGCAGCTCGATCAGTTCGCCGCCCGTCGAACGCCACCGCTCCACGAGCTCCGGTTCGGCTTCGGGCACCGGCCGGACCGTGCCGGGCGGGTGCGGGAGGGAGCCGGGGCCGGCTTCGGTGTCCATGGTCCATCTCCTGGGTGAGCAGCTGGAGTCAGGCGCGACGGCGCGCACCGACGCCACGGACTGTACGGGAGCGGACACGCCTGGTGGCAGTGGGGCCGGGGGCGCTCAGGAGCACGGACGCCGATGGGGCCACTCTCGGACCGCCGCTCAACCGGTGTGGGTCACCACGGCGTCGATGAGACGGGGCCACAGTTCGCGTGGGCGGTCGTGGCCCATGTCGGGGATCAGCAGGAGTTCGGCACCGGGAACGAGCTCCGCTGTGCGTTTCCCGCCGCTGGGGTCGATGAGCGTGTCGTCCAGGCCGTGGATCACCAGCGTCGGCACCCGCAGTTCGCGGAGTGCGTCGGCGCGTGAACCGCTGAGGATCATCGCTCCGAGCTGTCGTCCTGTCCCCGCGGGGTAGTAGGAGCGGTCGTAGCTCTCGGCGGCCGGTTCACGCAGCCTCGCAGCGTCGCCGTACCGCTTGGAGGCCCACACCAGCTCCTTCCCCGCCGCCTCGACGTAGCCCGCGCGGTCCGCGGGCCTCGGACCGAACAGCACCGCCTGGGCCTGCGGGCTGGGGCGGCCGTATTCGCTCTCGCCGGTCGAGGACATCATCGACGTCAGGGTCAGTACCCGCTCCGGGCAGGAGAGGGCCATCGTCTGGGCGATCATCCCTCCCATCGAGGCGCCGACCACATGGGCGCGTTCGATACCGAGCGCGGTGAGCAGGCCGAGTCCGTCGCCGGCCATGTCGACGAGCCGGTAGGGCACCATCGCGAGGGCGGCGGGAAGGTCCCCCGAGCTGACGGCGGCGATGAACTCGCCCATGTCGACGGGGTGATCGTCGAACTTGGTGGACAGCCCGCAGTCGCGGTTGTCGTACCGGATCACATAACGGCCGCGGTCCGCCAGCGCCCGGCAGAAGTCCCCGTGCCAGGCGAGCATCTGCGCCCCGAAACCCATCACGAGCAGGATCGGGGGGTCCCCGGGGTCGCCGAAGGTCTCGTATGCGAGGGACACCTCGGGAGACACGTCGACGACAGACATGCGCGGAGCCTGTCACGACCGGGCATGCAACGCATCCGGAATTCGCCGCGGGGCCTAGGAACCCGCCTGGTGCGACCGGCGCTCGGACCCCGGGGACGTTCGCTGCTCCGAGCTCCCCGTGAACGTCCCTGTCCCCTCCGGCTCCTCCGCCTCCTTCGGCGTCACCGCGCGCCCACCCGGATGGCGAACGGCGCACAGGAAGCCGACGGCCAGGGCGATGGCCATGCCGTAGAACACCCACTGGTTGGCCTCGGCGAAGTCCATGCGGATCGCGTTCATCGCGTTCCGCGTCGCCGTCGCGGCGGGCCCCGTCCCCGTGGGCGCACTGGAATCGCCGTTGCCCGTGATGGACTCGGTGATGTCGTGGGCGACGTCGTGCGCGACGTTCGAGGGCAGGCCGCGGGACTCCAGGGTGTTCACCACGTTGTTGTTGGTGACGTGGGTCAGGATCGTGCCGAAGACGGCAAGGCCCACGCTCGCCGCGAAGTTGCGTACGGTCTGGGTGACTCCGGTGACCTCGCCGTAGGAGGGACCGATGGCCCGGTTCACGGCGTCCGTGGAGGCGGGGGCCAGGATGAAGCCGATGCCCGCGCCGGCCAGGGCGGCGTACGGCCACTGGTCGTGCATGGAGAGGTCGGTGAGCTTGCCCGCCCACAGGGCGAATCCGACGGCGCCCACGATCGTGCCCATCTTCAGCGCCGGGCGCGCGCCCTGCTTGTCGAGGATCCGGCCGCCCCACTGCGAGGCGATGGCGAACCCGGCGAAGAAGTACAGCAGGAACAGCGCCGCCTGGTTGGGCGAGGCGCTCAGCGACACCTGGGCGTACACGGACGCGAAGAAGAACAGCGGCACGAAGGCGAGCATCGCGAAGAACAGCACCGCCGCGTCCACGGTGAACGCCTTGTCCCGGAACACCCGCAGATCGATCAACGGGTTCCGCACGCCCAGTTCGTACCGGACGAACGCGGCGAGAATCAGCAGGCCACCCGCGATGCACCCCCAAGTCGCGGCGCTGTCCCAGCCCCACGCCCAGGCCTGCTGGAAGCCCAGGACACACAGGCCCATGCCGACGGCCATCAGTACGGCGCCCGGTACGTCGAGGGTGCCGGGGCGGCGCCGGTCCGCGATACGTGCCCAGGCGGTGAGGGCGAGTGCCACGATCGCCACGGGAACGTTGACCCAGAACACCGCGCGCCAGGTCCACGCCGTCAGCCAGCCGCCCAGCAGCGGGCCGAGGGCGGTCAACGCGCCGGACAGCCCGAAGAACAGCGCCAGGGCACGGCCGCGCCGCTCGGGCGGGAACACCGCCACCACCACGGCCAGCGCCGCGGGGAAGAGCAGGGCCGCACCGAATCCCTGAGTCGCCCGGAAGGCGATCAGCCAGCCCTGTGCCGCGTCGCCCTTGGGGACACAGCCGCACAGCACCGACGAGATGACGAACACCAGAGTGCCGGCCACGACGACCCGGCGCGGCCCGTACAGGTCCGCCAGCCGGCCGCCCAGCGCGAAGAACGCGGCCAGGGACAGCAGATAGGCGTTCACGACCCACTGCATGCCGGAAGCCGACAGACCCAGTTCGCGGACGATGTCGGGGGCGGCGATGGAGACGATGGTCTGATCGATGAACGTCATCGCCACGGCGAACATCATCGCCGCGAGCGCCACGGTCTGTCGTGGTCCCGACCGGGATACGGACGTGGTCCCGCCACGCCCTGGAGACGTGCCACTCACCCGTCCAGTCTGCGACAGACGCGCGGACGTCGCATCATCAGCAAGGGACGTGACGGCCGAGGCGCTCGGCTCGACTGCGAGGGGATGCCGAACGGCCGCGAACCGACGTGCCGTCATTTCGCGGCGCCGGGCGCCCGCATGGCCCCGATGCCCCGTCCGCGGGTGGTCAACCCGCCTTGCTCACCGCGGCGTCGAGCATCGGACCGAGCTCCCGGGACACGGTCGTGAGCGGCCGTACGTCCCGCTCCGCCCGTGCCATCAGGATCGCCCCCTCCAAGGCGCTGATCATCAAGGTGGCGAGCCCCGCGGCCCGCTCCTCGGGCACGCCCGTCTCCACCAGGGCGCGGCCCACCGGGCCGGTCCAGGTGGCGAATGCGGCGGCCACCGCCTCCCGGGTGGAATCCGTGGACTCCGCGCAGTCCACCGTGGCCGCCGCCACGGGGCAGCCGCCCGCGAACCCCACGGCCTCGTACTCGTCGGTCCACTGGCGCACCATCTCCGCGAACAGCCCGCTCGGCGTCGGCTCGGGCAGTGCGGCCAGGAAGCGGGCGACCCGGTTGCCGGCGTACCGGCCCGCCCACCCGACGGCCTCGTTGACCAACTGCTCCTTGCCGCCGGGGAAGTAGTGCTGGAGCGAACCGCGCGGTGCCGAAGCGTGCGCGGCGACCTCGCGCATTCCCGTGGCGGCGACCCCGTCCCGCCGGATGAGCTGGGCCGCGCTGAAGACCATCCGCTCGCGTGGCCCCCGTTCGGACACCGCCATCCCGACCTCCGTCCCCGTCCACCCGCGATCCAGAAGCTACCCACCCCATCCTATGACAGCGGTCATATCGGCCGGTACTATGACCGCTGTCATAGCGGCGGTGGCCGTGACCACGACGGAAACGGAAGCGGCGGTGCATCGTGTACGTGGGTTTCATCGGCCTCGGCGTCATGGGACAGCCCATGGCGCTCAACCTGGCCCGTGCGGGAACGCCCCTCGTCGTGTGGAACCGCAGCCGCGACCGCTGCGCACCGCTGCGCGCCGCCGGAGCCGAGATCGCCACGAGCCCCGCGGAGGTCTTCGAGCGGGCGGAGACCGTGATCCTGATGCTGGCCGACGAGACCGCCCTCGACACCGTCCTCGGGCGCGGCACGCCGGACTTCGCCGCCCACGTCGTCGGCCGCACCGTCGTCCACATGGGCACGACCGCGCCCGAGTACTCGGCCGCCCTCCGGGACGCCGTACGAGCCGTGGGCGGCCGCTATGTCGAGGCCCCGGTCTCCGGCTCCCGGGTCCCCGCCGAACAGGGCGAACTCGTGGCGATGCTCGCGGGGGACAGCGACGCCGTGGCGACCGTACGCCCCCTCCTCGCGCCCATGTGCCGCGAGATGTTCGCGTGCGGCGGCGTCCCGGGCGCCCTGCTGATGAAGTTCTCGGTCAACCTGTTCCTGATCACCCTGGTCACCGGTCTGACCGAGGCGTTCCACTTCGCCGACCGGTACGGGCTCGACCAGCGCCTCCTCCGGCAGGTCCTGGACGCCGGACCCATGGCGAGCGCGGTCTCCCGGGGCAAGGCGCCCAAGCTGCTGGGCCGGGACTTCGCCGTCCAGGCGGCCGCCGCCGACGTCCTGAAGAACAACCGGCTGATCGCCGAGGCCGCCCGCAAGGCCGACATGGCGTCCCCGCTGCTCGACGTCTGCCACGCCCTGTTCGGTGAGACCGTCGACCAGGGACACGGCGGCGAGGACATGGTGGCCGTACTCCATGCGCTGGAGGCCCGGACAGCGGGCGGCCACGCAGCAAGGACGGAACCGGACTCCCCGGAGGCCGGTGTCCCCGGGGACCAGCGGAGGGCGACGGAATGAGCTGGACGATCGAGCGGCGTGGCAGGGTCGCCGTGGTGACCATGGCGACCAATCCGGTCAACGCGCAGGGGCGTGCGTTCTTCGCCGATCTCCATGAGGCGTTCGACCGGCTCGAGCGCGATCACGCAGAGTGCCCCGTGGTGCTGACCGGCACGGGCGGCCGGTTCTCCGCCGGGCTCGACCTGGGCGAGCACTTCCCGCTCTTCGCGGGCGACGCGTCGGCCGTCGCGTCATGGTTCGCGGACTACCGGGCGACCAACGTGCGGCTGTTCACCTACCCCCGTCCGACCGTGGCGGCCGTGAACGGGCACGCCTTCGCCGGGGGCCTGATCACGGCGGCGGTGTGCGACTACCGGGTCGCGGTCGCGGAAGGCGCCGGGTTCGGGCTGAACGAGGTGCCCATCGGGATCCCGATGCCCGCGGTGTACGTCCGCATGCTCGCGTACGCGTGGGGCGAGCCGGTCGCGGCCCGCACCTGCCTCCTGGGCGAGATCTTCGACCCGCAGCAGGCGTACGCGCTGGGAATGCTGCACGAACTGGCGCCGGCCGAGGAGGTGCTGGACCGGGCCGTCGAGGTCGCCGGGACCACACCGGAGGACTGCCTCGACCAGTACGCCTTCACCAAGCGTGCCTGCCAGGCCGCCGCGCTGCGGGACATCGCTGCCCTCGCCGATCCCCTCGACGAGGAACTGCCCGCCGGGATGACGGGCGACCGGGCCCGGCACGCCCATCGACGGTACTGGCAGCAGCTCAAGGGCAGGCCCGCACCCTGGTGAGCGACCGGCGAGGGCGGCCTACAGATCAGCCCGGTCCTGGAGCAGCACGCGTTCGGCCGGGTTGGTGGTCAGATCGAACGCCAGCCCGTCCGCCGTACGGGCCTCTTCCGGGCGGTCGAGGGCGCGCAGCAGGTCGGCTCGCGTGGCGTGGAACAGGTAGTAGCGGGCGAGGTCCGGGGCCAGCGCGTCCACATCGGCCAGAGCCGCCCGCGGGCCCGCCGTGTAGCGCAGGGCGACCGCCCGGTGGAGACGGGTGACCGGCGAGGGGGCCAGGTGCAGCAGCATGTCGTAGAGCAGCACGATCTGCTCCCAGTCGGTGTCCTCCCAGCGCGGCGCCTCCGCGTGGCAGGCGACGATCGCGGCCTGCAGCTGGTACGGGCCCGGCCGCTGCCGTCTGATGGCCCGCGCCAGCAGCCCGCCCGCCGCCGCGATCGCGTCGTGGTCCCACACGGAACGGTCCTGGTCCGCCAGCCGCACCAGCGTCCCCTCGGGGGTGAAGCGTGCTGCGGTGCGGGCCCGGTGCAGCCGGATCAGCGCCAGCAGCCCGGCCGCCTCGGGCTCGGTCGGCATCAGCCGGTGCAGCAGGGCGGCCAGCCACTCGGCGTCGTCGGCGAGGTCGTGCGACTGCGCCTGCCCGGCAGTGGAGAGATAGCCCTCGTTGAACAGCAGATAGATGACGGCGAGGACCTCGGTGAGACGGTCGCCCAGCTCCTCGTCGGCGGGCACGCGGTACGGGATCCCGGCCTTGGTGATCTTCTGCTTGGCGCGGGTGATCCGCTGGGCCACGGTGGACTCCCGCACCAGGAACGCGCGGGCGATCTGCGCGGTGGTCAGCCCGCACACCACCCGCAGGGTGAGCGCGATCCGAGCCTCCCGCGTGAGCGCCGGATGGCAGCAGGTGAAGATCAGCCGCAGCCGCTCGTCCGGTACCGACGCCTCGCCCTCGTCCGGCGGCCACCGCAGCTGCGCGAGCTTGCGCCGGTAGTTCTCCTGCCGCCGCAGGTGATCGAGTCCGCGCCGCTTGGCCACCGTGAACAGCCAGGCGTCCGGCCGCTCCGGAATGCCGTCCTGCGGCCAGGTCCGCAGCGCCACCAGCACCGCGTCCTGCACCAGATCCTCGGCGGTGTCGAAGTCGCCGGTCACCCGGATCAGGGCGGCGGCCAGCCGGCCCGCGTGCTCCCGGACCACGCGGGCCAGCCGGTCGTGCGACTCGGCCGCCGGAATCGGCGATGCGGTCACGTCTCGCTCACTTCAGGGGTTCGGTCTCCACCGGGCGGATCTCGACGATCGGGCAGCCGGGCCAGGTCCGCACCATGCGCAGCGCCTCGTCGAGGTCGGCGACGTCGATCTCGGCGTATCCGCTGACGATCTCCTTGCCCTCCACGAACGGCCCGTCGACCACGACCGGCTCCCCGTCCCCCAGCCGCACGGTCGTCGCCGTCTGCGGATCGCGCAGCTTCTGCCCACCGGTGATCTTGTCGGCGTGCGTGGCGAACCACTGGTTGGCCCGCTCGTACGCCCGCGCCCGCTCCGCCGGGCCCATGGCCTGGAGCTCCCGGGAGAACTTCTCGTCGTCCACGAACAACAGCACGTACTTCACGCCTGGCCCTCTTCCTGGTCGAGCATGGCGGCCATCCGCCGCTCCATCTCCTCGGGTGCCACGTCCTCCACATGCGTGGCGAGGGTCCACCAGTGCCCGTACGGGTCCACGATCGACCCGTCCCGGTCCCCGTAGAACTGATCCTGCGGCGCCCGCTTCAGCGTCGCCCCCAGCTCCACCGCACGGGCGACGACCGCGTCCACGTCCTCCACGTACACGAACAGGAACGCCGGGCTGCCCGGCAGACCGCCGGCCGGCGGTGCCTCGGTGCCCATCATGGGCAGGGCGTCCTCGACGATCACGACCGAGTCCCCGATCTCGATCTCGGCGTGCACGATGGCCCCGCCGGGCCCCGGGAACCGCATCCGCTCGGTGGCCCCGAACACCTCGCGGTAGAACTCGAGCGCCTTCGCGGCGCCCTCGACGACCAGGCACGGGGTGACCCGGCGATAGGTATCGGGAATCGGCTTCGGCGCGGATGTCGATGACATGATTCGCCTCCTTGTGCGACGCGTACGCAGGGCGGGAATGCCCTGCTGCCAGGAAGACGATCGGCGGCCCGGCGGATACGACAGGCACACCGACAGCTTTTCCGGGCCGTGCCGTCCTCAGGGCAGCAGTCGCCGTTCCTTCGCCACGGCCACCGCGCCCGCGCGTGTGTCGACACCGAGTTTGTCGTAGATGCGGCGCAGATGGGTCTTGACCGTGGCCTCGCTGATGAACAGGGCGCGGGCGATGTCACGGTTGCCGATGCCGCGGGCCAGCTGGGCCAGGATGTCGCGCTCGCGGTCGGTGAGGGCGGGCCGGGGCCGGCGCAGACCGGCCATGACACGGCCGGCGACCGGGGCCGACAGGGCGGTCCGTCCCTGGGCCGCGGCGTGGATCGCGGCGAAGAGCTCGTCGGGGCGCTCGGCCTTGAGCAGATAGCCCGTCGCCCCCGCCTCGATGGCCCGGGTGATGTCGGCGTCCGTGTCGTACGTCGTCAGGACCAGGACGTGGGTGCGGGCGCCGGGGGAGGAGGTGAGCCGGCGGGTGGTCTCCACGCCGCCGATGCCCTCGCCCAGCTGCAGGTCCATCAGCACCACGTCCGGGGCGAGCTTCGCGGCCAGCGCGAGCGCCTCCTCGCCGGTGCCTGCCTCGCCGACGACCTCGATGTCCGGGGCGCTGTCGAGCAGGGCGAGCAGCCCGGCCCGTACGACGGCGTGGTCGTCGCAGACCAGGATGCGCACGGGAGCGGGGTCGGGGGTCATCGGGGCGCCTCCAGGGGGACGGCTGCGGACAGGACGGTGCCCTCGCCGGGCGTGGACTCGACGGTCAGCGTGCCGCCGAGCGCGCGCAGCCGGGCCCGCATGGCGGGCAGCCCGTGCCCGCGTCCGCCGTCGGGGGAGTCGGGCAGGGAGTCGGCGTCGAAGCCGTGGCCGTCGTCGGCGACGTCCAGGACGACCTCGTCGTCGAGGACGGTCAGGGTGAGGGCGGCACTGCCCGCGCCGGCGTGCTCGCGGACGTTGGCCAGGGCGCCCTGGGCGACCCGCAGCAGGGCCGAGCGGACCCGGTCGGGCAGCTGCGGGAGCCGGCCGTCGCCGTCGATGTGGACGCGTACGGCCAGATCGGCGCCGGACTCCCGCGCGGCCAGGGCACGCAGCGCCTCGTCGAGGCCCTCGCCGCCGGCCAGGTCGGCGGGCGCCAGGTCGTGCACGAAGCGCCGCGCCTCGGCGAGGTTGTGTTCGGCGACGGACGCGGCCGTGCGGACATGGACGCGGGCCTTGTCCGGTTCGGTCTCCCACACCCGGTCCGCGGCCTGGAGCAGCATCCGCTGACTCGACAGGCCCTGGGCGAGCGTGTCGTGGATCTCCATGGAGAGCCGCTGCCGTTCGGCGAGGGTGCCCTCGCGGCGCTCGGAGGCGGCGAGTTCGTGCCGGGTGCGGATCAGGTCGTCGATCAGGACGCGCTGGCGTGCGGTGTGCCGTTCCATCTGCAGGAACACGGCGGTGGCGAGGGCGGCGACAGCCGGCGGCGCCAGCACCAGGTTCGGGTCGAAACGGCCCGCGAGCTCCACCTGAGCGGCCACGACGAACACGGTCAGGACCGCCACGAGCGCCAGGGCCGCACGCGGCGGCAGCGTGCGCAGGCCCGTGTAGAACAGCGGCACCGCGCACCACGCGAAGCTGGGCGCGAGCACGACCAGGATCATCCACACCACGACGGTCAGCGCCAGCCACGCCGTGTGCCGCCGGGTGGGCCGTGGCCCGAAGTCCCCGGCCCTGGGCCCCAGCAGATGCAGCGCCGCGAGCACCACGGACAGCGCGATGATCCACGGCGTACGCGGTTCACCGGGGTGACGCAGCAGGAAACGGGCCAGCGCCCCGCCGAGCAGCAGGAAGAACGCCGCGTCCATCACGACCCCGAGCCACCTGGTGTCCACGGTGCTCGGCTCGTACGACCGGTTCCCCATCCGGGGCCGCCTCCCTCCCTGCTCGTGGGCGCTGAACTGGGCAAACACCTCCATTGTGGCCCGGTGCGGCCCCGGGCGTGTCAACCGATCGGATGACCCCCGTGTCGTCCGTTCCGTCGCCCTATGGCAGCCGGAACGTCGACCGTCCGGGGCCGTTGCCGGGCCGAGGGTGGAGAGCGGACGAAGCGGGGCGGCAACCGGGCCGCCCGCCCACCGAAGGAGTCGACCGACCCATGAACCCCGTGCACAAGAAGTTCTCCCGCCGTGCCCGCGTCGCCACCGGCGGTGCCGTGCTCGCCGTCGTCGCCCTGGCGGGCTTCGGCGCGGTGAACGCGAACGCCTCGGCGCCGGCCACGACCTCCGCTGCCGCCGCCTCGGCCGCCGTCCCGGCCCGTGCCACCACCACCTCCACCCACCTGACGATCGACGCCGCCACCGAGGCCGCGCAGGCCGCGCTCGACGCCGCCGAGAAGGAGAACCAGCGCGTCACGGTCGCCGTCGTCGACCGCAACGGCAACACCATCGTCACCCTGCGCGGCGACGGCGCCGGCCCGCAGTCCTACGAGTCCGCCGAGCGCAAGGCGTACACCGCGGTCTCCTGGAACGCCCCCACGTCCCAGCTGACCGAGCGACTCCAGCAGGCCCCGACCCTGAAGGACATCCCCGGCACCCTGTTCCTGGCGGGCGGCGTCCCCGTCACCGCCGGCAACACCCCGATCGCCGGCATCGGCGTCGCGGGCGCCCCGTCCGGCGCCCTGGACGAGAAGTTCGCGCAGGCGGGCGCACAGGCGGTCGGCCGCTAGGCACCGGACGCGACGGGCGAGTCCATCTCCCGGTGGATGCGAAGGGGGGCCGCGTACCGAGAGGTGCTCGGCCCCTGCTCAGCCGGCGACACAGCCGAGTCAACCGCCCTGTTCAACCCGCGTCATGTGGGCCGTCATGGGCCCGGCGAACGGTGTCGGCGGCGGCCATTAAGCTCCCGCCCATGAGTGAGGGAGACAGAGGCCCCGGCAGACGGGTTGTCGACGGGCGCTTCGAGTTGGAGGCCCGTCTCGGCGGCGGCGGGATGGGGACGGTCTGGCGGGCCAGGGATCTGGTGCTGCACCGGCTGGTGGCGGTCAAGGAAGTCCGGCCGCCCGACCGGGACCTGGCCGAGTACGACCCCGAGGGCGCGCGGATGCTGCGCGAGCGTGTGCTGCGCGAGGCGCGGGCGCTGGCCCGGATCGACCATCCGAACGTCGTGACCATCCATCACATAGTCGACGGCGGTGAAGCCACCTACCCGTGGATCGTCATGGAGTTGGTCAGCGGCGGCTCGCTGGCCGACCGGTTGGCGCAGGGCCCGATGCCGCCCGCCGAGGCCGCCCGGATCGGCCGTGGTGTGCTGGCCGCGCTGACCGCCGCGCACGACGCCGGTATCCAGCACCGGGACGTCAAGCCCGCCAATGTCCTGCTGCGGTCCGACGGCCGGCCCGTCCTCACCGACTTCGGCATCGCCGCGATCCGCGAGACGACGACCCACCTCACCGCCACCGGATCCATCATCGGAACGCCCGACTTCATGGCCCCGGAGCGCATATCGGGCCACGAGGGAGGTGCGGCCTCCGACCTGTGGTCGCTGGCGATGATGCTGTACACCGCCCTGGAGGGCCACCACCCGCTGCGCCGCGGCACGCCCCTGGCCACCCTCGCCGCCGTCCTCAGCGACGACGTTCCGGCCCCCGTGCGGGGCGGCGCCCTGGGCCAGGCGCTGATGGCCGTACTCGTCCGGGACCCGTCGGCACGGCCGTCGGCCGCCGAACTGGACCGCAGGCTGGCCGAGTTCGAGTCGTGGCCGACCGGTGCGGCGGCCGTGCCGGACCCGTACACCTCCTATCCGCTCGACCCGCCGGCCCCTTCCACCACCATCTCCCCCTCATATCCGGGGACTTCGGCCTCGTCGACCACGTCCGTCCCGTTCGGGGCGCCCACCCCGGCCCCGACGCCGGTGCCCGCCCCCGCCGGGTTCGGGCCGCCGATCCACCCCGGCCCCGCGTACGGCACGCCCCAGCCGATCACCGCTCCCGTGCGGGCGGGGAGTCGGCGTACGCCCAACCTGCCGGTCCTGCTGAGCGTTTCGGGGACGTCCCTCGCCGGCGCACTGGTGCTGCTGTGGTGGCTGCTGCCCCTGGGCGGCGGCGCGGGCGACTCGGGTGACGGCGCGCGAGGCTCGTCCACCACCTCGGCGTCGAGGCCGACCTCGTCCTCCACGACCTCGTCGCAAGGGTCGTCCGGGGCCCCGGACGACCAGCGGTCGCAGGACACGGACACCGGCGCCGTGCTGACCCCGGACGGCATCCGCGCCGCCATCAAGGCCCTGGAGAATGAGACCGGCCGGAACAGGTACGGAGCCTTCAGCGTCTACGAGGGCTTCGTGTCGGCCGACGTGATGGTCGACGGCAGTGACAGCAAGTACGACTCCTACACCTACTACCCGGGGCGCGGAGTCGAGAAGGGCATCATCAAGAGCACCCTGTCGGGCGGCGACCAGCCCTTCACCCTCGACAGGTTCGACTGGGACGCGGTACCCGCGCTGCTCGCCGAAGCCGACAAAAAGCTCAACGTCAAGAACCCGGAGATGCGTTACATCCTGGCGAAGTCGGACAACAGCGTCTTCGACACGCCGGCCCACCTGGCCGTCTACCTGTCCGACGAGTACGGCGACTCCGGCTACCTGGAGGCGACCCCCCAGGGCAAGGTGACCGACGTGACGCCGGCGGACGGTTCGTAGCGCGAGTCGCCTTTGGCCGAAGTTCCCCTTGTGGCGGTCACCACCACCCCCTCACAGATCGGATTTAGGTTAGGCTAACCTGTGCCGCGTGCAGGCAGGCGAAGAGACCTCCGCGGTGAGATCCCGCGGTCATGAACTGTCGGCCACGGACGTCACCGTGGCCTACGAAGGCGTCGACGTCGTCCACGACGCGTCCGTGACGCTGCGGCCGGGCGAAGTGACCGTGCTGGTCGGACCGAACGGCAGCGGCAAGTCGACGCTGCTGCGGACCATCGCGCGGTTGCAGCGACCCCGGACCGCCACGCTCGTCGTCGACGGCACCGACGGGCTGGCGCTGACCCCTCGTGAGTTCTCACGCCGGGTCGCGCTGCTGACGCAGGGACGCCCCACCCCCAGCGGCCTGACCGTACGGGACGTGGTCGAGTTCGGCCGCTACCCGTACCGGGGCCGCTGGGGCAGGGCCGACCCGGACGGCCCGACCGCGGTCGAGCGGGCGCTCGCCATGACCGGCGTCGCCGACCTCGCCGAGCGCGGCGCGGAACACCTCTCCGGCGGACAGCTCCAACGCGTGTGGCTCGCCGGCTGCCTCGCCCAGGAGACCGGGGTGCTGCTCCTCGACGAGCCGACCACCTACCTCGACCTGCGCTACCAGATCGAACTCCTCGATCTCGTCCGTGACTTGGCCGACGACCACGGCATCGCCGTCGGCGCCGTCCTGCACGACCTCGACCAGGCCGCCGCCCTCGCCGACCGCATCGTCCTGCTCGACGAAGGGCGCATCGTCGCGGAGGGCCTCCCCGAGGACGTACTGACGGCCGAGCGGCTGACCGACGTCTACGGCATCCGCATCGAAGTCGGCACCGACCCGCTGACCGGACGGCTGCGCACCCGCGCGATCGGCCGCCACCACACCCGAAGCGAAAGGCTCAGCACACCCTCATGAGACGCCTGATGATGACCGCGGCGGCCGCCACCGCCGCGGCGCTCGCCCTGACCGCATGCGGCACTACCGAGCCCGCCGCCGACGGCGACGACGCGAAGAAGGTCGGCGAAGGCATCACCCTCACTGACGCCTCCGGCACCAAGGTCGAACTCGACGGACCGGCGAAGAAGGTCGTCGGCACCGAGTGGCACGAGGTCGAGCTCCTGATATCGCTGGGCGTCGACCCGGTCGGCGTCGCCGACGTCAAGGGCTACAAGACCTGGGACCAGGCGGTCCCGCTGAAGAACGAGCCCAAGGACATCGGCACCCGCGGCGAGCCCAGCATGGACACCATCGCCGCCCTCAAGCCGGACCTCATCGTCGCCAGCACCGACCTGCCGCCGGCCGCAGTGAAGCAGCTGCGCAAGGTCGCCCCCGTCCTGGAGGTGCGCTCCGCCAGCGCCGCCGACCCGATCGGGCAGATGACGAAGAACCTCGACGTCATCGCCGAGGCCACCGGCACCACCGAGCGGGCCGAGGAGCTCAAGGACGCCTTCGACAAGAAGGTCGCCGAGGGCAAGAAGGCCCTCGCGGACGCCGGGCTCGACGGCGCCCCGATCGCCTTCGCCGACGGCTACGACATCTCCAACCAGATCTCCATCAGGCCCTTCACCGACGGCTCCCTCATCGGCGCGGTCAACGAGCGACTCGGCCTGAAGAACGCCTGGAAGGTCGAGGGCGACAAGGACTACGGCCTCGGCACCACCGACGTCGAGGGCCTCACCAAGCTCGCCGACGACGTGCGGTTCGCCTACATCGGCAACGACGGCGACAAGAGCAGCACGCCCTTCACCGACGCCCTCGCCAAGGACAAGGTGTGGACCTCGCTGCCGTTCGTGAAGAAGGGCAACGTCCACCGACTGCCCGACGGCATCTGGATGTTCGGCGGACAGGAGTCGATGGGCGCCTACATCGACGCCCTCGTCAAGGAGCTGACGAAGTAACACCATGGCCGTCACCGCCACACCTCCCGCCACCCGTCCGCCGACGGTCCCTTCCCGGACCGGCGCGGCCGCGGTGACGGCCGCTCTCGTCCTGCTGGTCGCGGCCCTCGCGGTCGTCGACATCACGCAGGGCACGGCCGCCGTCGGCGCCGGTGAGGTCCTCAAGGCCCTCACCGGCCGGGCCGACACGGCCGACGCCTCCGTCGTCATCGCCTCCCGGCTGCCGAGAATGACCGCCGGACTCCTCGTCGGAGCCCTCCTCGGCATGGCCGGCAACGCGTTGCAGGCGGTCAGCCGCAATGTGCTCGCCTCGCCCGACACCCTCGCCGTGAACGCCGGCTCCTACATGGCGCTCGGACTGGTCGCCGTCACCGGTGTGTCGCTGCCGCTGCTCGCCTCCTCCGGCGTCGCGTTCGTCGGCGGCCTCGCGGCGGCCGCCGTCGTGCTGGGACTGTCCGGGCTCGGCGCGGGCACCGTCCGCCTGGTGCTCGCCGGCAGCGCCCTGGCCCTCGGCCTCACCGCCGTGACGGAGGCGCTGCTTTTGCTCTTCCCGCAGGAGACCCAGGGCCTCTACCGGTGGAACCAGGGCAGCATCGCCCAGAACGGCTTCGACGGCGTGCTCCAGATCGCGCCCCTCGGCGTCGCCGGACTCCTCGGGCTGCTGCTGGTCGCCCGCCGGGTCGACGCACTGGCCCTGGGCGACGACGCCGCCCGCGGGCTCGGCGTCCCCGTGCGGGCCACCCGGGTCACCGCCGTCGTCCTCGCGACGCTGCTGTCCGCGGCCGCCGTGACCCTCGCCGGCCCGATCGGCTTCGTCGGCCTGTGCGCCCCCGCCCTCGTACGTGCCCTGGCCCGCAGGTTCCGCGGGTTCGTGCGGTCGCGGGCGAACCTGCCGGTCACCGCCCTGGCCGGTGCGGCGCTGGTCCTCGGCTCGGACGTGCTGCTGCGGGCCCTCGTGCCGTCGGACCTGGCGGTCGCCGTGCCGACGGGCGTCGTCACCAGCCTCGTCGGCGCCGTGTTCCTCGTCGTGATGGCCACACGGCTGAAGGACACGGCCGCGTCCACCGCCCCCGACCGGCTGCGCATCCGCAGCCGGGCCGTCTTCCTCACCACCACCGTCGTCCTGGTGGCGGTGCTCGTCGGCGTCACCATCGCAGCCGTACTGCTCGGCGACAGCAAGCTGTTGCTGGGCGACGTCGTGAACTGGGCGCAGGGCAGGGCGGGTCGGACCGTCGCGTTCATCCTGGACACCCGGGTGCCCCGGGTGCTCGCCGCGCTCCTCGCGGGCGCCGCGCTCGCCCTGGCAGGCACCCTCGTGCAGGCCGTCACGCGCAACCCCCTCGCGGAGCCCGGCGTCCTGGGCGTCTCCGGCGGGGCTGCGCTCGGCGCGGTGCTCCTCGTGACGACCGTGCCGTCGGCCGGCTCGTGGGGCGTGGCGGGCGCGGCCTTCATGGGCGCCGCGATCAGCTCCGTCGTCGTCTTCGGGCTCGCCGCGCGCGGCGGGTTCCAGCAGAACCGGCTGGTCCTCGTCGGCATCGGCATCGCCACCGGCACCACCGCCCTGGTGAGCCTGCTGATCGTCCTGACCGACCCGTTCAACGCGGCGAAGGCCCTGACCTGGCTGTCCGGCTCCACCTACGGGCGATCCCTGTCCGACGTCGCCCCGCTCGCGGCCGTACTCGCCGTGGGCGTGGCGGTCGCGGCCTTCAGACGTGTGGAACTCGACCTCGTCTCGCTCGACGAGGACACCCCGAGACTGCTGGGGCTCAGCCTGGCACGCGGCCGCCTCGGCTTCCTGCTGCTGAGCGTCCTGCTCAGCGCCACCGCCGTCGCCGCCGCCGGCACGATCGGCTTCGTGGGACTCGTCGCCCCGCACGCGGCCCGCGCGCTCGTGGGCCGCCAACACGCCCGGGTGGTCCCGGTCTCCGTGCTCCTCGGCGCCGTACTCGTGTGCACCGCCGACCTGTTGGGCCGCACCGTGATCGCGCCGGCCCAGCTCGGCGCCGGCCTGATGACCGCGGTGATCGGAACGCCGTACTTCCTCCATCTGCTGGTCCGCAGCCGCCGCTAGGAACTTCCGGCGCCCCCGGACGTCAGTCGGCCTCGGCCTCGATCAGGGAGAACGGCTCGGCATCCGCCAGCGGGGTCACGGAGGTGACGGTCAGGCCGGCACGCCGGCACACATCCTCGAAGTCCTGGCGGGTGCGCTCCCTGCCGCCCACGTTCACCAGCATGTTGAGGTCGCTGAGGTAGGTGATCCCGCCGTCGCTCACCCCGGCTTCCGCGACCGGGTCGACGACCTCGGGCAGCACCGGCTCCACGATCAGCACGCGACCGCCCGGCGGCAGCACCGCACGGCAGTGGGTCAGGATCGTCACCGCCTGCTCGTCCGTCCAGTCGTGCAGGATGCTCTTCATCAGATAGACGTCCGAACCGCCCGGCACGGAGCGGAAGAAGTCTCCGGCGAGCAGGGAGCAGCGTTCGCCGAGCCCGTGCCGCTCCAGCGTCTTCGGCGCCTCGGCCAGGCCCTGCTCCGTGTCGAACACGGCGCCGGTGAGCCCCGGATGGGCGTCCAGCACCGCGCTCAGCAGCGTCCCGTCACCCCCGCCGACATCCGTGACCCCGGAGAACCGGCCGAAATCGAAGGCGTACGGCAGCACGGCGGCGGTCTCTGCTACGGCTTGGCTCATCGCCGCGTTGAACGCCGCCGACAGCTCGGGACGCTGGGCGAGGTGGCTGAAGAAGTCCGTGCCGAATACGGTGTCGAACGCGACCTCGCCGGTACGGACACTGTCGTCCAGGTGCTCCCAGGCGCGTACGATCGCCGGCTCGGTGAACATCCCCACGAACGAGGCGAGGGAGTCCGGACGGCCGGAGTGCAGCAGCGCACCGGCGGGCGTCACCGAGAACGAACCGGGCGCATACTCCTCGAGCAGGCCGAGTGCGGCCAGGGCACGCAGCAGCCGGGTCATCGGTTGGGGCGCCGTACCGGCGTCCGCGGCCACGGCGACGGCCGGCCGGGCGGTCTCGCCGAGCAGTTCCACCACCCTCAGCCGGATCGCCGCGCGCAGGGTCTGCGCGGCCATGCTCCCGAACGCCAGCCGGACGATGAGATCGCGGTCGGCCATGGCGGCCTCTCGGGCATCGGTGCTCGTCACAGGTGCTGTCCTTCCCGCGTAAGGGGTGGTTGCCGTGTGGTTCCGGGCGTTGCTCAGCCCGCGGACGTGTCCATCGCGGCCAGGGCACTCGGGGTGAACCCGGTGAGCGCCAGAACGTCGCGATGGAGATGGGACTGATCGGCGTATCCGCAGGCCAGAGCCACGTCAC
The DNA here is from genome assembly GCF_042657965.1 of Streptomyces coerulescens. Lineage (NCBI taxonomy): Bacteria > Bacillati > Actinomycetota > Actinomycetes > Kitasatosporales > Streptomycetaceae > Streptomyces > Streptomyces coerulescens. The sequence goes on from NZ_JBHSKM010000046.1 coordinate 166,421, forward strand.
TGACGTTCTCGCCCGAGCTCAGGGCCCGGGCCGCCTGATCGAAACGCGCCAGCACGGCGGCCCGCTTGGGCGTGAGGCCGATCTGCGCGCCGAACCTGGACCACAGCCGCTTGCGACTCCAGCCGCAGGACGCGGCGAGATCGGTGATCCGTACCTGCCCGCGCCGGGCCACGATGGTGTCCCAGACCCCGGCGACCTCGGGCGACATGGCCGGTGCGGCGGCGGCCCGCCGGGCGAGGAAGGCGTCGGTCAGGGCCAGGCGTTCGGACCAGCTCCCGGCGTCGGCGAGCCGTTCGTCGAGGCGTCGCGCCGGCGGCCCCCAGAGGTCCTCCAGGCTCGTCACCGACCCATGCAGCTCATGCGGGGCCACACCCAGGACCGCGTACGCGGCCCGGGGCGAGAGGCGCACCTCGACGCACTCGACCCGCTCCCCGCGGATGCGGACCGGACCGGGCGTCATCGGGGCGACCAGGTTCGCCATGGGCCGGTGCCCGCCGGGACCGTCCACGGCGAGCGCGACATCCCCGAACCCGATGACGACGATCACGGCCGGCTGCGGGAGCACCCGCATGTCCAGCCCCGCTCCCGCGTGGTCACGGAAGCCGGCCATCGCGACGCCTTCGAGGGACGTGCCGCCGAGAGGGTGGGCGACCTCCCAGCCGGCGCCGGCATCGCGTCCCGTGCGGGCGGGGCCCGCCTGCTGTGTGCGCATACCCCTACGGTCGCCGACTTCGGACGCCCTGTCTTGGACGAAAGTTCCGGCGGCCCTCCTCGGAGGGGCCGCCCCGCCCGAAGGGGCACCCGTGACCCCACGCTTCCGCCACGTCACTGCGGATCGCATAGGTTCCGTACGCGTAGTCCCGCTCTGCCTGGGAACCAGCAGCGGTGGAAGGAACAACCAGTCACCACGGCCACAGCGCGGACCGGCCGAAGAGGGTGTGATGGCGACCGAATCGCATGACGGCGACAAACCGTCGTCCGAGGAGACCCAGAAGTGGCAGGGCACATTCGACGGGGGCGTCGGCGATGTGACCAGAGCCCGCCTGAGCGCGGAGCGGTTCCTGATGACACTGGAGCGGGCCTCGCCGCCGGCGACGCCCGAATATCGGGACGACATCGTGCTGGTCGTCACCGAACTCGCCGCCAACGCCATCCAGTACGCGCCGGGGCCGATCGGGCTGGCGTTGCGCAGGACGTTCGACGGTGTACACGTGACGCTGAGTGACACGAGCACGACGGAGCCGGCGCCGCGGCCCTTCCACCCCGGCACCGGTCGTGGCGGCGGCATCGGCTGGTACTTGATACAGACCCTGTGCGACGAGGTCACCGTGGTGGTGCGGGCGGACGGCAAGGACGTGCATGCGTTCCTGCCCTGGTGAGCCGCCGCCCGCAGACCACAGCGGGCTCACATGAGCGGCACGAACACGCTGACCGTCTTGCCGCCCTCCCGGCGGCGGTCGATCCGGATGTCGCGGGAGAGCCGGATGATCAGCGGCCAGCCGTAGCCGCTGCCCTCGTGCGTCAGGGGCAGGGTCCCGGGCCCGTATGCGGCCGAGGGGACGGCGTCGCTGTAGTCGTGCACGCTCAGCCGCACCCCCTCGGTGAGCGGGGTGACCTCGAACCCCGCCAGACCGCCGCCGTGCCGGATCGCGTTGGCGACCAGCTCCGACACGACCAGCAGAAGATCCATGACGGCTCTCTCGCCGGCCGTGCCGGACCCGGGACGCCAACGCTCCTCGACGACCGACCGGACATAGCTGCGCGCCGCCGCCGCGCTGGTGATCGGGACGGACCGCGTCCGCGCCATGGGGCTGTCCCGCTCCGGACGGCGCTCGGCCGGCATCATGGCCGCTCGTCGGTCGCCTGCGGGATGCGCATCTGGTGCCGAGCATCTCGGGCGCGCACCAAGTGGACTGCGGTTGCCGTCACTTCACCACTCCTCGCTCGCTGTCGTCCGCGCGCCTCGTCGTCCTCGTACGTGCGTGCTCCTGAGGCTCCGCTTACCCGGCCGCGCCGGATTCATGGGGCAAAGAGGCGTAGTAGCCACCAACGGCGGACAAGTACTCCGGATCGAGGGTCTCCCGATCGGTGCCGAAGCGCGGAGCCGCCTTGGCCTCCGCACGAGTACAGCGCACGGTGATGACCCTGGTCCTCTCGGCGATCCGGGTGACCATGCCGACCGGGATCAGCAGACTTCTGCCGAACACCCAGGCGCCCGTGTCCACGATCAGATGCCGCGGGGGAGTGTCGTCGGCCTGGCGGTCCACATGGCCGATGGTCCCGTCGCTCGCCTCGACGGTGTACCCGGTGAGCGTCTGCCCTTCCTTGTGACCGATCCCGGGCGCGTACGACCAGATTCTGTCGGTGCTCACATCGACTTCCTTCTCGGTCTTCTCGGTGTCGCCGGTTCTCGTGGTGGTCCGGGCCGGTCAGGCGACGCTCGCCGACTCTCTCGCCGCGGCGAGCAGTTGACGGGCCCGCTCCAGGGCCTGTCCCACTTCGCGCGTGCCGGTCGACACGCACAGCGTGTACGCCAGGTCCTGCACACGCACCTGGCGGCGGCGGCGGTCGGCGGCCGGCCCGTCGCCCCGGTCCGCCATGAGCGCCTCGTACTCCTCGACCAGTCCGCGAAGCATCGCCGGATGGGGCATCAGCACCGGTCAGCCCTCCTGGGAGTGGTCGTCGCAGCCGGCACCGAGCGCCTCGTTGCGCACCCGCGCACAGCATCGGCTGATGAGCCGGGAGACGTGCATCTGGGAGATGCCGAGTTCGTCGGCAATCCGGCTCTGCGTCATGTCCTCGAAGAAGCGCAGGTACAGGATGGTGCGTTCGCGTTCGGGCAGGCGCCGCAGCCCTTCCTTCGCCGCCTCCCGGTCCACGACGACGTCGTACGCCTCGTCGCATGCGCCGATCGTGTCGGAGAGGCTGAAGCCGTCCTCGCTCGACGACATCTCGGCGTCGAGGGACAGGGTGCTGAAGCTGTCGAGCGCCTCGAGGCCCGTGTTGACCTCGTCCTCGGTGAGTCCCGTGTGCGCGGCGATGTGGGCCACCGACGGGTTCGAGCCGTCGGAGGCGGTGAGATCGCGGCGCGCCACCCGGACCTTGTTGCGAAGGTCCTGGACGCGACGGGGAACCCGCAGGGCCCACATCCGGTCGCGGAAGTGCCGCTTGATCTCACCGGTGATCGTGGGCACGGCGTAGCTCTCGAAGGCCCCGCGGCCGGGCTCGTACCGGTCGATGGCCTTGACCAGGCCGAGGGCCGCGACCTGGCGCAGGTCCTCCAGGGACTCGCCGCGGTTGCGGAAGCGGCCGGCGATGCGATGGGCCATGGGCAGCCAGGCCTTGGTCAGTTCATCGCGTATCGCCTCTCGCTCGGGCCCGTCGGGCAGAGCGGCGAGGCGGGCGAAGTCGGAGCCGGTGTCGGGGGCGTCGTCGTGGACGCGTCGGCCGGACACACGGGGGCGGGTGGGGTTGTCGGAAGCTTGTGCGGACGTCTCGACCAACATGAGGGAACAACTCCTGAAGGGACGATCTCAGGGGGTCTCCGTGGGAAACGGTGCACGGGGCTCAAAGCCCCGGAGGGGGCTCAAGGGCCCCGCAGCGGTCTCGGTTGTCGCACCGGTTGCGCCTCCGGTCCGAAGCACGAACTCCCGCATGCCCCACGACCGACGACGCAAACAGGGGGCGGCGCAGGACGACGCCGGCCGGGGTTCGAGAGACATCAGCCCCCGGTGGTGAGGGCTTTCCTGCGCGAGGTGTCCGGATCGCCACGTCCGGGGGCGTTTTCAAGCCAGAACCCCTGCTCGTCGAGTGATCCCTGCCACGGAACAGGAGTGAGCGGCGCGAGGCCGGGCACGCGGGCCTTTGACAATCGGCTCCGGCTATGGGGAGGGCGGCATGACAGCCGTGACGGTGGTGCAGGCGACGGCCACGGCACAGAAGGCGGTCACGACGGACGAGGCGGAACTGCCGCTGATCGAGGATCCGACGCGGGTGAGCCCCAAGGACGCACGGGAGTTGTCGCGTCAGTTCTTCGACCGACTGGTCATGCTTGAAGAGGGCACGCAGGAATTCCAGTACGTACGCAACACGCTGATCGAGATGAACCTGTCCCTGGTGCGGTACGCGGCATCCCGCTTCCGGGCCCGCGGGGACTCCGTGGAGGATGTCGTCCAGGTCGGGACCATCGGGCTGATCAAGGCCATCGACCGCTTCGAGGTGTCCCGGGAGGTCGAGTTCACCACGTTCGCCGTCCCGTACATCGTCGGTGAGATCAAGCGGTTCTTCCGTGACACGAGCTGGGCGGTCCACGTACCGCGCCGTTTGCAGGAGGCTCGCACGGAGCTGGCCAAGGCGACGGAGGAACTCAGCTCCCGCCTGGGTCGTATGCCGACCACGCGTGAGCTGTCCGAGCTGATGTCGCTGTCGGAGGAAGAGGTCGTCGAGGCGCGCAAGGCGTCCAACGGCTACCAGTCCACCTCCCTCGACGCGGCCGTCACCGGGGACGCCGAGAACGGCGAGTCCGTCCTGGCCGACCTGCTCGGCGAGGAGGATCCGTCGCTGGAACTCGTCGAGGACTTCCATTCGTTGGCCCCTTTGATCGCCGGGCTGGACGAGCGCGAGCGCCGCATCATCCATCTGCGCTTCGTCGAGGAACTCACCCAGGCGCAGATCGCCGAGCGGATCGGCGTCTCCCAGATGCATGTCTCGCGCCTCATCAGCCGCATCCTCAAGCAACTGCGGGCGGGCCTGCTGGAGCCCGGGGTCGCCTGACCGGCCCACTCCCCACCCCTCCTCGACCGGTCACACGCCGACAGGTCACGCCCTGTCGGCGCCACCCGTGTGCCGGCACCCCGCCGTCAGAGGGTTCATCGCGGTCACACTGCCGTCAGGGGGTTCCTCGCGGTCACACCGCCGCCAGGGGGATCACCGCGGTCACGCGCTTTCCGCCGGCCGGAAGGTCCGACACCATCACCGTGCGGGACAGCCGGCACACGATGGGCCAGCCGCGGCCTCCGCAGCGATGCCGTCCCTGCCGGTCGACGGGGTCCAGAGTCACCGGCCGTCGTCGCTCGCGGTCGCTCACGGACAGGTAGAGGTTCTGGCCCACGACCTCGACGTCGAAGCCGGTGATGCCGCCGCCGTGCAGCATCGCGTTGGTCGTCAGCTCGGACGCCACCAGCAGGGCGTCCGAGAGGGCGTCGGGCGCGCAGTCGGCGCCCCGGGCACGCGTCTGCTCGGACAGGACCCGCCGCACGGTCCTGCGTGCCTCGGCCGGTGAGGCCGGACTCCGCGGCTCGGGCCGGCCACGGCCCACGGCGGTCGAGCACTGGGTGACGCCGGTCCGGTGGTTCTCACTCATCCTTTCGCTCCCTGACAAAGGCGGGGAGGCGGAAGGACCCGCCGAATGTCCTTGGCGACTCCCGACCAGGCCCGAGTCCCCTGTTCCTCTCCCCATCGCGTGAGGGCCTTCTCCCTCTTCGCGTGACCGCTCCGCCGGTTGCCAAACCGCCCCGTCCGCAATGGGGCGCGAAAGCGGCCGGAGTCCCGACGGCGTACGGCTCGTTCGCACGTGCCCTGTGTGCTGCGGAGGTTCGGGGGTAGGCGGGCGAACGCATCGACGGGCCGCCGCGCGAGGTTTCCTCGCATCGGCGAGGCATCGAATCCCGCCGCCGGGGCACCCGTCACCGTCGCCGAACCCTGTGGGAGGTACTTGTGTCCGTTGCCCAGAATCCCCTGTCGATCAAGGTGGAAGTGCCCCGGGAGGACGCCGTGCTGCTGACGGTCGAAGGTGACCTGGACATGGATACGGCAACCGAGTTGCAGCATCACCTGGCCAACCAGCTCCACCACGGTCGGCGCCACTTCCTGCTCGACATCGCCGGGGTCCCCTTCATGGACTCCTCCGGCATGAACATCGTTCTGCGGGCGTACCAGGAGGTGCGCGAGATCCCGGGAGGGGTGTACGTCATCTCCCCGACCCCCGCCGTCCGGCGGATCATGGATCTCACCGGTGTCAGCATCACCGTCCCCATCGTGGGAAGCGTCGAGGAGGCGCTCGCGACCGCCGACGCCCAGCCGGTGGACTCGGAACCGTAGCCGCGGCGGCCGGCTGCCCCGGAAGCGAAGACGCCCTCGCCAAGGGGCAGTTCACCGATCGAGACCCGCACTCGCGTCGACAACAGTTGCCGTTTGACAACTATGGCCATCAGGCAACAGAGTGAGCGGGTCAAGCGCGGGAGGGGTGTGCAACGTGCCGGTCAGCAACGAGGACGGCCCGCGTCGCCGGGCAGCGGTGCCCACGCGTTACCGCCCCGGCGCCGAACCGGGGCGCGGGAGCGTCTCAGGCGCTCCTGGCGCCGGCGGCCTCCTCGGCCTCGTCGCCTTCGTGGATCTCCGCGGACGCCGCCGCGCAGAACGCCTCCAGGCCCTCCCGCAGTGCGTGCCGCTTCGTGGCGGGCATCTGTTCCAGCACGGACTGGAGCGCGGCCTCGCGTCGTGCCCGCAACTCCGCAAGGAAGGTCCGGCCGCGCCGGCTCAGATGCAGCCGCAGTTCGCGGCGGCTGGAGGTGCTGGGCGCGCGCTCCACGAACCCCACCGCCTGGAGGCGGTCGCACAGCCGGCTGGTCGACGGCGGTGTGGAGCCGAGGGTCTCGGCGAGCATGCGCAGATTGATGCCGTCGCTGTGCTCCAGGATGAACAGCACGCGGATCTGGGAGGCGGACACCGGCGCCGTCGAGGCGCGGCCCCACAGGACCTCCAGCAACTCGGCGGCCTCGGAGGTCACTCGCGCCACCTCGTCCGGCCGCGGTTGCGAGTACGGGGAAGTCACGGCTCCACCTTTCCAGGCTTCGAGGGCGCTGTCAGCCCGCCGGTTCGGGCAATACGTACAGAACACTAGATACGGGCAAGAAGGACCAGGCGGACGGCGTCCGCAGCAGCGGCTCCGACGCCGTCACTGTGACAAGAATGGCGTATCCAACATCGTGAACAGATTCGTGGCAGCCGAGCGGGCGCTTCGCTCCGCGGCCCCGCACCAACTGGTGGACGCGGTGCGCGAAGCCCTGTGCAACGACTACGCGGCGAAGTCCGTCCAGCTCCTGCTGGCCGACTACGGCCTGGCCACGCTTCAGCCGGTGCACCCGGCCGCGAGCGTGCCCGACTCCATGCCGGCGCACGGCAGCCCGGCCGGACGGGCCTTCGGTTCCCAGGAACCGTTCGTCGAGAAGCTGACCGACGGCGAGGTGCGCCTGCACCTGCCGGTGACCGTACGCGGCGACCGGCTCGGCGTGCTGGCCGTCACGATGCCCTCCGCCGACCAGGCCGAGGAATGCCTGGACGAGCTCTGCGACGTGGCCCAGGTGCTGGCGCACGAGGTGATCGTCGCCGACCGGGACACCGACCTCTACCTGCGCGCACGCCGTACCGACCGCCTCACCCTGGCCGCCGAGATGCAATGGCAGCTGTTGCCCGGCCGGGCCTGCGCACGCCCCGAGTACGCGCTGGGCGCCCAGTTGGAGCCCGCCTACGCGATCCACGGCGACAACTTCGACTGGTCGGCGTCCGCCGACCGCCTGATGCTCTACATCACCAACGGCATGGGCGAGGGCATCGAGGCCTCCCTGCTGACCAACCTGGGCATCAACGCCCTGCGCAACGCCCGCCGTGCGGGCCTGTCCATCGCGGACCAGGCCGCCCTCGCCGACCAGGCCGTCTACGGCCAGTACCGCGGGGACTCCTACCTCTCGGTGCTCCTGCTCGACCTCGAACTGAGCACCGGCAGGCTCCGGATCATCGACGCCGGCTCCCCGCGGATGCTGCGGCTGCGCGGCCGCGGCGTCGACGCCCTCGACCTGGAGGCACAGCTCCCGCTCGGCATGTTCGAGGAGACGGACTACGTCGCCCATGAGCTGGAGATCGAGCCCGGCGACCGGCTCGTCTTCGCCAGCGACGGGGTGTACGCCGTCGTCGCGCCCGGCGGTGAGCCGTACGGCGAGCGCGCGTTGGCCCGTGCCCTCGTGTCGACCAGCCTGCTGCCCGCCGCCGAGGTGCCACGTGCCGTCCTGAGAGAACTCTCCGGTCACCGCGGCACACCCGTGGCCGACGACGACGCGCTCGTGGTCTGCCTCGACTGGTTCGGGCCGCGCCAGGCGCCCTGAGCGAACCACCCGGCGCCGCCCGCACGACCGGGGCGGCGCGCACCACAGAAGGAGGGAAGCAAGTGCCGGAGCAGCAGACGGCAGAAGGCCGTACCGGCCCGGCGGAGGAGGTGGCGGACTTCCTGCGGCTGCGTCGCGAGCAGATCGCCCAGCGCTGGGCCGACGCGGCGGTGTTCCGCACCGTGTTCACCGTCTCCCGGGACGAGGCGGTGGAAGCCGGGCGCGCCGTGGTCGAGGCGCTCGCCGCGGTGGCCGCATCGGGGCGCGTGGAGGACTCGGAGGCCGACGGATTCACCGTCGTACGTGAGCAGTTGGCGCGCACCGCGCACTCACGGGCCCGGGCCGGAGCCACCATGGGGCAGATCTCGTCGGAGATGGACGCGCTGCGGGCCCCCGTGACCGATCTCCTGCTCGACGAACTCAGCGACGGGAGCGCCGAGCACCGGCGGGAGTGCGCCACGGCCCTCGCCGTGCTGATGGGCACCCTGCGCCTGGTCATGCTGGAGACGACCACGATCTCCGGACAGGAACTCATCAACCGCCAGCGGCTCGAAATGCTCGAGATCGCCACTCCCGTGATCAAGCTGTGGGAAGGCATCGTCGCCGTGCCGCTGATCGGCACGCTCGACAGCGCCCGCAGCCAGGTGGTGATGGAGACGCTCCTGGACGCCGTCGTCGAGCAGCACGCCCGGATCGCGATCCTGGACATCACCGGAGTGCCGACCGTCGACTCACTGGTGGCACAGCATCTGATGAAGACCGTCGCGGCCGCGCGGCTGATGGGCGCCGAGTGCATAGTCTCCGGGATCAGGCCGGCCATCGCGCAGACCATCGTGCACCTCGGCATCGACCTGAGCTCGGTGCTCACCCGCGCCAGCCTCGCCGACGCGCTCGCCTACGCCCTCCAGCAGCAGGGCGCGCACATCGTGCCGAACCCCGCCGCCCCGGAGCCCCGGTGACCGGCGCCGCCACCTTCCCGTACGAAGGCCATGTCCCCGTGCTGCGGCTGGGCAAGGTGCTGCTGGTCACCCTCCAGGGCGATCTGTACGACAGCACGGCCGAGCGGCTCCGGCAGGACATCGGCGAGACCGTCTCCGACAGCGCGATCAGCGGAGTGGTCATCGACCTCTCCGGCGTCGAGATCGTCGACTCCTTCATGGGCCGGGTGCTCAGCGACGTCGCCGCCATGACCCGGCTGCTGGCCGCGCAGACCGTGGTGGCGGGGATGCGCCCGGCGGTGGCCATCACCCTCGTCGAACTCGGCCTGACCCTGCCGGGGCTGCGCACGGCTCTGCACACCGAGGAAGCCCTGCGCCTGCTCGGCGCCGAGGTCTCGACCCTGCCTCGCGACGGGCGCGCACGCCGGGAGAGCCCGTGACCCACAGCACCGGCAGCGTCTCCGCCCGCCTGCCGATCCGCTCGGACCTCGACCTGGTCCGGGTGCGCCAGCATGTGCGGCAGATGACGGCCACCCTCGGGTTCGGGCTGGTGGAACAGACCAAACTCGTCACCGCCGCCAGTGAGTTGGCGCGCAACGCCCTCGTGCACGGCGGCGGCGGCCGGATGGAGTGCACCGAGGTCACCCGCGGCGGGATACGGGGACTGCGGCTCGTCTTCAGCGACGAGGGGCCCGGCATCGCCGACCTGGAGCAGGCACTGTCCGACGGCTACACCTCCGGTGAGGGGTTGGGGATGGGGCTGGGCGGCGCCCGCCGCCTGGTCCACGAGTTCTCCCTGGACAGCCACCGCGGCTCCGGCACCACCGTGACGGTGACGTCCTGGATCTCCGGGCCGCCGCACCCGCGCGAGGCGCCCTGATGCCACGCGTCTGGGAGGTTCCCGTGCACGACTCGACCCGGGTGCGCGACGTCCGCCTGGCGGCCCGGGACGCGGCCCGCCACGCCGGGCTCGCCGACGACCGGGTCGCCACGGCCGAACTCGTGGCCACGGAACTCGCCACCAACCTGCTCAAGCACGCCGGCGGCGGACAGGTCCTCCTCGACCTCGTGGGCCCGACCGTGCCGGTCCACGGTGACGAGCGGCTGCTCCTGGTGCAGATCATGGCCGTCGACCACGGCCCCGGCATGGCCGACACCGCCGCCGCCCTGCGCGACGGGTACACGACCACCGCCTCACTGGGCGCCGGGCTCGGGACCTGTCTGCGCATCGCGGACGACTTCAGCCTGCACAGCACACCCGGCCGGGGGACCACGGCGATGGCCAGGATCGGCCCTCACCGCGACACCGCGGGACCGTACCCGGCGCCGCCTCCGGTACGGGCCGGCGGAGTCAACATCCCCCTCGCGGGAGGCGAGTTCTCCGGCGACGCGTGGGCCTGTGTCCGCGCGGCCGACCGGGTGACGCTGCTGCTGGCCGACGGTCTCGGCCATGGCCCCCAGGCGGCCCGCGCCTCCTCGGCCGCGGTGGCGGCACTGCGGTCCGATCCCCATCTGCCCCCGACCGACCTGCTGCGGCGCATGCACACCGTCCTGCGTGACACCAGGGGCGCGGCCGTGGCCGTGGCCCAACTCGACCTCGGCGCCGGTCAGTTGCACTTCGCGGGGGTGGGCAATGTGGGGGCCCGGCTGCGCGCCGGCGACCGCTGGCAGGGCCTGGTCTCCTGCCCCGGCATCGTCGGCGCCCACCTCCCCGCGCGCCTGCCCCCGCACCAGGAGCGCTGGACCCGCGACAGCCTCCTGGTCCTGCACAGCGACGGCCTGCCGAGCCGCTGGACTCCCGGCCCGGCCACCGAAACCCCCTCGCCCCTCGACCCCGCCGTGATCGCCGCCTCGATCGTGCGGGACGCCAGCAGCCCGGCCCGGCCGGTACGCGACGACACCGCCGTCGCCGTGCTCGGCCCCCTTCCGACGGACCACCCCTCATGACCCGCACCTGGAACGTCCGCACCGTCACCGACGCCGCGCAGGTCCGCATCGCCACGGCCCGGCTGGCCGCCGCGTGCGCAGTGACCACCGTCGAGCGCACGCGCCTGGTGACCGCGCTGACCGCCCAGCTGCGGCAGTGCCTCACCAAGGGAGGCGAGTGGCGGGTCGAAGCACGCGTCGCCCTGTCGCCCGGCGGGGGCGAGTTCCACATCGAAGTGGCTCCCGCGAAGCGCCGCCCGGACGACCGGCAGCCTCCGTGGCACGCCCGCGTCCCCTGTGCCGAGGACGCGGACGTCTCCGGGACCGAACCCGCCGCCGACGACCCGACGGCCCTGGCCGAGGCCCTGTTCGGCGCCGACGAGGACGCCGCCCTGCTGCTGGACCGCCTCGACGAACAGGAGTCGCTCGTCGCGTTCCACCGCGAGGAACTCCACCAGACCAACCAGGGCGTCCTCGCGCTCCACGCCGAACTGGACGCCGCCGGCCGGGCCCAGCGCGAACTCTTCGACGCCGAGCAGAAGGCCCGCAAGGAAGCGGAGAAGGCCCGCGGCCGGCTGACCTTCCTGGCCGATGCCAGTGCCGCACTCACCGCCTCCCTCAACCACGAGGCCATCGTGCGGCTGCTCCCCACGCTGCTGGTCCCGCGCTACGCCCGCACCGTCGACGTCTGGCTCTTCGACGACGTGGACGACGCGCTGCGCGGCGGCCCCCGGCCCGCCGCCGCCGTCCTCGCCGCCCGCCGGGGCCGCCCCCAGTACGCCGCCGACCACCCCGGCGGCCTGCCCGGAGTCGACGACCAGCCGCCCTCCGCGCTCGACTCCGGCCGGCCCCTGCTCTGCATCCCGCTGCTCACCCGCCGGGCACCCCAGGGCGTCCTCACCCTCTCGCCACCCGACCGGCGCTGGGACGCGGATGACGCCGTCATGCTGATCGAGCTCACCCGGCGGGCGAGCATCGCCCTGGAGAACGCCCGCCGCTTCGAGCACAACCGGGACATCGCCGAGACCCTGCAACGCGCCCTGCTCACCGAGCTGCCCACGACCGCCGGCCTGAGCCTGGCCGCGCGCTACCTCCCCGCCACCCGGGGCCTGAACATCGGCGGTGACTGGTACGACGCCATCCGCCAGCCCGACGGCAGCCTCATCACCGTCGTCGGCGACGTCACCGGGCACGGGCTGCACGCTGCGGTGATGATGAGCCAACTGCGCACCGCCCTGCGCGCCTACGCCGTCGACGGCAGCAGCCCCGGCCGGCTCCTGACCCGGCTGCACGAGTTCCTGCACCGTCTGCGCCTGGACCTGTACGCCACCGCCGTGATAGCCCGCATCCACCCGCACGAGGACACGCTCACCTGGGCCGCCGCCGGTCATCCGCCACCGGTGCTGCGCGACCCCGGCGGCCGCGTGCACACGCTCGACGCCAGACCCGGCGCCATGCTCGGCATCCCGCTGAAACAGGAGATCGACGACCACACCGTCGCCCTCCCGCCGGGCTCGACGCTCGCGCTCTACACCGACGGCCTGGTGGAGCGCCGTTCCCATGGGATAGACCCGGGCATCCAGCGCCTCGCCGACGCACTCGGCGGCTTCGGCCGGGCCGAACTCGACGACGACCTGGAGGCGTCGGCCGACCGCCTGCTGCACCCTCTCCTGCACGACTCCGAACACGACGACGACGTATGCCTGTTGCTGTGCCATGTGCACGGCGAGGCGGGCGGGCCACGGTCGCCTCAGACCTGAGCGGGATCCTCGCCGTCCGCACCGGACCCGGTACGGAGGTCGGGGCCGGGTGTCGTATCGGCGGGCGTTCCTGCCTCGTGCACGGCACGCAGGACCTGTTCGAGCCGCGGACGCCGGTCGGGCGGAACCGCGTCCAGGGCCCCGGCCAGGTGCAGGGACAGCCGCTCGGTGACGTCCGCGAGGAGTCTGCGGCCCTGCTCGGTGACCTCCAGACGCACCTCGCGCCGGTCGCCCGGGCGGACGTACCGCCGCAGCAGGCCCGCCGCTTCGAGCCGGTCGCACAGCCGGCTGGCGCTCGGCAGCCCCATGCCCAACTGCTCGGCCAGGGCGGTGACATTGAGGGACGGACGGCGGGCTATCGCCTCCAAGGCGCGTATCTGCCGCGGCGGAAGGCGCGGACGCACATCGTCGACGGCTGAGAACCACAGCGCCACCAGGTTCTTCACTGCCTCGGCAAGCTGCCGCCCGACGACGTGGGAGGGGCTGTCGGGTTCCTGTTCGCGGCACATGGTCCGTCATCCTTCGAAGACCGCGGTCGACTCCGGCCTGAGCTGCATCAGTGCAGGGGCCTACCCGAACCGGCCGATCGTACACAGCCACAACCCCCTCGATATCGGTGGTCGGCGATTTCAACGGGCGGCGGTACGGGGGTCCACGTGGATCTTGGGACCGGAACCGGCGCCTTCCGGCCGCCCGCCCGCCAGGACCGGACCGACCTCGTCCAGGCCCACCGTGGCCGCGACGAGGGGCCTGGGATCGACCGCCCCGGACGCATACGCCTCGATGGTGGCGTCCAGACCTGGCGACGCGGACAGCACACCCACCGCCGTCACGTCCTTCAACACGAGCGTACGGGTGTCGATCCGGCTCGGCTCGGCGGCCAGCCCGATGCACACGAGCCGACCGCCCGACTCGACCAACTCCAGTGCCCTGTCCGGCAGATGCCCGGCATTCGAGGCGTCTTCGACCGCGTCGAAGGGCAGCTCCGGCAGCGAGCCCTCGTCCCACACCTGCTCGAAGCCCAGGGCATGAGCGAACGCGGGGGAGTGCCCGGCACGGTCCAGCAGATGCACGTCCACGCCCGCCGCCCGCAGGAACATCGCGACCAGCAGACCGATCGTCCCGGGCCCCAGCACCAGAACACGGTCTCCGGCACGCGCCGCCGTCGCCCGCGCGGCCCGCAGCGCGTTCCCGCCAGGCTCCACGAGCGCGCCGAGCACGGCGTCGACCGAGTCGGGAAGGACGTGCAACGAGGTCGCCGGTACAGCGAGCCGCTCCGCCAGGGCGCCGTCCCGCGCACCGCGTATCCCCACCTCCTGACGCTTCTCGCACACATGCTGACGACCCCTCAGACAACGTCGGCAACTGCCGCAGCCGAGCATCGTGTCCCCCATGACACGCCGGCCCGCCCACCCCGGGTCGACCCCCACGCCGACCGACACCACCCGCCCGGCCCACTCGTGCCCCGGCCGCATCGGATAAACGGAATGCCCCTGGTGGAGATAGGCCATGGCACCGGTGAAGAACTCGACATCGGTACCGCACACCCCGACCCGCTCGACCTCGACCACGACTTCCCCCGGCACCGCCACCGGCGCCGGCACGTCCCGCACCTCGTACGCACCCGGGGCGGTCAGGACGAAGGCGCGCATGAGGTCCACCAAGGTGCTCTCCAGCGTGGTCAGTTACGGAGGGCGGCGACGTGCCACGCACCGCCGACACGAGATGCCTCCGGAGCTGTTCCGGGGAGGTGTCACGGCGTTCCAGACTGTAGACCTCCGTACCGACTGCCGGAAGAGGTCCCATCGTGAGGCTGCGCAGCGCACAGTGGTACGAGGGTCAGGACCGCAATGCCTACATCCACCGGGCATGGATGCGCAGAGGCGTCCCCGGCGATGCCTTCACCGGCCGGCCGCAGATCGCCATCGCCAACACGGCCTCCGACCTGACCCCTTGCAACGCCCATCTCGACGAGGTCGCGGCCTCCGTGCGCAACGGCGTGTACGAGGCCGGCGGTGTCCCGCTGGACCTGCCGGTGGTGTCGCTCGGCGAGACGAACGTGCGGCCCACCGCCATGCTCTGGCGCAACATGGCGGCCATGGCCACGGAGGAGATGCTGCGGGCCAACCCCATAGACGGCGTCGTCCTGTTGGGCGGCTGCGACAAGACCATCCCGTCGCTGCTGATGGCCGCCGCCTCCGTGGATCTGCCCGCCGTGGTGGTGCCCGGCGGGCCGATGCTCACCGGGACCTTCCGCGGTCGGCCGCTGGGCTGCGGCACCGATGTGTGGCGGCTGTCGGAGGAGGTGCGCGCGGGCTCGCTGTCGCAGGAGCAGTTCACCCGCTCGGAGTCGGCGATGATACGCAGCCGGGGCCACTGCAACACCATGGGAACCGCCTCCACCATGGCCCTGGTCGCCGAGGCGCTGGGCACGGTCGTCCCCGGTGTGGCCGGAACCCCCGCGCCCGACAGCCGCCTGCTGGAAGCGGCGCACCACTCCGGCCGCCTGGCCGTGGAGATGGTGGCCGCCGACCGCCGTCCGGGCACGTTCCTCACCAAGGCCTCCTTCCACAACGCGATCGTCGCCCTGGCCGCCGTCGGCGGCTCGACCAACGCGGTCGTCCACCTCCTCGCCATCGCCGGCCGCCTGGGCGTGGACCTCTCCCTCGACGACTTCGACCGCGTCGGCTCCCACGTCCCGGTCCTGGTCGACCTCCAGCCCGCCGGACGCTTCCTCATGGAGGACTTCCACCGCGCCGGCGGCCTGCTCGCCGTATTGTGCGAGGTCCGCGACCTGCTCGACCCCGACGCCCTCACGGTCACCGGCAAACCGCTGGTGGACGCGCTCGACGACACCCCCATCCGGGACGGCGAGGTCATCCGCACCCGGGCCGAACCCCTGGTCGCCGAGGGCGGCATCGCCGTACTGCGCGGCAACCTCGCGCCCGACGGCGCCGTCATCAAACCGGCGGCCGCCTCCCCGCACCTGCTGCGCCATCGCGGCCGGGCCGTCGTCTTCGACTCCATCGAGGACTTCCATGCCCGCGTCGACGACCCCGGCCTCGACGTCGACGCCGACACTGTCCTCGTCCTGCGCGGTTGCGGCCCCAAGGGGTACCCGGGGATGCCAGAGGTGTCGAACATGCCGTTGCCGAAGAAGCTCCTCGAACAGGGCGTGCGCGACATGGTGCGCGTCTGCGACGGCCGGATGAGCGGTACGGCGTACGGCACGGTCGTCCTGCACGTGGCCCCCGAGGCCGCCGCGGGCGGCCCCCTCGCCCTCGTGCGGACCGGTGACTTCATCACCCTCGACGTCGAGGCCCGCCGCATCGACATCGACATACCCGCCGACGAACTCGCCCGCAGAACCCCGAGCGAGCCCACGGCCAACGCCTACACCAACCCACGGCGCGGCTGGGAACGCCTCTACGTCGACCATGTCCTCCAGGCCGACACCGGCGCCGATCTCGACTTCCTCGTGGGGTCGAGCGGTTCGGAGGTGACGCGGGAGTCGCACTGAGCCGGTGCCGCTCCGCACCCGCGTACAACCCTGAAGCCGGGTGACTGGTCTCCACCACCGTACGAACCAATCAGACCTTCGGTACAACTCGGTTCAACGGGGGAACACATGAGCCTGTCCAGCAAGCACCGGCGCGACCGCACCGCCCGCGCCGCCACGGCCGCCGTCACAATCCTCATGGCGGGCGCACTCGGGGCCGCGGGGGCCGGTACGTCCAACGCCGGAACCCCTGACGCCGGTACGTCCAACGCCGGTACGGCGGCGCCGCAGACACGGCAGATCGCCTCGTCCGTCCTCGGGAGCGACTACAAGATCACACTGACCGCACTGCGCTCGCCCGAGGACGACCTCGCCGCCTCCGTGCGGCTCCAGGTGTTCACCCGGGGCGACGGCGCCTGGAAGGAGTCCGACCGCGTCACCGTGGGCGACGTCGACGGCTGGTTCTGGTATCCGCTCACGGGCAAGGGCGCCGTCTGCGACTTCGCGACCGCGAGCACGGAGCCGGCCCCACTGACGGTCAGCCTGCTGATCACGCCCTCCATCGGCTGCTCCGACCCGGTGCACTACCTGGTGAAGGAAGGCCGGGTGTACGCCGACTGACCGGCGGGAGGCATGGCCCCGCGGCCGTCCGTCAGCCGCCGGTGACCGTGGCGCGCGCCGACTCGTCGACGTGAAGGGTGAAGACGTCGGGGCGGGCGTAGTGGCCGGTCGGATCGAAGTCGAAGCGGGCTCGGGCCAGGTCGTCCAGGTCGAGCTCGGCCGTCAGGATGCCCTCCCCGTCGCGCAGCGGACCGGCCAGGACCTCGCCCAGCGGCGAGACGATGACGGAGCCGCCGCCGATGAGCACGGTGTCGGGCTCGTCGCCCTGGACGGGGTGGAGGTCGGCGGGGAGGGCGTCGCGGCGCAGGTACTGACTGGCGCTCAGGACGAAGCAGCGGCCCTCCAGGGCGATGTGCCGCATCGTGGCCTGCCAGGCGTCGCGGTCGTCCACGGTCGGCGCGCACCACAGGTCGACCCCCTTGGCGTACATCGCCGTACGGAACAACGGCATGTAGTTCTCCCAGCAGATGGCCGCACCGAGCCGGGCGGCGCCGGTGTCGACGACCTGGAAAGTGGAGCCGTCGCCCTGTCCCCACAGGAAGCGTTCGGCGGCCGTCGGCATGAGCTTGCGGTGCAGGCCCAGATAGCCGTCCGGGCCGAAGAAGAGCGCCACACAGTAGAGGGTGCCGCGCTGACGCTCGACCGCGCCGACGACGGCGTGACAGCCCAGATCCCGGGTGAGCGTCGCCAGGGTGTCGACCTCGGGGCCCGGTACGTCAATGGCGGCAGCGTGATAGCGCCGGAACAACTCACGGCCGGCCGGCGTGCGGCTGCCGACGGTGATGCCGAAGTCCAGGCCCTTGGGGTAGCCGCCGAGGAACGCCTCGGGCAGCACGACGACGTCCGCCCCGCGGTCGGTGACGGCCTCCCGGATGAGCTCCTCGGCCCGGCTGAGCGCGCCCTGCGTGTCGAACAGCGGGCCGGCCGCCTGGACGACGGCGGCGGTCACGGTGCGGCGGGACGCGCCGGCCGCGGCGGTGGAGGGGCTCGTCGAGGTCATGCGGTCGACCCTAGGAAGCCACTCGATCTTTCAGCAATCACAGCGCCACCTTCACCCTGCCGCGCCGGCTCCGGTCAGAGACCGGTGAGCAGGTCGTCCAGCGGCGCGGGTACCCGGTCGGCGTCGAGGGCCTCGACGAGTACACGGCCGTAATGGATCTTGCGGCCCTTCTTCGTGCCGAGGAAGCGCCGCAACTGCTGCTGTGCGGGACGCCCCTGCTGAGCCGGCTGACACAGGAAGGTCCGCAGCGCGCGGTGATCGCCCTCCGCCCGTACGAGCTCCTGCACCCGGCCGACACCCAGCGCGCGGATGAGTTCGTCCTCCAGGTCCGCCGCGCAGACGAAGAAGCTCGGCTGCGGGCCGTCGGGGTCCGCCAGGCCCCGGGTGTAGTAGCGACGCTCCCGCTCGTCACACAGCCCCGTGAGACGCAGACCCAGACCGGACGGGCCCAGGAGCCGGGCGTAACGCCCGATGCTCATCGCCCCGCCCATCGCCAGGACGCAGATTCCCTCGGCCTCCAGGTCCCGGCCGCGTCGCTCGGCGAGTGCGTTGACCGCCGCCACGTCGCTCGGCCCCTCGAGCAGCACGGCCGCCCGCACGGGCAGTCGAGTGGCCAGCTCGCGTGCGGGGCCGCCGGTACCCCCGGCCGCCCACGCGGTGACCGCTTCCCGGAACGCCCCCATGTCCGCCATGAGACGAGTCTCCGCTCCCTTCCGACCGCACGCCAGGGAATTACCTCGGCGGAACCCGTGGTCCCGACCGAATCGCTTCTACCCGCCTGCCCCGAAGCGGGCCTGCCACAGGTCGCGCAGGAGGGCGATCTCCGCCATGTGGTGGATGAATTCGAGATTGGCTCCCGACAGCACGTCGTGGTAGGGCTCGTCGGCGTCGGAGCCGTACGGGTACTGGGAGAAGCCGATGGTCTCGAGCTGCTCGTCGGTCACCGTGCCGACGCTGTCGCGCCAGCGGTCGATCGCCGCCCAGAACCGCTCCAGCGCCAGGGTGGCGTCGGGGGTGAAGTCGACCAGCAGCTTCGGATCGTGCCGGCGTTCGCCGAAGGTCCACTCCCATTCGCCCGCGAAGCAGTAGTGCAGGTGTCCCAGCCGCCACGCGATCGTCGTCACCGGGGTCACCTCGGGCTCCGGCGGGCCGGTGTGGGCGAGGATCTCCTCGACCCGCTCGACGCTCACGCTCCAGTCCTCGGCGATCTTGGCCACGGACATGCCGTCGGCGACCTGCCGGGCGACCTCCGCGTACTCGCCCGCCGGGATGTACGGGGCGCCCTGGTCGAGCACCCAGTCGCCCGGTCCGAACGCCCTGGGCGTCACGGCCTCGTCGCGGCGTCGGATCGACCAGCCGTCGGGTACCGGTTCCCACAGGTACTCCTCGTCGCTGAGCCCCGTGAGCCGCACCTGGGCCCGCTCCCTGGCGCAGTCGAACTGCTCCAGCAGCAGCCTCAGACGGTCCATCCGCACGCGCTCGGTCCCCATGCCCGGCTCCCCTCGCGGTCACCCACGTCGCTGCGCTCAGCCCGAGGCTAGCGGTCAACTCCCGTGACGCACCACGGAATTTGGACCGGGGGCGGTTCGCAGGCGCGCGGTGCCGCCCGCGTACCGCCCCGGTGTGTGCGCCTGATCAGTTGAGGGGATCCAGCGTCAGATACGCCTGCTGCGGATTGCCGTCATGGACGAGCGACTCGTGGTTGCCGACGTCGTCGAAGGCGAAGGCGTAGGCCTTGCCGTCCTGCATCTGCGCGTGGATGACCCGTGCGTAGTGGTTGGTCACACCGTCCTTGTAGAAGTTCGCCGCGGATGTGTCGGGCTGGTTGGAGTTCGACAGCAGGGTCGAACGGTTCAGGCCCGCGCACAGCGTGCGGGAGATCGGGCCGCGGACCAGGTCGTTGGGAGCGTCGAGCAGTTTGTGACAGCCGAAGATGCTGTCCGCGTCGGGCTTCTGGAAGCTCGTGACGACCGCGCCCGCGCTGTTGGTGAAGTTCATGACGTTGCCCGAGACGCGGCCGAAGTACTTGGTGTTCGGCTGGTCGGCGAACGGCGTGACCGTCAGCGTGGTGGTGGCGTACTTCTGCCAGACCCGGTTGACGTAGTCGTTCATCACGGAGGCGGGCAGGGCGCCGGTCTCCAGTCCGTGGCCGGGGGACAGGGCCCGCAGCACGGTGCCGTCGGAACGTGTCTGGATCAGGCCGGCCCACCCGCCCGACTGGCCGCGCAGCCCGTTGAGGACCGCGTTGTAGCCGCCGGACTTGAGATGGCCGGTGGTCGCCGTGCTGCCGTCCGCGCGCTGTACGCCGACCGCGTACGGCGCGGAGAACATGTCGACCTGGGTGCTGTTGAGCCACAGCCCGGCGTCGTTGAGCGTGTACTCCGACCAGTTGAACAGGATGTCGCGGTTGGGGTCGCTCGGGTTCTGCACGGCCGGCTGCACCAGTCCGCCGGTGGTGAGGCGGAAGTCCAGCTTGCGGCCGTAGGAGAAGTAGATCCGACCCGAGAACTTCGGAACCCGGATCGTCGTGGACTGCCCGGGGGCCGGGCCTGCGATCGATGCGTCCGGCGCGGGCGTCGGCGGGTTGCCGCCGGCGGGCCAGGCGTGGAAGGTGCCGCCCGCGTCGGCCCAGCCCTGCCGGCCGGACGAGAGCTGGGTACCGAGGTTGTAGACGTAGACCGGCTCATTGCGGCCGGAGCTGTTCGTGATCTTCAGCGGGATGGTGTCGGGTACGGCCGCCTGCGCGGGTGCCGGTGCGGCGAGATTGAGCAGCCCGCCCAGCAGTGCGGATGCCGCGGCGATGGCCACAAGGGGCTTGTTGAGTCTCCGTAACACTCTCAACCTCCGTGTCAGTGGGGGGACGGAGCTTGGCTGGTGCTGTTCTTGTGCGGGTTCTTGAGAGCGCTCTCAGAGTCCCGCTGAGTCAAGGACATGTCAATGAAGTGGGACCGCTTGGATGAAATCTGTACGGTGTCGGACCAGGGTAAAGGGGACTGTGCGCGAGACGCTTTCCCCATGGCGAACCCATCCTCCAGCGAGACCACGTACCGCTTCGACGACCTGACGGCCCTCTACATCAACTGCACCCTCAAGCCGTCCTCCCAGCGCAGCCACACCCAGGGCCTGATCGACAGAAGCGCGGCGATCATGATGGAGCGCGGGGTCACCACCTCCGAGATCCGGGCCGTGGACCACGACATCGCCCCCGGTGTGTATCCGGACATGACCGAGCACGGGTTCGCGGCCGACGAGTGGCCCGCGCTGTACGAGCAGGTGATGGCGGCGGACATCCTGGTGCTCGCCGGCCCGATCTGGCTCGGCGACAACAGCTCCGTCACCAAGCGGGTCATCGAGCGCCTCTACGCCTGCTCGTCCCTGCTCAATTCCGAGGGCCAGTACGCCTACTACGGCCGTGTCGGCGGCTGTCTGATCACCGGGAACGAGGACGGCGTGAAGCACTGCGCGATGAACGTGCTCTACAGCCTCCAGCACCTCGGTTACACGATCCCGCCCCAGGCGGACGCCGGCTGGATCGGCGTGGCCGGCCCCGGCCCGTCGTATCTCGACCCGGGATCGGGTGGCCCCGAGAACGACTTCACCAACCGCAACACCTCCTTCATGACCTGGAACCTGATGCACATCGCCGCCCTTCTGAAGCGCGGCGGCGGCATCCCCGCCCACGGCAACCAGCGCTCGCAGTGGGACGCCGGCTGCCGTCCGGGTGCGGAGAACCCCGAGCACCGCTGAGCCGCGTCACATCGTCCGGCTCTCCTCGTCCGGTGCCACCAGCGACCGGGTGAGCGGAATCCGTGACAGTGCGAGGACCCCGGCGGCGATCAGTGCGACGCCGAAGAGCTGGGGGAGCAGCCACCACCCGGAGCGGACCTCCTCCTCGTACAGGGTGATGCCGAGGGCGAGGCTCACCAGCGCGTCGCCGAGGGTGAGCGCAGGCTGCGAGGCGACCAGCGGTCCGGCCTGCATCGCGTGCTCCAGCAGGAACAGCGCGCACACTCCGGTCGCCGCGAAGCCGTACGTCTGCCAGGCGGAGAAGAAGCCCACCAGTCCCTGTTCGTCGAGGATGTGCGTGGATGCCTTCATCAGCGCCGCGGTCACCGCGTAGCTGATCGCCGTCGCGGCACCCAGACAGGCCGCCCGGGCGCGGCCTTCGGGGCGTCGGAAGGCGGCCAGGGTGAGCGCGGTGACGATCCCCGCGCACACCGCGAGCGCGGGGATCCAGCGGTCCAGCTCCACATGGGTGCGATTGCCCGTGGGGGAGGCGGCGGCGAGTGCGACGCCCAGGCCCGCCACGACCACCGCCACGGCCAGCCAGCCGTTGCGCGCCAGGTGACGGCGCATCAGCAGCGAGGCCACGATCAGGGTGAGCGGCAGCTCCAGCACGAACAGCGGCTGTACGACCGTCAGCGGTCCGGTCACCAGGGCCAGCGCCTGGCAGACGGCGGCGGCGATCACCGCGAGGATCCCGGCCAGCCAGACGGGCTGCCGCAGCAGATCGAGCATCAACCCCGCCCGGAACCCCTGGGATCGCGGCACGGTGAGCGCCGCCTTGCGCTGCAACACCGTCGCGACGGCGTTGCTCGACGCGGCGCAGAGGGCGAACACGACGGAGAGCGTGATGTTCAGCGTGGCCACCTCTGGGATCGGCGGACGTGGGACACCGGCTGAGCATGCCGTGAACGCCCGGCGAAGCGCGGCTTATTGACGCGATGTCACTCCAGTGGTTCAGTGGCTCAGTCACTCAACCACTCAGAGGCCGGGAGACCGGGATGGAAGCACTGCCGCGCGAGACGACCGTCGATGTCCTGGAGAAGCGGCTGCGCGAGGACATTCTCGCCGGGCGGCATCCGGCCGGGAGCATGCTGCCGCCCGAACGTGAACTCGCCGACAGGTTCGGGGTCAACCGCACCACACTGAAGCACGCCTTCGGTCGGCTCGTGCACTCCGGGCTGCTGGAGACGCGGCACGGGGTGGGGACCCGCGTACGGGACTACCTGCGGCTCGGCGGAGCGGATCTGCTGCCGATGCTGGTGCGGCACAGCCCGGACTGGATCGGCGAGATCTTCGAAGTGCGCCGCACCATCGGCGCGTTGATCGCGGAGCGCGCCGCCGCCCGCGCCACGGCCGCCCAGGTCGCCGAACTGCGGGCGCTCATGACGGCCGTCGGGGACGCGGACGGCGGGGAGGACGTGCAGCTCGCGGACGCCGAGGTGCACCGGGCGCTCGCCCGCGCCACGGGCAACCGGGTCTACGTCCTGCTGACCAACACCCTGTTCAACGCCTACCTGCCGGTCCGCGCGGCACTCGTCGCACCCTTCCTCGACGCCGGCGTCGCCCACGACCGGCTGGCCCCGGTCGTCGAGGCCGTGGCCGCCAGCGACGAGGAAGCCGCCCGCGTCGCGGCGGGCGCCTATCTGTCGGCGACGGAACGCATCATGCTCGAAGGGCTGGCCGCTTCCCGCGAACGCCGCGACGGTGCCCAGTGACCTCCCGCGGGACGGTGTTCCAGGAGACGATGCTGGGCCGGGCGCGGCTGAGCGACGAGGAGCGCGAGCGTGCCGTACGCCTCGACCTCGTGGTCCGCGCGGACGCCGTGCTGCTGCCGCACCGCACGACGCGGGCGCGGCTGACCGGGCGGGTGCGGATCGCCGGGCGGGCGGACGACGCCGAAGCCGTGGGGGAGATGGAGATCTCGCCCCTGGCCCGCCGCAGGATCCGCTACCGCATCACCTTCACCCTGGAGGGCCGGAGTCTCGTGCTGGACGGCTGGAAGTCCGTCTCGCCCGCACGTCCGCTCTCCTCGCTGACCGTGCTGCCGTTCACGCTCTACGAGGACGGTGAACGCGTGGGCGAGGGCACCCTGCGCTTCCCCCTCACCACCGGCCTGCTGCCCTTCCTCGCCAGCTTCCGCTTCCCGCGCGCGGGCGGCACCGAGACCGCCGGCGAGGGTCATCTGGCGCCGCGCTGGGACGGGCAGCCGGGCCGCACGGAGGTCTGGTACACCACCCTCACCGACCCCGCGACCGGCAGCGGAGTCTGGCTGCACCACGAAGTCGTCGCCCCCACCGACGATTCCGGGGCCTACGCACATGGCTGGGTCGCCGTCTTCCCCAAGGACGGCCCCGCCGAACACGTGCGCTTCGGTCCCGTACCGTGGACGCAGCACCCACAGGGCTACGCCGCCGAGGGCATCGACGCCCGGCCCGGCCGCCTCGCCGGCGCCGCGGGAACGTTCACCTGGTCGCTCACCGAGAAGCCGGGCGGCGAACCTGTCCACACCTTCCCCCGCTGGTCATGGCGTCGCCCCTGGCTGCCGGCCAGCCATATGCTGCCCGCCGCCCGTTGCCACTATGACGGAACCGTCCGGTACGGCGACGACGAACTGCGGCTCCAGGACGCCGTCGGCGCGAGCGCCCGCATCTACGGCCACGGCAACGCCCGACGCTGGGCCTGGCTCCACGCCGACCTGGGCGGCGGCGACATCCTGGAGATCGTGGCCGCGGTGTCCATGCGCCGTGGACTCGACCGACTGCCGCCGCTGGTGTTCCTGCGCCTGCTGCGCAACGGACGCACCTGGCCCCGCCGGGCCGAGCGGACCGCCGTGGGCTGGGCGGGACTCGGCCGGTTCCGGGCGGACATCGGCCTGCCCGAGTGGAGCGTGTCCGGCCGCGCGGGCAGGCGCCGCATTCGGGTGACGGTGACCCAGCCTCCCGAGCGGACCCTGGCCCTCGACTACACCGACCCCGACGGCTCGCCCGCGGTCTGCCGCAACAGCGAGACAGCCGACGCGGTGATCAGCCTGGAGCGCTGGTGGGGCAGATGGCGCCAGGAGGCCACCTGGCACCTCTCCGGCACGGCCCACGCGGAGGTCGGCGACCGATGAGCACATCGACTTCCCCCGGCCTCACGGCGCTTGCCGAGGCGTTGCTCGCGGACGACGGGACCGCTGAGTGGGTCCGGGCGGTGCCGGGGCGGGTCGAGGCGCTGCTGGGTGCCATGCCCGGCCACGCTCGCGTGGCGGTGCGTGGCGCGGCCGCGGCGATCGACGTCTATGCCCTCGCCCGAACCGGCCGCCGACTGCCGGCACTCGGCGCCGCGAAACGTGAGGACGTCATGGTGTCACTCGCCTCCCACCAGGCCCTGCTGCCCCTCCTCGACGCCGTGAAGGTACCGGTCCTGCTGGCCGCCGGGACCGCACGCACGGCGCACGACGGCACCTCCGCGTCCGCCCCCGACGATCCGCCGCTCGACTGCACCCCGTCCCGGGACTGGCCGACCCGTTCCACCGCCGATGCCGTGGTCGTCGGATCCGGCGCGGGGGGCGCCATGGCCGCCCGGACCCTCGCCCGGACGGGCATGCGCGTGATCGTGCTGGAGGAGGGCGAACACCACACCACCGCCTCGTTCGCGCGCAGGGCTCCGCTCGACCGCTTCACCGACCTCTACCGGGACGGCGGCGCCACGATCGCCCTCGGCAACCCTCCGCTGGTCCTGCCCGTCGGCCGCGCGGTCGGCGGCACCACCGTCGTCAACTCCGGCACCTGCTACCGCACCCCCGACCATGTCGTCACCCGCTGGCTGGACGACCACGGATTCGATGTCGCCGACGGCTTCGGCAGCCACCTCGACGAGGTCGAACGCACCCTGCGCGTGGCGCGCCAGCCACTCGACGTCCTCGGCAACAACGGACTCCTGGCGCTGGCCGGCGCCAAGGAACTCGGCTGGGCCGCCGCGCCCCTGCGCCGCAACGCCCCCGGCTGCCGGGGCTCCTGCCAGTGTGTCGTCGGCTGCCCCACCGGCGCCAAGCAGAGCGTCCAGCTGTCCGTGCTCCCCGATGCCTGCGCGGCGGGCGCGACGATCGTGACCGGCGCACGCGTCCTGCGGATCCTCACCGACCGCGACCGGCCGGACGGTCCCCGGGCAGCCGGAGTCGTCGTGACCCGCCCCGACGGCAGCCGACTGGAGATCCTGAGCCCTCTGGTCGTGGTCGCCGCCGGCGCCCTCCAGGCCCCGCAGCTGCTGCGCCGCTCGGGCCTCGGCCGGCATCCCGGCATCGGCCGGAACCTCAGCGTCCACCCCGCCATCAGCGTCGCGGGCCGCTTCAGCAGCCCCGTCACCGGCTGGAAAGGGGTCCTCCAGAGCGTCGGAGTGGAGGAGCTGCACGCCGACGGCATCCTGATCGAAGCCACCTCCGCACCCCCGGGGATGAGCTCGTTCGTCCTGCCGGGCATCGGACGCGAGCTGCGCCGCGAGATCGACGGGACCGAGCAACTGGCCACACTCGGCGCGATGATCGCCGACCGGCCCTCCGGCCGGGTCATCGGCCGCGACCGCACCCTGCTCCGCTACGACCTCGCGCCGCACGACGCCCAACGACTGCTGCGTGCCCAACGAGCCATGGGCCGCCTGCTGTTCGCCGCCGGCGCCGAGGAGGTACTGACCGGTGTCCCGCACGCCCCACGCGCCCGCTCCACGGACGAACTGGACGCGCTGCTGGACACGGTGACGGCACGTCAGCTCCATGTGTCCGCGTTCCACCCCACGGGCACGGTCGCAGCGGGGGCAGACCCCGAGCGCTCCCCGGCCGACCCGGAGGGACGCCTGCGGGGCGTGCACGGCGTCCTGATCGCCGACGGGTCCGTACTACCGAGCTGCCCGGAGGTGAATCCGCAGCTCAGCATCATGGCGGCAGCCCTGGGTGTGGCCCGGCGTTTCGCGCCGGAAGGGTGAGGGACAGGCGCCCCCTACTCCCCGAGCGAGTCCGCCAGTTCGGCGATGACCTCGGCGTGGCACGCCTGCGGGACGCACCAGCAGCCGAGTCTGCGACCGCGCAGGGCGGGCACCAGGGCGAGCAGGTCGGGGCGGCTCAGCAGGTGGGCGCGGTATTTCTCGACCACCGCTTCCCGAGTGCCGTTCCGGCCCGGCCGAAAGGGACTCGCGAGTGGGGAGCCCGCGAGGTCCCAGCCACCGCGGTGCATCGCGCGGCCGACGTAGACGACGTCCGCGTAGTCCGGGTCGTCACGATGACCCTTCATGTTGACGACCGTGGTCCGTTTCATGCCGTTCATGGTGCCCCCTCAGTTCCGTGCCGGGCAGCGCGAGCACGGCGCTGGTGGCGGTGCCGTGCCGGTACGGGCGCCGGCGTCCGCGTAGCTCGCAGTGGGCTGCCGGTGCGGGAGCGGGACGCGGTGGGCGAGGCGTGGCGGGTCTGTGCGGCGGCGGGCTGTGCCATGTCTTGTCTCTCCTCGGCCGGCCTGTGCGGGGCCGTGGTCGACGGGTGGGGTGCCGGGTGGCAGCGCGGTTCCTCGCGCTGCCACCCGGCGCCGGGATCAGGGAAGCTTGACCGCCAGCAGGTCGACCGGCCGGATGTCCGGTGCCTCACTGAGCATGGTCCCGGCGGCCTCCATCAGTGCCGCGGCGATCCGCCCCTGGAGGTGTCCCTGACGCCCCTCCTCGTCCTCGAAGGTGTCGAAGACGCCGAAGGTGCTCTCGCCCTGCCGGAACGCGAACCAGGTGACGGTGTGGTCCTCCTGCCGCGCCAGCTCCAGGGCGTTCCGCAGCAGGCTCTCCACCTTCTCGGCGTACTCGGGCTTGGCCTCGATCCGGGCCAGCAGTCCCAGCTTCGTCATGCCGCACTCCTGTCTGTGGTCATCGGTGAACGGGGTGAACGTGCGGTGCTGGTACCGGGCACCGTCTGTCGTCCGGACACCGAAAAGCTATGCGGCCCCACCCGACGTGCCCAGTGTCGGAAACGACGCTTCCGATATCGTTTCCGTCATGGATGTGGCTGTGCTGGCGTACGACGGCGTCTTCGACTCCGGGCTCTCTGCCCTGCTCGACGTGCTGGACGGGGCGAACGCGATGCGCGAGGAACTGCCCAAGCCCCCGCCCGCCTGGCAGGTGTCCACGATCGGCTTCCGCCGGCGGATCCGTACGGGAGCGGGGCACCTGGTCGAGACGCTGCCCGTGGCCACGGCGAAGGACGCGGACCTGCTGCTGGTCCCGGCGCTGGCCGAACGGCGGCCCGATGCCCTGATCGCCCATGTCTCCGGCCCGGACGCCGAGCCCGTACGGCGTCTGGTGGCCGCGACCCGAGCCCGCCGCACCCCCGTCGCGTCCGCCTGCACGGGCACGTTCCTGTTGGCCGAGTCGGGGATCCTCGACGGGCGCCGGGCCACGACGAGCTGGTGGCTCGCACCGTACTTCCGCAAGCGCTACCCGGCGGTCACGGTCGACGAGAGCCGCATGGTCACCACATCGGAGGGGGTGACCACGGCCGGGGCGGCGTTCGGGCACGTCGACCTCGCGCTCGCGATCGTGCGGATGAGCAGCCCGGCGCTCGCGGATCTGGTCGCGCGCTATCTCGTCGTCGACGAGCGCCCGTCGCAGGCGGCGTACACGATCTCCTCGGCACTCGCTCAGAGCGATCCGACCCTGGAGGCCTTCGAGCGCTGGGTCCGTGTGCACCTGGACGGGCCGATCTCGATCGCCGACGCGGCACGCGCCGTCGGCGTCAGCGAGCGCACGCTCCAGCGTGCCGTGCGCCGCACGCTCGGCACCTCACCCGTGCGCTTCGTCCAGGACCTGCGTGTCGAGCAGGCCTCCCATCTGCTGCGGGCCACGGATCTGCCGCTGGAGGTCATCGCCCGCAAAGTCGGCTACGAGCACCCGAACACCCTGCGCATCCTGCTCCGTGAGCGCACCGGGGAGACGGCGAGTTCACTGCGGGGGCGATGACCCGGCCACGGAGGTGACCCGGTGCTCGGTCACCAGCCGGTGGCCGAGCCGCTGAAGTAGTGTCCCTTGTCCAGGTCTTCCAGGAGGCCCGGCCGGGTCGGCCGCCAGTCCAGCGACTCCTGCGTCAGCACGCTCGACGCCGGCGCGTCCATGGCGAGGAAGGCGCCCAGCCAGCCGAAGTGCTCGCCGGCCGCCTCCGGGGCCACGGAGGTCACCGGCACATCGAGGTGACGGCCGATCACTTCGGCGATGTCGCGGAGGGCGACGCCCTCCTCGGCGGTGCCGTGCAGCACGGCCCCGGCGGGGGCCTTCTCCACCGCGAGGCGGAACAGTCGTGCGGCGTCCAGGCGGTGCACGGCCGCCCAGCGGTTGGTGCCGTCGCCGACGAAGCCGGAGACGCCTCGGGTGCGGGCGATGCCCACCAGCGTCGCCATGAACCCGTTGTCCCCCTCTCCGTGGCAGGTCGGGGAGAGGCGTACCACGGACGAGCGAACTCCGCGCGAGGCGAGCGCCAGAGCCGTGGTGGCGGTCCTCGCGCGCAGGGACGCGGGAGAGCCGTCGACCGTGGGTCGGTCCCGCTCCGTCGACACCTGACCCGGCTTCAGACCGGCCAGCCCCGAGGCGAGGACGAAGGGGCGGTCGCTGCCGGCCAGCGCGTCGCCGAAGGTGTCGACGGCGCGGCGGTCGGCCTCGGCGGCGCCCACGTAGTCGCCGGTGAAGGCGATGTCGTGCTTGAAGGCGAGATGGACCACCCCGTCCGAGGCGGCGGCGGTCGTGCCCAGGACGTCGAGGTCGTCCACGGTGCCGCGGACCACCTCGGCCCCGGCGGCGACCAGGGCATCGGCGGAGGCGGTGGAGCGCGCGAGTCCGACGACCCGGTGCCCCGCGTCGATGAGTTCGGGCACGAGGGCGGAGCCGATCCAGCCGGACGCGCCGGTGACGAAGATGCGCATGGGAGAGTCCCCCAACGGTTGATGGCAGTGACTGTCATCGACGCTACCATCTGATGTCAGTGACTGTCATCGCGTAGGATCTGCGCATGGGTAGATGGGAGCCGAACGCGCGCGAACGCCTGGCGAAAGCGGCGTTGGAGCTCTACAGCGAGCGGGGCTACGAGCAGACGACCGTGGCGCAGATCGCGAAACGTGCGGGCCTGACCGAGCGGACCTACTTCCGGCACTACGCCGACAAGCGCGAGGTGCTGTTCGACGGCTCGGGCGCGCTGCAGGAACTGTTCGTGAACGCCGTCGCCGAAGCCCCCCACTCCGCGGCGCCGATCGATGCGATGGCGGCCGGTCTCGAGGCCGTGTCGACAGTGTTCGTCGATCGCCGTGAGCACTCCCGGCGACGCCAGGCCGTCATCGTGGCGAACGCCGAACTCCAGGAGCGCGAGCTCATCAAACTCGCCTCGCTGTCGGCCGCGCTCGCCGGCGCCCTGCGTCGCCGCGGTGTGGCCGAACCGGCCGCGAGCCTGACCGCCGAAGCCGGTGTCGCCGTGTTCAAGGTCGGCTTCGAGAGATGGACCGCGGCGCCCGAGGACCTGACTCTCGGGCAGGCGATGCGGGAGTCCCTGGAGAAGCTCAAGGCCGTGACCGCGGGCGGCTAGCGGACGGGGGGACGGTCGAGGTGCGCGGTCAGGACCCGCGGTCGTCGCCCTCGGCGGCGCCCGGACGCGACATGGGAGTTCCGAGGTTCCGCTTCAGGAACGGCTCCTGGGACAGTACGGCGCCCACGCTCAGCCCGATGGCGACGGCGACGCACACCACGATCAGCCAGGACAGCAGGACGAAGACCGAACCGACGGGACCGTAGCCGGTCAGTGCCCGGTCGAGCGCGCGGGGCATGTAGAAGTGCGCGGTCACGGACAGGGCGCTGACCGCGAGCGCCGTGATGACCGCGCCGGGCAGCAGGGGCGGCCAGCGGATGGCACCGCCCAGCAGCAGATGCTGGGTCCACCACCACATGGCCACCTGGATGACGAAGATGACCGGCGCCCCCAGCTCCGCTCCCCGGCCCAACCCGTTGTGCAGGGTCCCCTGCAGGATCAGCGCGCCGAGCCACAGGACGATCCACGCAAGCCACCGCCACGGGGCGACTTTCGCCTCCGTCCGGGGCAGCAACCAGGCCCGTCTGCACAGCCGCTGCACAGCCCGGCTCACCGCGGTGGCCGACAGCAGCACCATCAGCGTGCCCACCAGGCCGGTCGCCTGCCGCAGTTCGTCGTTCGGGGGATGAAACGCCTGCTCCAGCTGTGCCTTCGCCTGTCCCGTCAGACCGAATACCCGGTTGATCGAGGTGATGACCTGGTCCTGCACCGCCTCCGGCGCGTAGGCGCTGAGCACGAACAGCAGGGGAACGGCGGTCAGGAAGCACTGCGCCGCGATGCGGGTCGCCGAGTCGAAGACGTTCACGGACACCAGTCGGTCGACGAGTCCGGTGACCACCGGAAAACGACTCTCCAGGCGCGCGTGGAGAGCATGCAGCCACGCCGTCAGCCGCCGGGTTCCCTCGCGCCACCACGACGGGCGCAGCAGGTACCGGATCCGAGGACGGGCGCGGGCGTCGCGTCGTACGCCATCGGGGCGACTTGGCGGCGTACCGGAGGAGGGCCGCTCGTCCGAACCCCCGTGGTTCATCAGACGCCGGTGCGGGCGCAGCCGGGGCAGGGTGCCTGGACCCCCGCCGCCGACTGCCCCCCGGCCGAAGTCTCCATTGAGCCGCTCCTTCCCACCTCAAGAGTGCGCGAGGAGCCGGACCACGGCACCCCCGGCCGGACCACCGCACCTCCGGCCGGACCGCCGCACCTCCGGCCGGACCACCGCACCTCCGGCCGGACCCGGCCCCTTACGGCGGTCAGGCGTGCGCGGGACCGTTGCCCGGCCGGGCGGAGTCCGGGTCGGGCGGTGGTTGAGCCGGTGTGCCCGGCACGGGTACGGCACGACCCGGCGGCAGCATCTGGACCGTCACGAACGCCACCACGGCCGACAGCATCACCACCGGAGTCATCGCGGTGCTGCCCATGACCAGGACGACCAGTACCGCACTGCTCACCGGCAGCCGCAGCGCGGCGGCTGCCGCAGCCGCCATGCCCGCCGCCATTGCGGGCACGAGCCCCAACCCCGGCAACGGCGCGAGCAGCACGCCCACCGCGGCCCCCAGGAAGAGCGAGGGAAAGATGGGGCCACCGCGCAGACTGCCCAGGCACAGCGCGTATGCCGTCCCCTTGAACAGCAGGACGGCGATGAGCGCACCGACGCCCCAGGAGTGGGGATCCTGGGCCAACTGGCCCAGCGTGGCCTGGCCGGACGACGCCACATCCACCGGCGACCGGTCGGTGACCAGCGCGTACACCGCCCCGCACGCTGCCGCCGCCAGTGCGCAGGCCGTCGTGCGGACGATGGTCCGCCGGGAGACGAACATCGCGGCCAGACGCCCGGTGTTCATGACCACGTGCAGCGCGAATCCAATCGCGACGGCCATTGGAACGGACCAGAGCACGTCCCCGGCGTCCAGCCGGGGTGTCGGCGCGCTCAACTCCACTGACAGACTGCCGGTCGAGAGGCCGGTCCAGCGGCCGAACCCGGTGAACACCAGTGAGCCGATCCCGCTGGACAGCAGCGCCGGCAGCATGACGGCGAACAGTTGTGGCCCGCCCACTCCGGCCACCTCGATGAGGATCACCGCGCCGATCAGCGGGTTGCCGAAGATCGCGGGAAGCGCGGCGGCGGCACCGGCCGCCGCGAGGAGCGGGGTGCTCTTCGGCGTCATGGGAGCACGCGCCAACTGCCCGAAGAGCAGGGCCAGACCGCTGCCGAGCGCGATCAGGGGAGCCTCGGGGCCGAGCGTCGCGCCGAGCGGCAGACTGGCGAAGGCCGCGATCACGACCCCCGGCAAGGCGGACGCGCCCTGCCCCGGAGAGTGCAGACCGACGGCCGGGACATGACCGCCGGCTCCCGGCAGGTGCCTGACCACGAGAGCGACGGCGACACCGGCGACCGCCAGCAGCGGCAGCGGCCACCACCAGGGAGGGGTGTCCCACCCCAACTCCGCGGGCAGGTCGGCCCACAGCGCGTGCTCCAGTTGATGCACGGCGACCAGGAACCAGAACGCGATCAGGGAGACCGGGACACCGATCAGCGCGGAGAAGACGAGCGCTTTCTGGTAGGCCGGGCTCCACAGCAGTTCACGCAATCGGTCGGCCTCTTCGGGCTGCGTACGGGCAGCCGGTTCGGCCGCGGACCCCGCCTCAGGCACGACCCCGTTCCTCCCACGTCGGCCGCAGTCCCGAGGAGGCTCTCCCTGGGCCCCACGCCCCCGTCTCCTGGTACATGGCCACTCCTCAAGCGTGGTGTCGGGCCCGATCGGCGTCCTCAGACATTGCAGCACTGGGCCCGACCCCCTGCATGTCCGCGGAGCGCCTTCCGGCCCGCTCCTCAACACCCGGCAGTAGCGCGCGCACGGTTAATTACGGCGTCTGCATGTAGAGCGCGTATGCATCTGATCTCCTGGGTACCCAAGAAGCACATCCATCCGTGCGACCGCACGTGAAAGGGGCTGCTCGGCATGCAGGTCGATCTGAAGGGGCGCACCGCGCTGGTCACCGGTTCCACTCAGGGCATCGGCGCGGCGATCGCCGCGGGACTCGCCCGCGCGGGTGCCCGCGTGGGCGTGAACGGCCGCAGCCCCGAGCGAGTGGAGCAGAGCGTGGCCGGACTGGCCAAGGAGGTGCCGGGCGCCACGTGGGTGCCCGTGGCCGCGGACGTGACCACTCAAGAGGGCGCGGACCAGGTCGCCGAGATGCTCCCGGACGTCGACATCCTCGTGAACAACCTCGGCGTCTTCGGCGCCGCCGACCCCTTGGAGATCAGCGACGAGGAATGGCGGCGCTACTTCGAGGTGAACGTGCTCTCCGCCGTACGGCTGACACGGCTGTACCTTCCGGGCATGACCGAGCGCGGCTGGGGCCGGGTGCAGTACATCGCGAGTGACTCGGCGATCGTCACACCGGCCGAGATGATCCACTACGGCATGTCCAAGACGGCGCTCCTCGCGGTCAGCCGGGGATTCGCCAAGCAGGCCGCCGGCACCGGCGTGACGGTGAACTCGGTCATCGCCGGTCCCACCCACACGGGCGGGGTGGAGGACTTCGTGTACGAACTGGTCGACCGCAGCCTGCCCTGGGACGAGGCCCAGCGCGCCTTCATGCGCCGGCACCGGCCGCAGAGCCTGCTGCAACGGCTGATCGAACCGGAGGAGATCGCGCACATGGTGGTCTACATCAGCTCCGACCAGGCCTCGGCCACCACGGGGGGCGCGCTGCGGGTGGACGGCGGCTACGTCGACTCGATCCTGCCGTGACCGCCCCGGCCCCGGGGTGCTCAGGCCGGGTCGCCGTCGGCGAGGGCTGCCGGCCGGGCCCGGCGTACGGGCATCATCGTGGCGACCGGCTCATGGGCGAGGAAGTCGAGAACGATCCGGTTGACCTCCGAGGGCTTCTCCATCGGCAGTGCGTGCGACGTCCCGGGCACGACGGCCAGTTGGGAGTCCGGGATCGCGCGATACAGCGCGATCGTGTGCTC
Source organism: Streptomyces coerulescens (assembly GCF_042657965.1). Classification (NCBI taxonomy): domain Bacteria; kingdom Bacillati; phylum Actinomycetota; class Actinomycetes; order Kitasatosporales; family Streptomycetaceae; genus Streptomyces; species Streptomyces coerulescens. The sequence continues at coordinate 200,655 of NZ_JBHSKM010000046.1, forward strand.
CAGCGTCATCATGTCGTCGTCCCCGACGAGGACCAGCGTGGGAGCGCCGATGCGCCCCAATTCCGCCTCGGAGATGACCGGCTCGGTGCGGAACATCGCGATCAGCTTGCGTACGACGACCGGCCAGTGGGCCGCGCCGTCGGGTGACACGGCTTCGTACCTCTCACGGAAGACGGCCATGTCGGGGTCGTCCGGCGTCAGCCGATCGAGCAGCTCGGGCACCGCGCCGCTCTGCGGATTCGGGAGGAAGTTGGCTCCCACGGCCACGACCTTCCTGACCAGGTCGGGGCGGGCGATGGCGACGAGCAGGGCGACGATCGCGCCGTCGCTCCATCCGACGAGATGCGCGGGACCGCCCACGACCGACTCGACGAAGGCGACGGTGTCGTCGGCCATGTCCCGGTACGACAGGGGGCCGTCGACGTCGGGTGTGTGCCCGTGCGCCCGCCGCTCCGGGAGGAACAGGCCGAAGCGCGTCGCGAATTCGGCTCGCTGCGGCTCCCATGTCTCATTGGTGCAGAGGCCGCCGTGCAGGAGCACCAAAGGGTCGCCGGCGCCGTCCGTCTCGTACCAGGTCCTGACGCCGGGAAGCTGGACGTAGTCACCCATGGTCGTCACCCCCGGTCGGCCGACTCGGCGAGACGGTTCGGCTGGAGCAGGAGCAGGGCGATGTCGTCGATGGGCTGGTTGGTGCGGCGGGTGTGGCGCACCAGGCTGTCCGCGAGCTGGTGCAGCGGCAGGTCGCCCGACTCGCCCAGGTGGCGGGCGAGGTCGGCGATGGTCCGGGTGATGTCGGTGCCGGGATCCTCGACGAGGCCGTCGGTGTAGAGGGCGAGAAGCGTCTCCGGCACCAGGGGCAGCGTGGTGACCGGGTACGAGGGGGCGCCCGCGCCGACGCCGAGCGGGGGACCGGGGGTGATGTCGACGACCTGGGCCCGGTTGTCGGCGTGCCGCAGCAGCGGGGGAGGGTGCCCGGCGCTGGCGAGGGACACCTCTTGGCGGGCGAGGTCGAGGTGGGCGTAGAGGCAGGAGACGAAACGGCTGCTGTTCAGGTCGGCCAGGTCGCGGTCCGTGCGGATGAGTACCTCGTCGGGAGCGGCCCCGGCGGTGGCATGGGAGTGGACGGCCATCCGGACCTGGCCCATGAGGGCGGCCGCCATCATGTCGTGTCCCTGCACGTCCCCGATGACCGCCGCGGCGGTGGTCCCGGTCAGGCGGATGAGGTCGTAGAAGTCGCCGCCGATGTTCATGCCCTGCCCGGCCGGGAAGTAGCGGGCGGCGACCTCGAGTCCGGTGACACTGGGCAGCGCTTGCGGCAGCAGGGTCTGCTGAAGGGCGAGCGCGAGTCCGTGCTTGGCGTCGTACAGACGCGCGCGGTCCAGGGCCTGGGCGATGAGACCGGCCAGCGGCGTGAGGATGGACCGCTCGGCGACGGGGAACGGGTGCGGATGGTTGTAGGCCAGCAGGAGGCAGCCGATGGGGCGTCCGGAGCTGAGGAGCGGCAGGAACGCCCACGCCTGTTTGTCGCTGAGCTGCGGTGCCCTGGGGTAGAGGCGGTCCAGTTCGGCGCGGTCGGCGAAGAACGAGGAGGCGCCGGTGGCCAGGGCGTGGCCGGCGGGCGTGAGGTCGGCGTCCGTGGGCATGCCGTCGAACTGGTCGATGACGTTCGGCTCGTAACCGCGGTAACCGATGATCCGGATCCGGCCGGCGTCGGCGGTGGACATGATCATGCCGTGGGCGCCGAAGGCGGGCAGGATCTGGTCGCCGACGAGATCGACGACGTCCTGGACACCGACGGTCTCCGTGAGCGCGGCGGCCAGGCCCATCAGGAGATGGATACGGCTGTCCGGCGGAGCGCCGGTGGAGGCGGGCCGCGTGCCGATGGGCCGGGACGAGTGGTCGGGCGTGACCAGGATGCTGGTCCCGGTGTCGTCCGTGTGCAGCCGCAGATCGAGCCACTGGTCCGGGGGACGCAGCACGGTCAGGCCGAGGGGTTCACGGCTGCTCATCGCGATGCGGTACGCGTCCATGTACGCGATGTTGTCGAGCCACGGCAGCGACATCCAGGGCTCGGTTCCCAGCAGCTGCTCCAGGGGGCTGCCCAGCAGACTGGCGGCAGCGGTGTTGACGTAGGTGATGCGCCCCGAGAGATCGAGGGAGAGGGTGCCGACGGGCAGGCGTTCGACCAGGGTGGCCGCCTCGTGCGCGGACTGCGAGCTGGTGTCCGTGTGGTGGGGGCGGACGAAGCGAGGGCGGTCCGGAATCTCGGGAGGGGAGGGCGCTGAGTTCAGAACCCGGGCGATCCGCCGCGCGGCCGAGGCCATGCGTCCGCGCTCACGAGGACTGAGCCGGGGGGAACGGTCGGGGGCCCACAACAGCAGCATCGTGCCCCGGCAGTGCCGCACCCCTCTCAGCGGCACGAGCGCGAACGCGATCTCGTACGGGAGGCTCGTCGCGACGCGCGGGTAGCAGCGCGCCAGCTCCTCCAGGGAACTCACCCAGACGATGCGTTCGTTGCGCACCGAATCCTGGGCGGGACCATGTGCGGCATACGCGGTGCGCCACCAGGGCGCGAAGGCGTCGATCGGTATCCCGCACAGCGCGATCAGCCCCAGCACTTCTTCGGCCGGGTCCAGTACGTAGACGCCCCCGTACCTGGCACCGGTGCGATGCACAGCCGCAGCCAGGGCCTCACCGAGCGGATCAGCTGGACCTGGCGTCTCACCGGCCCCGGTCATGCGGCGCAGAACCTAACGCCCATATCAAGAACGCTAAGCCCGAGCGGGGGCTGAGGCATGTGGATCAGGTCGGGAGAGGGGCTCCGGCGCGGCGGGCCTGCGCGGCGAACCGGGGGCGGCCGATCCGGCCGCCTTCCCGTACCCGGACGAAGGCGTCTCCGACCGTCACGCCCCCTCGGCCGTGAGCCGCCCGATGACCCGGATGACCTGCCGTCGGCTCGCCAGGCGGCGGGCGAGGAAGGCCATCGTCCGGTTCAGCCGGCCGGCGATCACGCTGGGCGGCGGGTTTCTGCGGTCCAGGGCGGCCAGCGCGGTGCGGACGACGTCGGCGGGTGAGGCGAGGCGGCTCCCTCCGGCGGCCTGCATGGTTCCCGCGACGTCGAAGAACTCGGTTCGGGTGGCGCCGGGGGAGAGGGCCAGCACCCGCAGCCCGGAGCCGCGCGACTCCTCCCACAACGCCTCGGTGAGGCTCAGGACGAACGCCTTCGTCGCCCCGTAGAGGGCCATGCGCGGATTGGGCTGGTAGGCGGCCATGCTCGCCACGTTCACCAGCACCCCGCGGCCGGCCGTACGCAGCGGCCCGATGAAGGCGCGGCTGATGTCCGCGACCGCCGTCACATCCACGGCGATCTCCTTGCGCAGCCGCACCGGATCGGCCTGGTGGAAGGGGCCGAACGTGGCGAAGCCGGCGTTGTTGATCACGCTCGTGACGCGCAGGCCGAGCTGCTCCACCCGCGTCGTCAACGCCTGCCCGGGACGGTCCGTGGCCAGGTCCATCTCCACGACGTGGACGTGGACCCGGTGCGCTGCCCGTAGTTCGGCGGCCAGTGCCTCCAGGCGGTCCTTACGTCGGGCGACCAGGACGAGGTCGGACCCGCGAGCGGCCAGCTGACGCGCGAACTCGGCGCCCAGACCGGCACTCGCGCCGGTGATCAGAGTGGTCTGTCCGTGATAGTCGACGGCTGACATCGCATGCCCTTCTTTCAGTTGCTGCCTTCCTGGCAGTTAATGCCAAGTAGGCGGTCGCTGTCCAGTGGGGTAGCCTGACGCGCATGACGACCTTGTGGGACCGCTCGCGACAGGTCGCCGTCGAGGCGATCCTGGACACGGCGGTCCGTCTGTTCACCGAGCAGGGCTACGAGCAGACGACGATCGCCCAGATCGCCCGGGAGGCGGGGATCTCGCAACGCTCCCTGTTCCGCTACTTCGGCACCAAGGAGGACCTGGTCTGCGGTGACCAGGACGCGCTGGGCGAACTGCTGCGCCAGACCGTCGAACAGCAGCCGGCCGACGTCTCCGCCTGGGATGCCCTGCGTGCCGGATTCGAGGTCGTCCTGACCGCCCGTCACACCCCTGAGCGGGTCCTGGAGTTGTCCCGCCTCATCTTCGACACGCCCTCCCTGCACGCCCGCTACATCGAGAAGCGGCTGCGCTGGCAGGCCGAACTCGTCCCGGTCGTCCACAAGCGGCTCACCGCCGGCACCTCCGCCGACCCGGCCGCGGACCCCCGGGCCAAGGCGATCGTCGCGACGGTCTTCGCCTGCGTCGACACGGCGAGCGAGCTCTGGGCCAGGAGCGACGGACAACTCGACCTGGCCGACCTCTACGACCGGTGCCTCGCTGCGGTGCGGGCCGCCGACTGACCCACCGCGCCCCGACGGGCAGGCGGAAAGCGCACACTCCTGGCCGTCGACGCATGAGAGCGCCGGTCCCTGGACACCATCTGTGATGATCGAGCCACGTTGCGGAGTCGTAGGTGTCAAGGGAAGGGAAGCGTATGGACTCGGGCAGGCGTCAGTTCCTCGGCAGGTGTGGAGTCGTGCTCGCGGGTGCCGCGGCGCCCTTGGCCCTGCCGCAGGACATGCTCCAGCAGGGGCACGCCCAACCGGCCCCGGACGGCGAGGCGGGCGCCGTGACGGAACGGGGGGCCGGCGCCGGCCATGAGCGGTTCATGTGGCGGGCCATCGAGCAGGCCCGCAAGAACCCCGAGTGGCCGTTCGGCGCCGTCATCGTCCACACCCGCACCGGCGAGATCCTGGGAAGCGGGGTCAACACCGGCGACGACAGCCCGCTGCTGCACGGCGAGGTGGTGGCCATGAACGACTACGTGCGCCGGCAGGGAAACCAGGGCTGGGCCGACACCACCCTCTACACCACGGGCGAGCCCTGCTCGATGTGCATGAGCGCGATGGCGTGGGCCGACCTGCGGCGCGTCGTCTGGGCCAGCTCGATCGACGACATCCGCGGCACCGGGGTCAAACAGATCGACCTGACCGCACGTCAAGTCGCCGACGCGGCCGGTTCCCTCTACACCCCTCAACTGCTCCTGGGCGGTGTCCTCGCGAAGCACACGAACCGCCTCTTCCGGGAGGCGCAGTGCCTGCGCGAGAGCCTGTCGGGTGCGCCGGAAGCGACGTACAGGTAGACACGGCCTGCTCCCCGTACGGATAGTTATGCTCGGGCACTGTGAGTGATCAGCGCCGCGAGCCGGCCGGCGAGCACCCGGTGCAGCCTCCTACGGAACCGGGGACGGCCCTGCACCTCGCCCTCGTCCTGCTGGTGGCGGCGTCGGGGGCGGTGGAAGCCATCTCCTTCACCGCGCTGGAACACGTCTTCGCCGGAGTCATGACGAGCAACCTCGCCCTGCTCGGGATGGCGATCGGCCGGGGCCAGGCGACGGGCGTGACCGCGGCGGTGCTGGCGCTGACCGGCTTCGCCCTGGGCGCGGCGGTGACCGCCCGGCTGACCCGTCGGAGCGGGGACGCGGGCCCCGGGTGGCCGGCGCCGGTGATGTACTGCCTGACCGGCGAGGCGGTCGTGCTGGCCGCCGGTGCGGTGATCTGGGCCGCGATGGGCGGAACGCCGGGGCAAACGGCACGGGACGCCCTGCAGTTCGGTGCCGCCGCGACGATGGGCGTGCAGTCGGCGGCCATGGTGGCGGCCGGGCGGGCCGCGGCACCGACCACCTATCTGACCGGCACGCTCGCCACCTACATCGTGCGGGGAGTGGGGGCGGGCCGCCCGAATCGCTGGGTGCCCGCTCAGCTGGCCGCCCTGATGGTGGGAGCGGGGGTGTCCATGCTGCTGCTGCGGGAGGCACCGGGGTGGGCCGGTGTACTACCGGTGGCGCTGGTCGTGTGCGCCATCCTGACCGCGGCCGCACCCGTGATCCGGATGCGCCGTGGCCCGAGCGGCAGTTGAGGTCCGGCTGCGCGTGCCGGGCGGCGGTTGAGGTCGGCTGCGCGTGCCGGGCGGCGGTTGAGGGTCGGTTGTGCGTTCTGGGCGGCGAGTCCCGGGCTCCGGCAGACGCAGCCGACCCTGTGATCCTGTGCTTCGGAACGACCCCCGCAGGCTCTCCTTCGACGATCGGGGAGCGGGCCGGCCACCCGGCCCGCCCGCTCCACCCAACCGTCCTGGGTCGGCCGGACGACGAACCGGCGTTCCAACTCCTGCACGGCCGTCCATGGCAGAGGGTGGGTGCCCGCCCCATGCCGCGGGACCGCGGGTGTGGCCGGAAACGGGGTGCGGGCTGTCGGCGCTGTGGTGTGTGATCTGGGGCATGGCGATCGCGATGGGCAAGCCGGGAGTCGGCGGGTTGGGTGAGACGGTGGGCGTGCTGCGGGAGTGGCAGCACGACGGCGCGCCCATGCAACTGCATCCGGGGGATCTGGGCTGGTTCTGGCGGTTCGGCCCGGAAGCGACGGCCGAGGCGGTACGGACCTGGAGCCGGAGCGGCAGGATCCTCGCCGTCGGACTCCTCGACGGCCCCGGTCTGCTGCGCCTGACGATCGCGTCGGACGCCCACCGGGACGAGGAGCTGGCGCGGCACCTGGTGAAGGACGTCTCCGAGCCGGAACGGGGTGTGCTCCCGGCCGGGAAAGCCGCCATCGAGGCGCCGACGGCCTCGCTCGTCCAGGACCTCCTGGCCGAGGACGGCTGGCACGTCGGCGAACCGTGGACGCCGCTGCGCCGCGACCTCACGGAGCCGGTGGAGGATCCGGGCGTGCGGATCGAGGTGGTCGGTCCGGAGCGGGCGCAGCTGCGGGCGGCCGTACAGCGGGCGTCGTTCGACAACTCGTCGTTCACGGACGAGCGCTGGCACGCGATGGCGGCCGGACTGCCGTACGCCGACGCCCGCTGTCTCGTCGCGTACGACGACCGGGGCGACGCCGTGGCGGCGGTGACGGTGTGGTCGGCCGGTCCCGACAAGCCCGGTCTGCTGGAGCCGATGGGCGTGGGCCGGGACCATCGCGGTCGCGGCCACGGCAAGGCGATCACCGTCGCTGCGGCGGCAGCGCTCCGGGAGCTGGGCTCGTCGAGGGCGGTCGTCTGCACGCCGAGCGCGAATGCCGGCGCCGTCGCCACCTACAGGTCAGCCGGGTTCGAGCCATGCTCCGAGGTCCGGGACCGGTGCCGGGACGCCTAGGGTCGGCCCTTGTCGGTGAGGCTGTAGCCGCCCTCGATCACTTCCGCGTCAGCGGCCGGCGCCATGCACCTGCTCAGCAGCGGCTCGCCTGCTTGCGTGCCGCCCGAGAGCCCGATGCGGCTGGGGCCGCCGGCCTCGCCCTCACTCACGTAGAAGCTGATCCCCATGCGGACATGCCGCTCGAGGTAGTCGTCCCAAGCATCCACGTTGCCTCCGGTGTGCACGAGCCGCCCGGTCACTGTGGCGGTGGGCCCGCCACTGGTCAGACAGTCGACCTTGAAATCGCCCCAGTTGACGCGCTCGGGCGCACCATTGGCCGCCGGCATGCGGTGGAAGATGCGGAAGGTTCCCCACGCTTTGTCGGGCATGGTCCAGCCCTCGCCCTTGAAGCTGGCGTGTGCGTCGACGGTGACCTGGATGTCGTGACCGGGCTCGGGGTAGTCCATACGACCCCGGCCCTTGAGGCTGGAGACGAGGGCTCCGTCCGAGGCGGAGGCCCGCGCGGACCCGGCGGGCCCGGGCTCGGGAGCCGTCGACGCCGAGGCGATCCCCGCAGCCGCCGCCACCACAGCGGTCGCCGTGAGGAACGTGACGGAACGGTGGGGCAGCTTGAAACCGGGCATGGTGGAACTCCCATCGAGGTCGTGGAACCGAAGGGCCTCGGAGCGAGGACATCGTCGCTCCGCCACGACCGATCCTGCTCAACACCCGTCCCGCACACGTCAGTCAGCGGTCGGGACCTGTCCCGCCGCGCGGATGAGTTCGCCGCCGAAACCGTCCCACTCGCGGTGTACGCGGCGACGTCGGGAGCCTTCGCCGCGCCGGTCAGCCGGCGGTGGCAGCGGACCTCCGCAGCAGGACATGTCCGCTCGCGCCCGCGCACAGCAGGCCCGCCACCATGCAGATGAGGCTGAGGGCCGGGCCGGAAGTCCACTCGACATGGGCGGCGCGGGCGGACAGAACGACCGTCATGGTGGCCGCGGTGCAGGGCAGGGCGAGAAGGGCCGGGCGGGTGCGGGTCAGGTCGTCCTCGGCGAGGGCGCCCAGGATGCCGACCCCGAGGGCGAGAGCCCATACGCCGAGTGCCTGCGCGTCGAGGCGATGCGTGTCCCAGGGGACGAATGCGGCCCAGAAACCGGGGCGGATCAGCAGTCCCGTGCCGATGCCCAGCCACGCCGAACCCAGTACGGCCAGAGGCGGCTTGGACCAGCCGGGCAGCGGTGCGACCGGAGTGCTGCGCTGCTGGGCGGCTGGGACGCGGTGTTGCAGGGCCAGTGCGATCGCGGCCCATACGCACAGCAGGCCGAGGACGAAGATCCAGCCCAGGCTGAACAGCACGGACAGGACCGGACCACCCTCGGCGACATACAGCCCGCCGGCGTTGAGCAGGGTCACGGCGAACAGGCCGGCCAGGACGACGGCCAACGGGTGGAGCAGGGTGCGTACTTCCTCCCAGTGCTGGGCCCGGCCGACGGCGAACAGGCCCGGCGCGGTACCCAGCATGGCGGCGCCGACCAGCCCCGGGTTCACCGACTCGGGGGAGGGCCAGGCGCCGAAGACATGGCCGGTGAGGCTCACGGCCATCAGGAGCCCGCCGACGAGCAGGCCGGTCACCGCCACCGCGGTGGCCAGCATGGCCGCGCCGGCCGAGAGCGGGCGCCCACCGGAGGCTGCGCGGGCGGGGACGTCGGATGCCTGTGCCATGAGGTTTCCGTTTCGGGTGGGGGACTGGGAGGAGCGACTGGGGAGGAGCGCGGACTTGGGAACGTGCGGGGACCTGGGAACGTGCGGCGACTTGGGGACGTACGGGAGCTTGGGAGCGTGCGGGCCTGGGGACGTACCGGGGCTTGGGAACGTGCGGGGACCCGGGGTCGCACGGCGGACCGGTGGCCGCCTACCGCGGCGGGCGGTCGCGCGGCACCCCGCCGCTATGAGACGGGGGACGAGACGCGGGAGGCCGGCGCGGCCGGGGCCGTGGTCGATCGCTTGCGCAGCTCACGGGCGTACATCACGCGCAGGCTCACCACCGCGGTCGCCGCGGTGGCGAGGACACCGCAGCCGACGGCGAGGCCGGCGGCCAGTGCCGTGTGGTGGTCGAGGCCGAGGGTGCGCTCGAAGACCGGGGTCGCACCGGCCGACAGCACGGGCGCCAGGCACAGCGCCGTCAGGTGCAGCCGCCACTCCTCCCGGGCCCAGCTCCGCCCCTGCCGCGCCGCGCGCCGAGCGCTGACGGCCATGACGGCGTAGGTGACGGCGTACGGCAGCAGGTAGCCGGCCAGCAGGCGGTGCCCCACCGCCCCGAACTCCAGGTACGCGTACACGATCCAGGCCAGAGCGGCGGCGCCGGCCAGGTGAGCCGCGACGAGCACCGGCAGCGGGGCCCACGACCCGGACACCCCGTCGACCGCCCGGCGCCGGTCGAGCGAACGCGAGGCGATCAGCGCGCCGAACGCGACCACCGACCCCAGATGCATGATCGCCACCTGGTTGATCTCGGCCATCGACAGTCCCGGCAACAGCAACGGCAGACCGCCCCACTCCAGACGCAGCAGGGGAGCGGTCAGCAGAAAGCCGTAGCAGAGCAGCATCCAGCGCTGGTGCAGGTCCGGGAAGCCGCCGACGGCCGCCAGGATGCCGAAGGTCACGCTCATCACGGTGCCCACCAGGATGGTGGCGAGCACGATCCAGAACACCGCCCCGCTGAAGGCGTCCTCGGGCGCGGTGCGTGCCAGATACAGTCCGGCGCCCGCCATCGAGGCGTACACCGTCACCGCGAACACCACACCGAGCACGCGGTGCAGCCGAATCCGCCGCCCGGCCGCCGTCAGCAGCTGTGCGGGCCCCAGGAGCATCAGCAGGCCGCCGAGCACCGAGTGCACGATCATCGGCACCAGGCTGTGCCGATAGGGCTCGATACGGGTGGCCAGCGCATCCGTGACATAGCGCGGCGAGACGAGCCGGGACATCAGCCACTCGCCGAACGCGGGCGCACCGGGGCTCGCGTACGGCCACAGTTCGGTCATCGCGACCGGCGCATACGCGACGCACATGACGGTCACCGCGATCGTGGCGCCGCGGCGCCAGGTACTGCTCGTCGGACGGCCCACGGTGACCTCCTGCTCATGGCCGAATCACGGCCGAACCGATAGTCCAGACTGGACTATCGAGAAGGTAGAGGTGACCAATGCCGAGGTCAACGGTCCGTGGCGGTCGGAAGTCGTCAGGAATCCGTGGATGTGCGGTCCTCCCGCTGCCGCACCCAGGCCCAGAAGTCGACCATCATGCGCTCATAGCGGATGCCGAACTCCAGTGCCTCGCGCTGCCCGGGGGTCAGCAACTCCCCGACCTCGTCGGCGAGTTCCTCGTACGACCGCAGGGCACGCCGGTGCTCGTCCACCTGAACCGGCGCCAGCACGTCCGGCCGCCCCCCGAACCACAGCTTGAGGATGCCCCGCTCCCTCGCCTCCACGGGGACGAACTCCGGATCCCCGAGCCACTCCCGAAGGGCGGCACGCCCCCGGTCCGTCAGCGCCAGCACCCGTCGGTTGCGCCCGCTCTCCTGCCGCACTTGCGTCAACAGCCCCGCCTCCAGCAGCCGATCGCACTGCGCGTACACCTGCGCGTGCGGCACCGACCAGAACGGCGCCACCGTCCGCGCCGCCTCCCCCTTCACGTCGTACGCACTCGCCTCGCCCAGCTTGTCGATGATCCCGAGGACGAGATAGGAGGAGGTCGTCAACCGCACGTCAGCCATGGGGTGACGGTATCGCCCCAGGTGACGGCGGAACGGCACACATCCCGTCGGGCGGCGTCCGTCAGCGCACCACCCGGCGCAGCCACACCGCGAGCGGTTCCACGGCGAGGACGGTGGCGAAGACCGGCAGCAGCACGGTGGTGACGACGCCGAAGAGACGACTCGGGCCGTGCGTGGAGCAGGCAGCCGACGGCCGGTCGGCGACCGAGAACGTCAGTGAGGGCGTTCGGGAGGGTGAACGACGCACGACCATCCGGGCGCCGTCCGCGTGGCGGGCGCCGGACCGGTGGCGCGCGTGGTGTGCCCTGAAGTGTCAGAAGCCTCAGGACGGTTCACCCATGAAGGAGAACACACGGCATGCTCGGACAGTCGCAGGCCTTCAGCGGCTTCTCGGTCGACGACCTCGGCGAGGCCTCCCGCTTCTACGGTGAGACTCTCGGCCTCCGGGTCGAGGAGACCGGCGAGGGAGACATGCGCATGCTCACCCTCAGACTCGGTGGCGGCACGCAGGTCTTCGTCTATCCCAAGGAGACGCACACCCCCGCGAGCTTCACGATCCTCAACTTCCCGGTGGACGACATCGAGGCCGCCGTGGACGAATTGCAGCGGCGCGGTGTGACCCTGGAGCGCTACCCCGGATTCGAGCATGACGAGAAGGGCATTGTCCGAGTCGGCAACGGCGGCCCCGCGGCCATCGCCTGGTTCACCGACCCCGCCGGAAACGTACTCTCCGTACTCCAGGAACACTGACCGGCCACCCGCGGCCCGTTCCGCCACAGGCAACGTCCGAGGACGCACGGCGTTCTGGGGGAGGACGTTCGGTCGGCCTCCAGAACGCGTGGGGTGCCCGTCCCTTGGCCTGACCACAGCACCGCTCGCATGTCGGATGGCGTGCCCGGCGTCTGGCCGGGCGCGCCATCCGAGTATGAGGGTGTGTCAGTGCCGCACCGGCGTCGCCTCGGCCGCCGCCGTACGCCGGGTGGTGCCGCGGTAGAGGGAGATGCCCAGGGCGAGCAGCCAGTAGCTGAGGATCGCGCCCATCAGGGCGGTGGTGCCCCAGCCGTTCGCCGCGTAGAAGTTCGCGGGGGTGTTGCCGAAGAACAGGGACGGCACGAACAGGAGATTGAGACCGGCCAGGGCATGGGCGGAGCGGCTGGTCCAGCGGGGCAGCAGATGCGTACGGGAGATGGCGCACCCCACCGAGGCCAGGAACAGGGCCAGCAGCAGACGTCCGATCGATCCGTAGAGGATGTACGTCCCGCTGACGGTGATGGTCGGATCGATGGCATGGTCGGCGGCGATGACCGCGCCGGCTTCCAGCCCGCTGGAGACCAGGGTGACCGTCGCGTAGACCAGTCCGCCGGCGAAGGCCATCGAACCCACCCACTCGTAGGCCGGGTTCACCCGCTTCACCAGTTCGCGGAACGCCGTCACGAACACGATCAGGAACGCCAGCGCGATGAGCGCGATCAGCAGCCTGGCCAGGACGTTGGAGTCCGGCGGCGGGCCGGAGTAGAGGAAGTACAGCGGCACCTCGATGATCAGCGCGGTGGCGGTGCCGATGCCGGCGAGCCCCGTCAGGCGCCTGGCGAAGGTCTCGTTCATCGGGGGTCCCCCGAAAGTCCGTTGGTGGATTCTTCGTCGCTTCGTTTCCGACGCCATGAATCCTGCCGCCCGCGACCCGCCCCGTCCCTGGGCCTGGACACCCGATGAACGGGTGGCCCTGTCGACACCCCACACGACTCCCCAGCCGCCTCACCAAGTGGCCCTACGGTGCGTCAGAGCATCCAGGTCCGGGTGCCGAACGACGCACACGCCCGGGAGGCCACGAGCGCGGCGGCCCGCAGGGCCTGCACGAAGCCCTGCGTGGTCAACCGCCGCTGGTGGGCGGCGAGGTGATGGGTCAGGGATCCGTGCAGGATGTCCCCGGCGCCCAGCGTGTCCGCCACCGGCACGGAGGGCACCTCGACCGTCCCACCGCCGTCGGGACCGGCCCACTCGATGGGCCTTTCGCCCTGCGTGACAGCAGTCCAGGCGACCCCTGCTGCCGGAGGAAGCGCAGGGTGTCGGAGGGGGTGCGGGTCCCCGGCGGGTGGAAGTCGGCGGAGCAGACGGCCACGTCGATCCACGGCAGCAGGTTCTGCGTGCCCGCCTTCCAGCTCCCGCCGTCGAGGACGGTGACACGGCCGGCGGCACGCGCGGCGCGGGCGGCTGCCGTGGCCAGTTCCATGTGGTGGCCGTCGAGTTGGACGATGTCGCAGGCGTCCACCAGCGCGTCGAGATCCTCGGGTGGGGAGAGCCGGTGCGCGGTGGCGTTGGTCGAGGCGACCGCGCGCTGTCCGGTGGAGGCGGTGACCAGGATGGAGGAGACGGCGGGAGGCTCGGCCGAGTCTCGTGCCAGGTCCGAAACGGTCACACCGGCCCGGTCCAGGTCGGCCGTGACCGCGAGGGCCAACGGGTGGGAGCCGATGGCGGTGAGCAGCCCGGCCGTGCCACCCAGGTGGGCAAAGGTCACGGCGGCGTTCGCGGCGGGGCCGCCGGCGGCCACGGTCTGTTCGGAGGCGGCGAGCTTCTCATCGGGACCGGGGACGTGATCGACGAGCTGGATGACGTCCAAGGTGCACAGGCCGACGAACAGCCCTGCAGGCCGCCCGCCCGTTCCTGACTCCATCCAGGTACACCTCCTCCCGGCCCACCGCCCGGGCCGCGACGCGGACTCGGCGGCCGACGCGGGTCGGCCTCTTCAACCGTGCCCCGGGCCGCCCCGGTCCACCCGTCCGCGTCCGCAACCGACGAGACCGGTCAGGAATCGAGAAGCCCCGGCCGCCGGGCCGCACCTAGCGTGAAGGACATGGAAACCACCGCATCCACCACGTCCCTCGCATCCGTCACCCTCGAGGTCACCGACATCGAGGCCGCCCGCCGCTTCTACACCGCCTTCGGAGTGGACCGGTACGTCCGGCTGCGGGCGTCCGAGGCGCACTCCACCGGATTCCGCGGCTTCACCCTCGCACTCACCGTGTCCGGACCGGCCACCGTCGACAGCTTCCTGGGCGCCGCCGTCGACGCCGGCGCCACGGTCCTGAAGCCCGCCACGAAGTCCCTCTGGGGTTACGGCGGCGTCGTCCAGGCACCCGACGGCACCATCTGCAAGGTCGCGACCTCGGCGAAGAAGGACACCGGCCCGGCCACCCGAGAGATCGACGAGGTCGTCCTGCTGCTGGGCGTCGAGGACGTGAAGGCGGGCAAGCAGTTCTACGTCGGCCAGGGCATGACCGTGGCCAGGAGCTTCGGCGGCAAGTACGCCGAGTTCGCCGCCGACGGGTCAAGCCCCGTCAAGCTGGCGCTCTACAAGCGCCGCGGTCTGGCCAAGGACCTCGGCGTCCCCACCGATGGCTCGGGCTCGCACCGCGTGATCCTGGGCAGTACCGGGGCCTCCTTCACAGATCCGGACGGATTCGCCTGGGAGACCGCCACGGGGCTCGACCACGCCTGAACCGGGGAGTCGGCCGTGTCCTGAGGGCCGGCCCCCTGGGGCGCTCGGACTGCCGCTCAGAAGTCCGTGGGCAACCCGCTCACCTCGGCGATGCCGCGCAGTTCCTCCGTCTGCCTGTGCCGTTCCCTGATGTAGTCGGCGATCTCACCGAGGCGATCGGGGTCGGAGGCGGTGGTCGCGTCGGTGACGATCCGCACCGGGCCGGTGTCATCGACATCGATCTCGACCAGTTCGTTGTCCAGGCGGCCCGTGACGGCGGTGGCGATGACCAGAGCGGCCTCGTCCCGGATCTGCTGGGGCAGCTCGTCGCCGCCCGAGTCGAGCGCGAAGTCGAGGGTGGAGAGGCGTTCCTCGTCGATCGCCTTGAGGACCGGTTCCACCACACGCAGCAGGAGCCGGTAGTCCTCTGTGTCCATCCGGATACGCAGGAGGTCCAGGTACACCTCCACGGGCTGTCCGTCGCCTTGCGGAACCTCGTATTCGCTCATTCACCCCGTGTTCCCCACATGGACGCGGCTCAGACGTATTGCCATCCGAGGCCCGCCTTCGCGTGAAGAGTCACCTCCGGAGGGGTGCCGTCGGGCCGAGTCCCTCCTCCGGGTGGCACTTCATGCCTCTCCCGGAAGAATCGGAGGTGGGGCCCATAACGTGAGGGGGTGCCCGACCCGGGCCGGGAGTGGGGGCTTCGGCTGGTGAGGGGAGCATGTCGTGCCGGGAGGACGGCGCACGGTAGGCGGTGATGACGGCCTGGCCATCGCGCTCGTCGACCCGGCGGGCCGGATCAGCCTGTGGAGTTCCGAGGCGGAGGCGCTGACCGGCCACCCCGCCACCGAGATCGTCGGCTGCGATCTGGCCGTACTCGTGGACGGCCCTGCCGCCGACGGACGGACGCTCGTCGATCGGCTGGTCCGCGCCGGCGGTGGGGTCCGCACGGACTGGATGCGCTGTTTCGACGGCAGGAGTCGCAGCGTCCGGTGGCGTGCCGTGCCGGTACCGCTCGAAGCCGGTGCGGGTCTGTTGGCCGTAGCGGTTCACGGCGCACAGGAGACCGACTGGTGCGATCCCGAGGCAACCGGTCTTCTTCTGCGTTCCTCACCGATCGGCCTGGCCGTCCTCGACAGGGACCTGCGATACCGCTTCATCAACGACGCCCTGGCGCGACTCAACGGACTGCCCGTCGAGGCACACCTGGGCCGCAGCATCCTGGACGTCCTCGATCTCCCCGATCCACGGGCGTACGAGGCGATGGTGCGCCGTGTGACCGACGCCGGCGAGACGATCGACAACCTGCACGTGGCCGCGATCAGACCCGACGGCACACCGTACGCCGCCGTGGGAACCCTTTTCCCGCTCCGGGACGCCGACGGCAACGTCGTGGGCCAGGCCGGTGTCGTGCACGACCTGGGCGGCACGAGGGCGGAGCTGCTGGACACCGCGCGGCACCAGCGCCGGCTGGACCTGCTCAGCCGGATCAGCGCCGGTCTCAGCCAGGGGCTGGACGTGGCGAGCGTGGCGTCCAGGCTCTTGGCGGTCTGCACCCCGGCGTTCGCCTCGACCGTCACCGTCGACCTCCTGGAGGAGGCCGTTCAGCGGGACCCGGACCCGCGGATGCGCACCCGGCCGCAGGAGCGCGGCGCGGACGGCGCTGCCGGTCCGCGCGTCCACCCGCTGAGCGCCGCCGCGGGCAGCGGGCCCGCCGCACCGGAACGGGACTTGCCACAGGCCCGTGCGGCATCGGCCCCGGTCGGTGAGTGCATCCGCTCGGCCGATGCGGTCCACTTCCGCGTCGACGACGACCGGGAGCAGCCGCACCACGCAATCGCGCTGCCGCTGCCGGCCGCCGGACATGTTCTGGGCGCCATCACCTTCTCCCGACCCGGCGGCTTCGACGCCGACGACGTGCTCACCCTGCGCGACATCGCCGCTCGCGCCGCCATGGCGCTCGACAACGCCCTGCTCTACCGGCGGGAAAGACTGGCCACCCTGGTCCTCCAGCGCCGTCTGCTGCCCGCACGCCTGCCGGACATCCCCTGGGCCGAGTCGGCGTACCGCTACTTCCCCGCCCAGGACGGGACCCTGGCCGGCGGCGACTGGTACGACACCGTCCGACTGCCCGGCGGCCGTGTCGGGCTGACCGTCGGCGATGTCATGGGACACGGACTGGCGGCCGCCGCGGCCATGGGCCGCTACCGCTCCTCCGCTCGCGCCCTGCTGGCCGTGGGTCTGGAACCCGGCCAGCTCCTGACCCGCCTGGACGGGCTGGAGGACGAGGCCGACAACGACCTGCCCGCCACCTGTGTCTGCGCTGTCCATGACGGGGCCACCGGAGACCTCCGGCTCGCACTGGCCGGGCACCCACCGCCCCTGCTGGTCCGCCCGGACGGGTCGGCGGACATCCTGGCGGCCGACCCCGGGCCGCCCCTGGGCATGGGGCTCGACCACGTGTACGAGAGCGTCCGGTACGCCGTCCCGTCGGGAAGCCTGCTCGTCCTCTACACCGACGGCATGATCGAGGACCGCAGCAGCTTCCTGGACCTCGACCAGGGGATCGCCATGCTCCGCCGTGCGGTGCACAACACGGAGACACCCCTGGACGAGATCTGCGACGCGCTCATCGCCGTACGCCCCGCAGACTCCGCGGATGACGCCACCGTGCTCGTGACCCGACTCACCCGGCTGTCCTGACGCTCGGTCGGCCCGCGCGCCCGTCCGGACCGCCCGGGCTGCGGGTGCGGTGCGGTCGGGACGACGCTGGAGTCCGGGCCCGGCGTCGAGCTGAGGAGGAAGCGTGGGTGACCAGCGCGCGGAGACAGGGCGCATCGTCGTGGGGGTGGACGGTTCGGACTCGTCCAAGCGGGCCCTTCGCTGGGCGGTGCGGCAGGCGGAACTGACCGGTGGTGCGGTCGAGGCCGTGACGGCCTGGGACATCCCTCAGTTCCACGGATCGCTCGCCTGGCTGCCGCCGTCCAGCAGCGACGAAGGCGCCCTGGAGGCCCGGGCACGCCAGGAACTCGAAGCCGCCGTCGAGGACGTCGTGGGATCCCGGCCACCGGTGGAGGTACGGACCGCCGTGCGCTACGGCACTCCCGCGAGCGTGCTGCTCAACGCCGCCCATGGGGCGTCCTTGCTGGTGGTCGGCAGCCGGGGACTCGGAGGTTTCTCCGGACTGCTGCTGGGGTCGGTCGCCCAGCACTGTGCCCAGCACGCAGCCTGCCCGGTCGTGGTCTTCCGCGAGGGAACGCGGTAGCGCCGGGCACGGTGGTCACTCGTGGGCCGACTCGGTCGGCCGCGGCAGCAGGGCCACCGCACGGGTGGCGACCGTGTCGGGAGGCGGTCCGGCGTCCAGTACGGCTCCTGACTCGTCGGGAGCGAGAGGCTCCAGGGTCGCCAGCTGCGACGCGAGGAGCGACCCCGGCATGAAGTGCCCGGTGCGATGGCCTATCCGCTGCGCCAGCACCTCCTCACCCGCCGTCAGATGGAGGAAGAAGACACTGGGCGCGGCCTCGCGGAGCGTGTCACGGTAGTGCCGCTTCAACGCCGAGCAGGTCACCACACCGCCGCTGCCCGTCATGGCGTGCTCGTGCAGCCACCGGCCGATGGCCTGCAACCAGGGCCGGCGGTCCGAGTCGTCGAGCGGGACTCCCGCGGACATCTTGGCGATGTTGCCCGGCGAGTGGAACTCGTCCGCCTCCGCGAAAGGGACGGACAAGCGCTGCGCGAGCAGACGGGCGACCGTGGTCTTGCCGGTGCCGGATACCCCCATCACCACGATGCACGGGCCGCGTGACCGAGCGCCTCGCGAGGTCACGGCGCTCCCCGGGGACGCGCGGTGGCCGCCCGCCGAGCGGGACGCGGACCACCGTCCGGCACCGGCCCGTCCGAACCGGCCCGGTAGTCGTCGAGCGGTACGACGCCCCTCGACCAGGCGGACATCACGGGCTCGAAGACCCGCCACGCCTCCTCGGCCTCGTCACCGCGGATGGACAGGGCGGGATCGCCGTTCAGGACGTCGAGCAGGAGCCTGCCGTAGGCGGGTAGTTCGGGCGGATCCATCTGCGCCGCCAGTTCGAGCGGGACGAAGGTGTGGGTCTTCGATCCGATGCCGGTGACGTCCAGGGTCAGACCCTCCGGTTCGAGTCCGAAGTACAGCGAGTTGGGCAGTGCCTCTCCGCCGTGTCCGAAAGGCAGATGCGGCACGGCGCGGAAGTGCACGGCCACGTGTTTGCGGTCCGCCGCGAGAGCCTTACCGGAACGGAGCCGGAAGGTCGTGCCCGACCAGCGCCAGCTGTCCAGTTCCAGCTCGACCTCGGCGAAGGTCTCCGTCAGCCGCCCGGGGTCGACACCCTCCTCCTCGGCGTACGCGGGGACGTCCCGGTCGCCGATCCGCCCCGCGAGGTAGCGGGCGCGGCGGGTACGGCGTACGACGTCGTCGTCGGACAGCGGCCGGATCGACCGCAGCACATCGACCTTGCGGTCGCGCAGATCGCGTTCGCCGAGGGTGATCGGCGGTTCCATGGCCACCAGGCAGAGCAGTTGCAGCAGATGGTTCTGGAGCATGTCCTTGAGCGCGCCGACACCGTCGTAGTAGCCGGCCCTGCCCTCCAGGGCGAGGGTCTCGTCCCAGACGATGTCCACCTCGGCGATGTGGGTGCTGTTCCAGATCGGTTCGAGGACGCGGTTGGCGAGCCTGCTGCCGAGTACGTTCTGGACGGTCGTCATCGCCAGGAAGTGGTCGACGCGGAACACCGACTCCTCCGGCAGGGTGCCGGCCAGCAGCCGGTTCAACGCCACCGCGTCGGCCAGTTCTTCACCGAACGGCTTCTCCAGCACGATCCGGCTGCCCTGCGGCAGGCCCGCCCGGTGCAGGGCGGTCACCACGGCGGGGAACAGCGCAGGCGGAAGCGCGAGGTAGACGGCGAGGGGGTCGTCCGTGGCGATGAGCGCCGAGACGTCGGAGGGGTCGGTGACGTCGGCCCGCTGGTAGCGGGAGGCATCCACGATCGCCTGCCGGGCGTCGGCCGGGCAGGTGCCGCCGTGGCGGTCGAGCTGCGTGGCCGCCCACTGCCGGAACCGTGCGCTGTCCCAGTCCTCGCGGCTGGCGGCCGTCAACCGGAAGCCGTCGTCGAGGCGTCCCGCCGCCCGCAGAGCCGCCAGGGCCGGCAGCAGGAAACGTGCGCTGAGGTCGCCCGTCCCACCGAGGACGGCGAGATGGTTGATCATGAAGTGACCTCCGCTCGTGCCCTCGCCCGTGCGAGGTTGACACCGCTGGCGATGATCCCGATGTGGCTGAATGCCTGGGGAAAGTTGCCCATGAACTCTCCTGTGGACGGGTGGATCTGCTCCGACAGCAGACCGAGCGGGCTAACACGGGCACACAGCGAGGCGTACAGCTCCTCGGCCTCGTCGACCCGGCCCTGGGCCGTCAGGTTGTCGACCAGCCAGAAGCTGCACAGGACGAAGGCGCCCTCGTCGCCCGCGAGCCCGTCGGGTGACTCCTCGTGCAGATAGCGGTAGAGCAGGCCGTCGCCGGCCGAGAGGCGCTCGGCGACGGCCGCACAGGTCGCCGCCATCCTCGGGTGATCCGCGGGGACTACCTCACGCAGCGGAAGCGCCAGCAGGCTGGCGTCCAGGGCGCCGCCGCCGTCGAGATGGGCGCTCAGCGTCCGCGCGTCCTCGTCCCAGGACTGGTCCAGAATGCGCCGGCGCAGGTGGTCGGCCGACTGCCGCCAGTGTGCGACCCGTCCGGGCAGGCCGAGCTGCCCGCCGATGGTCGCCGCCCGGTCCAGGGCCACCTGGCACATCGCCGCCGAGTACGTGAAGACCCGGCCCTCGCTACGGACCTCCCAGATCCCTTGGTCGGGCCGGCGCCACGCCTGCTCCGCGCTGTCGGCCAGCCGTGCGAGGCCGCCCCACAGCGCGGGCTGGACCTCCTTGCCGGTGCGCAGCCACTGGCCGGCGCAGTCCAGGATCTCGCCGTACACGTCGTGCTGACGCTGGTCGGTCGCGCCGTTGCCCCAGCGCACGGGGGCGGAGCGGCGGTACCCCTCCAACTCGGGGTCCTCGACCTCGTCGGGTACCGGGAGGCCGTCGAGGTCGTACATGATCCGTGGTCCAGGGCTCTGCTCGAAGGCGTCGAGGACCCAGCCGAGGAAGGCGTCCGCCTCGTTTCCGAAGCCGATGCGGCGCAGCGCGAACACGGCGAAGGCAGCGTCGCGGATCCAGGCGTAGCGGTAGTCCCAGTTGCGGATGCCGCCGATCGGCGCGGGCAGGGACGAGGTGGGCGCCGCGACGAGCGCGCCGCTGGCCCAGTCGTCGCACATCTTCAAGGTGATCGCCGAACGCCGGACCAACTCCTCCTGGGGACCGGCGTAGTCGAAGTGCTTCATCCAGCGCCGCCACGCGTCGGCGGTGTCCCGCAGCATCGCGTCCGCGTCGAACCGGTGGTGGCGGTGGAAGCGGCCCCAGGACAGTACGACGTCGAGTCGCTCTCCTTGCGCCAGGTCATGGGTGGTGTGCGCGCCGGTGACGGGACGGTTGGCGCGGATGTGCAGGCGGAGGTCCGGACGCCGCGCGGGGCGCAGTTCGAGCCCGCTGAACAGAGCCCTGGTCCGCCCGCCGCCGCGCGGTTCCACCTCCACGCGCAGTCGGACGTGCCCGTCCAGGACGACGGCCGACCGGACGAGTTCGCTCCGGCCGGCCGGCGCGTCGTCGGTGAGATCGGCGCCGGACCGTACGACGAGCGCGTCGGTCAGACGCACCACCCCGGTGGCGCACCGCAACTCGGTGACCAGGACGCCGGTGTCGGGCTCGTAGCGCTGCCGGGCCTCCGTCAGGTCCTGCGGCGCCACGGTGAAGTGCCCGCCGCGTGCGTGGTCCAGCAGACCGCAGAACAGCGGTTCCGAGTCGAACCTCGGCAGGCAGAGCCACGGGATGGAACCGTCCAGACCGACAAGTGCGGCGGTCGCACCGTCCCCGATGAGGCCGAGGTCCTCCAACGGCAGGTATCCGTCGCGTCGTTGGAGCGGCCTGAACGGCGTACCGAGATCGTCCATGACGCCTCGCCTCCAAGATCCGGAACAGCGGCCTGCCCGTGATGCGACCTGGACGGTGATCGACCTAGAAGGTGATCAACACCTTGACCACGTCGTCGAGTTTCTTGTCGGCGACCTCGAAGGCCCGCTCCATCTCGTCGAAGGCGAACGTATGGGTGGTCATGTGCGAGGGATCGACGCGGTGCGACCCCAACACCCGCAGCAGCCGCTCCATTCGGAGTCTGCCGCCGGGGCACAGTCCCGTCGCGATCGTCTTGTCGGCCATTCCGACGCCCCATTCGACGCGCGGAATGCGTACGAATTCCCCGGATCCGAAATAGCCGATGTTGGAGATCGTGCCTCCGGGCTTCGTGATTCTGACGGCGGTCTGGAAGGTCCCGTCCGCGCCGAGGGCCTCGATGGCGGTATCGACTCCCTGGCCCTGTGTGAGCTCTTCCGTGCGCTCGGCGACGTCCTCCTTAGAGAAGTCGACGATCTCGTCGGCGCCGTACATGCGGGCGAGTTTCTGACGCTGGGGAACCGATTCGACCCCGATGACCAGGCCGGCGCCGTTGAGTCTGGCCCCTGCCGTCGCCATCAGTCCCACCGGTCCCTGCGCCAGCACGGCGACCGTGCCGCCGATCGGGATGTCGCCCTTCTCTGCGCCCATGAACCCGGTGGACATCATGTCGGCGCAGTAGACCGCCACGTCGTCGCTGATGTCCTCGGGTATCTTCGCGAGATTGGCGTCGGCGTCGTTCACATGGAAGAAGTCGGCGAAGACGCCGTCCTTGATGTTCGCGAACTTGAAGCCGCCGAGGGGTCCACCGGACTGGGACGGGAATCCGTTCTGCGCGGCGCGATCACCCCAGTCGGGGGTGATGGCGCCGACCAGCACACGGTCACCGGGCTTGAATTCCTTCACTTCGCTTCCCACAGCGTGCACGACGCCCACCGCTTCGTGCCCCAGTGTCAGATCCTCCCGAGGGCCGATTCCGCCGGCGACGGTATGGGAGTCGGAGGTGCAGATGAGGGCTCGGGTGGCCCGGATCACGGCGTCGCCCGGTCCCGGTTCGGGATCGGGCTTCTCCATGAAGGCAACGCGTCCGATTTCCTTCATCACGAATGCCTTCATCGACACCATCCCTCCTGCTGACTCTGGGAAACCTGTCGTCGCGCTCGGTGGTGGGTCGCTTCGCATCCGGTCTCACCATCTCAGAGGTGAATCTTGATCGCGATCGGTGACCGGGGCAGTGGACGCCACGGCGAAGACCGGAGTGAGCACGATGCCGAGCACCGCGCGGACTGCGTGGTCATGGGAATGCCCCCGGGCAGGGCGAGTCCCGCCCAAGGGCATTCCTCCTGCTCAGGGTCGTCCGGCTCAGCGCTTGAGCGTGAAGGTGAAGTCGCCGGAGAGCCTGCTGCTCAGCCGGACGGCCGACACGAGCTTCCCCTCCGTGATCAACCGCTCCACCTCGGCCCGCGAAAGACCGCACCCTTCAGCGATCAGCCGCACCGGCCGGACCGGAATCCGCGCCGCGAAGCGGACCGCGACGTCGATCACCTCGTGGTCCGGACGATCCGATCCGCCGGTGTCGAGACGCCAGGCGTCGTCCCAGTCGAGGGCGATGCGGTTACGGCGGCGCAGGAGCGGATCCTGGAGCAACTCGCCCGCCAGGCCAGGGTCGTTGTCGTGCATGCGGTCCAGCAGGTCGAGCCGTACGGAGCGGACGTTCATCCGCTCAAGGACCGTGAGCTTCGCCGTGTCCCCGCAAACGGTGCAGAGCACCAGGAGCCAGGCGTCGAGCAGTTTGTGGTGTGCGTTGACGCGAAACTTGCCGTTCGCCCGGAAGCGCTCGGACGCGCAGCCGTGGCAACGGCGGATGACAAGCGGCAGGCAGGTGGGCATGACCACCCAGCTATTGAGCACAGAGGTACACCGATCTCAGTGAGAAGTCCGCAGCAAAAGGCGGCGCGGCGCGCACATGGGCGCGACGCGCGACAAATCAGCGCTCGGGAGGTCTCACACGGTGTACAACGGCACGTCCTTGCCTGGACAACTGGGGCTCAGC
This sequence comes from Streptomyces coerulescens, assembly GCF_042657965.1. Classification (NCBI taxonomy): domain Bacteria; kingdom Bacillati; phylum Actinomycetota; class Actinomycetes; order Kitasatosporales; family Streptomycetaceae; genus Streptomyces; species Streptomyces coerulescens. Next base: position 224,172 of record NZ_JBHSKM010000046.1, read on the forward strand.
CGCACGGTAGTTGCGCACAGCGGCGCTGTTCCACCGGTTTTCGAGTGACGCTCTCGCCGGCCGACCGCCACTCGCTGTCCGGGTTCGCCTTCAGTCGCCCGTGTCCTCCTCGACGACCCGCACCGTGTCCAGGTTCCGGTCGGCCGCGTCCGGGAGGAACATTCCCGCCCGTACGCCTGTCGTGAGGTACTCCAGCACCGGCTGCGTCAGGCGTTCGCCGGGCAGGGCGACGGGGATGCCGGGCGGGTAGGGAGTGATCATCTCGGCTGCGGTCCGGCCGGCGGCCTCGGCGACGGGGACATCCGTGTGGCGGTCGAAGTACGCGTCCCGGGGCAGCCGTACCTGCTCCAGCCGGAGGTCGGACGGGGGCGGGACGAAGACCGGGGGCGCGTTGCGCAGATCGGTGGCGTGGGCGGCGAGATCGCGCAGCGCGGCGACGAGGCGTTCGGCGGTCTCCTCGTCGTCGGCGTGGGTGAGCTGGGCGCCGATGCGACGGTGGTCGTTGAGGTGGATGTCGATGCGGTGGTGGGCGCGCAGCCAGTCGGCCGCCCGATAGCCGCTGGTGCCCAGGGCGGTGGTGTCGATGACGACGGGGAGCGGGTCGAAGTCCGCCGCGAGGGAGGGACCGCAGAAGTCGTCGGCGTCGTTGACGTGGAACCCGTCGATGCCTTCGATGGACTTGCGGGTGCGTGCCGCCAACTCCAGTGCCCGGCCCATGAGTTCGTGGCCGTGCTGCACCATCTGGCGTCGCCAGGCGTCGATGCCCGCGTAGATCAGGACGTTGGGGCTGGTCGTGCCGAGGAGATCGGCCCGTGAGGCCAGCTCGACGGGGTCGATGAGATCGCCCTGGAGGTGGAAGACCGAGCCCTGCTCCAGCCCGCTGCCCATCTTGTGGATGCTGGTCACGCAGATGTCGGCGCCCGCGTCCATCGCCCAGGACGGAAGGTCGTCGTGGAAGGGCAGGTGCGCACCCCATGCCTCGTCCACGATGAGGGGCTTACCACGGCGGTGACAGACCTCGGCGATGCCCGTCAGGTCGGCCGCGGCGCCGTAGGGCGTGGGGCTGGTCACGAGAGCACCGTCGGCGTCGGGATGGGCGGTGAACGCCTCGTCGTAGGCGGTCGCGGCGGGCGGGTGGGCCAGGTGCCGGGCGGCGTCCCACTGCGGATCCACCCAGACCGGTTCGACGCCGGACAGGATGAGCCCGGCGATGACCGACTTGTGGGCGTCCCGTCCGACGAGCAGTCGGTGGCCCGGGCAGGTCACCGCCAGCATCGCGGCCTTCACGGAGAGGGAACTGCCGCAGGTCGAGAAGTACGTGTGCTCGGCGTGCACCGCGTCCGCCATCAGATCCTCGGCTCGCTCCAGTACCCGGCTGCGGGCGTGCCGGTCGTCCAGTCCGCCGTTGGCCAGGACGTCCCCGAGGAAGACGGCGTCGCCCAGCACCGCGCGGGCGCGCGGATCCGCGCCCCGTGCCTGCTTGTGGCCCGGGGGAGCGAAGCCGAACTCGCCGGAGTCGTGATAGCGGGCCAGCGCTTCCAGAACCGGAGCCTCGTCACGATGCACACCCATGGGGGCCGGGTTCCCCGCCCTCGTCCCGCCTATCGTGGAGCCGGACACCGCAGAGGCGTCCCCCACAAGTGGCACACGTCGGCCGACCGGTACTCCTGTGCCGGGCTCAGCCCACCGGCGCCGCTGGGCGCAGTGCCGTCGAACCGGTCCGCCAGGCCGCCAGCAGCCCGGCCCCCAAGCGGTCCTCCAGGTACGTGGTCGCGCGGATCCCGAAGACCACGTCCGCCTCCAGGCCCGGTTCCTCCTCCAGGAGACCGTCGACGACGTCCTGCCGTACGACTTGTTCGTGGACCGCGTCGGCCTCGATGTGCTCGGTGTAGAACCGCACGGCCGCCGGCCCGGCGCCCACGCGGCGCATCGCTTCCGCGAGCCGGCGCGACGCGGGGGACGACGTCACCTCGACGGTCGCGAAGTGCCCGACGAGCGCGCCGCGCAGCGACCGATGCAGACCCAACAGGGACATCAGATTGACGGTGGCGAGCATCTCGGCCGGAGCGGCGTCGACGTAGTGCCCGTACGCCGTGTTCAGCTCCAGGTCCGCCATGAGATCGGCGAACAGTTCGGCGTGGATCTCATCGGCACGGCCCGCTCCGAACTCGTCGAACTCGACCGCGACCATGCCCGCCTTGGCCCGGCCGTGCAGCCGGGGGATGACCCAGGCGTGTGGATCCGCCTCCTTGAGGTGGTAGAGCGAGCGCAGGGCCGCGTAGTCACGCAGCTGCCCGAGGCTGCCTAGGTCGCGGAGGAAGTGCGAGACGCTGCCGGATGCGTCCACCGGTTCGGTCTGGAGTTCGTCCAGCGCCCGCACCGCCGTGTCGGCGCCGTCGGCGGGCACGTCCTCGCGCAGCGCGCCCAGGAAGCGGTGCTCGATCGCGGCACGGCGGGCCAGCAGCGCACCGTCCCACTCGAGGTCGTCGGGCACATCCCGGAAGCCGTCGTAGTGCAGTTCATAGAGGACGTAGAGAGCGAGTTGCAGATCGTCGCCGTACGGGGAACAGCGGTCCGGGGAGGGGGAGTCACCCGGATCCGAACCCCGCAACAGGGCCGTGACGGATGCGGACAGCGGGCCACGTGGCACGGGCAGCGGCGGTGGCCGGCGCGGGGGCCGCGGGCGGGTGGTGCTCATACCGGCCCGCCTTCGGGCCCGCCTTCGCAGGGTCGCCTGCCGCGGCGGCGATGACTGGTGTCGCACCAGGGGAACATACGGCTGCGGCGGCAGGTGCAGATGGCGACGGCGAACCGATGAGAGGCGGTCACCTCGCCGTTCTCGTCCACCACTTCCACCGGCCCCTCGATGAGCAGAGGGCCGTCGCGCTGGACGCGAATCCTCCGGGGCCGATCAGGCGTGTGCGGCACGGATCACCACCAGCTCCTCCGTCGTAGCGCCGACCGCCAGCCCCCGCTCACGCATCCAGCCGAGGCGCGAGCGCAGCACACGCCCGAAGGGGAGGCGGAAACGGTCGACGACCTCCGCGCGCAGCCCGGCCCTCGCGAGGCTGGCGAGCGTGGCGTCGATGCCGCACAGGTGCGAGTGCACGATCAGCAGCGTTCCCTCAGGCCGCAGAACCCTCGGGGCGCTGTCGCAGATACGGTCGATCAGCCGACGGCCGTCGGGACCGGCGTCCCAGGCCCGCGCGATCCCCCGCGGGGGAGCATGGCCCGGAGCCGGAACGTAGGGCGGGTTGGCGAGCACCAGATCGAAGCTGCGGCCGGGGACCGCCGAGGCCAGGTCGCCGTGGCGTACACGTAGAGTCCGTCCGTTCAGCAGGGCGTTGAACCAGGCGACGGCGAGAGCCCGCCAGGAGATGTCGACGGCTGTGACGCGGCCGCCGCGCCGCGCCGCCTCTATCGCCAGCAGCCCGCTGCCCGTGCCCAGATCCAGCACGTCCGTCCGTTCGGTGATCGCCTCGCGGTGCATCGCCCGCCGCAGCAGCCGCGTGTCGGTCTGGGGTGGATAGACACCCCGAGGGGCCCAGTAGCGCGTCCGGGTGGTGGCGATGCGACAGTCCGAGGTCATCGGCGTCCCCGTCAGCCCGGCGCCTTCAGCGGCAGTGCCGCGAGGGCCACGGCGACCCCGTGGAGATTGTCGGCCATGGCGCGTCCGGTGTCGTGGGCCCAGTCCCGGCCGCGCTCCTCCTCCAGGTAGTCGGGGCCCGGTCCCGGGCCGAGGTGCCAGTACGTCCAGGCCTGACCGGGGATCGTGTAGCCGATGTCCGCGAGCGCGCCCGAGATCTCGCTGATGACATGGTGGGCGCCGTCCTCGTTCCCGGTGACGACCACTCCGGCCACACGGTTGTAGGCGACGGGCCGGTCCGCGTCGTCCGTCTCGGCCATCATCGCGTTCATGCGTTCCAGCACGCGCTGGGCGACCGAGGACGGCCGGCCCAGCCAGGTGGGAGAGGCGATGACCAGGATCTCCGACTCCAGGAGCTGATCGTGGACGCGGAGCCATGCGTCGCCGTCTCCCGCGTCGGTGACCACTCCGGGGGCGATGGCCAGGTCGACGGCCCGTACGGGCGCCACCTCCACCCCGTGCTCGGACAGCCGCTCGGTCACGACATCCGCCAGCGCCTCGGTATTGGAGGGCTCGGGGGATTCCTTGAGGGTGCAGTTGATCACAAGTGCTTTCACGGCTGCTCCGGTGTCGAGGGTTCGAGCGAACCCCGGTCAGTCCTCGTGTCCTCGCCCCGGACGTGCCGGTGACGGGGGGCGACGCATGTGCGTATCGGGCTGTCCGAGTTCCCGGTGGCCGTACCAGGAAACGCGGGCCGCCGGGCGCCGAGGCCCGGTGTGGCGCAGGCTCGCCCACTTCTCTCCTCCGGCCACCGGACGGCCTGATTGAGATCGCTCTCCCGGGTACCCGGGGCTCTGCACACAGGGGGAGCGCCGGCCCGCCCAGCGCGGCCGGCCCCCGCCGAGAACCGAGCGAGGAGGATCCATGAGCACGGTCAAGGAAGCCATCGAGGTGGAGGTCTCGCTGCGCAAGGCCTACGACCAGTGGACCCAGTTCGAGGAGTTCCCGAACTTCATGGAGGGCGTCGACGAGGTCACGCAGCTCGACGACCGGCACAACCACTGGATCACCAGCATCGGAGGGGTGCGCCGCGAGTTCGACACGGAGATCGTCGATCAGCTGGCGGACGACCGGATCACCTGGCGGTCCATCGACGGTGAGACCCGGCAGCGCGGCTCGGTCCGCTTCGAGCCCCTTGACGACATGCACACCCGGGTGGAGCTCACGATGGACGTCGAGCCCACCGGCATGGCCGAGAAGGGCGCGGACGCGCTGGGCCTGATCGACCGGCGGGTGAAGGGCGACCTGCGGCGCTTCAAGGACTACGTCGAGAGTGGTGGCGCAGACAGCGGCGGCTGGCGCGGACGCATCCGGCCGGAGGACCCGGGTTCGGTGCTCTGACCTCCCGGCACGCCCTCTGGCCCGCTTCCCCTCTGACCCCCTGCCCCTCTGACGGATCGGCGTGGTCGAACCGCGGCAGGTGACCCGCGGGACTCAAGGGCACGCGTCGCCCCGGACACGAAACCCTGAAGGTCGTACATGCAGTCCGAGGTGGACCGGATCGCCCAGCCCTGGGGCGAGCGCACTCCGCACGACCGCGGCGAAGCCTGGCCGGCGCGCGTCGACTCGTACCTGGAAGCCGGTATGACGGCGGAGAAAGTCGATCGCTGGGTCCCCACGGCGTCGCTTCTGCACTCCAACGGGGACGCGATGGACATCGCCGTCGCCGACGGACGGATCGTCGGGGTACGTGGCCGCGCGGCGGACCGGGTCAATCGCGGCCGTCTGGGGCCGAAGGACCTCGATGTACGGCAGGGACCTGGTCACCGGCGCGTCTGTGTCGGAGACCGAGTGCCGGGCGTTCAACCCGGACGGCAGGGCGGTCCTCAAGGCCGCCGAGTATCTGCCGCCCCACGAGGAGACCGACGACGCGTACCCCTTGCAGCTGAACACGGGCCGCACCCTGTACCACTTCCACACCCGGACCAAGACCGGCCGTGTACTGCAACTCAACGCCGCCGCACCCGAGGTGTGGGTGGAGGGAGACCTCCGCCCGGGAGGCGCTGGCGCACGGCGTGAACGAGGGCGATCTGGTCGAGTTCACCAGTCCGCGCGGTTCGCTGCGCGGACGCCTGCGGATCACCGGGACCCGGGACGGCATGGTGTTCCTGCCGTTCCACTACGGCTATTGGGACGCCCCGGAAGGCGATCACCCCGGCAAAGGACGGTGGCCGGCCCGCGAACGAAACCACCGTCACGGACTGGGACCCCGTCTCCCAACAGCCGCTGTTCAAGACCGCCGCCTGCCGACTGACCCTGATCGAGCGAGCCGGGGGAGTGCCCAGCCCGGCCCGACCACCACGGCCTCCGCCCCGGCCGACCCACGGTCCGTCCCACCCACCACGGGCGGCCCATCGGCCGTAGCCGAACAGCACACCCGGGAGCGGCGATGAGCGACGTCCAGTCCGTCCTACGGGCGCTCCACGACGGTGAACTCGCCCTCGAACGGCACCTCCTGGCCGTCGCCGTACACCATCGTGCCGAGCACGAAGTCCACCATGTGGCGCTCGACCCGGCCCGCTGGTCCCACGAACACGCCGAACGACTGGCCCACGCCGCCGCCGAACCGTTCTCGCCGCACCCCACCGTGGCTCACCTCACCGAATACACCTCGGACTTCTGAGCGACCTACGAGACCTCCACCTCGCAGCGACGGCGAACTCCCTGCACTGGGAGATGCCCGGCCAGGTCGCCCAGGCCACCGGAGACGACGACCTCCTCGCCCTCACCGCCGCCTGCCACCCACAGACCCTGCGCCAGATGCGCTGGACCAACACCCTGATCAAGACCCTCTCCCCGCAGCTCCTCTCGACCGCCCCGTGACGCTGCCGGCGTGGTGAGGCGGCTCGACCCCAGGGCGGGCGCGTGCCGGGCGTGATGGCAGGATGACCGGATGGCGGCGAATCAGCCCTGGTCAGGGCTTCATGGAGACCTGCTCGCGGCGAAGACCTTGGTGTACGACCCGAGTGGCTTCGTCTGCTCGCAGCCGGTGCCCGAACCGGAGAGCGCCGAATACGCGGCACACGGGTTCACGCTCGACGGTCTGTCGGTGAGGTTCCGCGTGGCCAAGACCACCCCGACGAAGGTCGGCCAGTTCGTCACCGTGTGGCAGCGGTCCACCGAAGGCCCGATCCGGCCCTTCGACGCCGAGGACGGGGTCGACCTCTTCGTCATCAGCAGCCGAGACAGCGGCCACTTCGGACAGTTCGTCTTCCCACGAGAGGTGCTGCGCCGGCGCGGCATCGTGTCCCGCGATGGCTCCGGCGGCAAGCGAGGGTTCCGCGTCTACCCGCCGTGGGTGACCACGACCAGTCGCCAGGCGAGCACCTCCCAGGCGTGGCAAGTCCAGCACTTCCTGCCTCTGGGGGAGGCCGACCCTGTCGACGCGGCGCGTGTCCAAGCCCTCTACCACCCGTAGGTGCATGGACGGTGACCCGGGCTGATGTGCATGCGCGGCGGCCTCTGGGCTGATGTGCGTGGACGGCCGCCCCTGGGCCGATCGGCTCAGATTCGGCGCGCCTCGGCCGTCGCGGCGGTGGCCGGTGGAGGATCGATGGGGCGGTGGCCCTACGAAGGGGCGCCCGCCTCAGCCCACCGCGTGGAGAGGTACGGCCATGACACCCCTCGACGGCCCGCAGCACCGATCCCTCCGGCCCGACGACACCCTCGGCGTCACGCCGGCAGTCAGGTGATGGCCGCTTCCCGCGAGGACGCGCCGGGCGGCGGCCGCTACGGCGAGGCCGTCTTCCGTCCCGAACAGGCGGGGGAGGGCGAGCGGATCGACTTCGGCGCCCTCGCCTACGACGACATCACCATGGCGAGGATGCGTGCACTCGGCGTGGGCCCGGGGTGGCGTTGCCTCGATGTGGGCGCAGGCACCGGCACCATCTCCCGCCGGCTGCTGGACGAGGCCGGGGTGGACGGCGTACTCGCGGTGGACCGAGATGTGCGCTTCCTCGCCGAGCGTCCCGGGCTCGACGTGCTGGAAGCCGACATCACGTCTCCGGATGCCATTCGCGGCCCATTCCGGCTCGTCCACGCGCGCTTCGTGCTGATGCACCTGCCGGAGCACGAACGCGTGATCACATCACTGGCCGAACTCGTCGCGCCCGGCGGGGTGTTGGTGCTGAGCGACGCTGTGGATCCGACCAGCGAGCGGACGCCCGCGACGCCGTACACGAGGGTGATGCGGGCGATGTGGGAAGGGCTGCGGGCCACCATCGGCACCGATGTCTCCTGGGTGCCGTCGTACCCGCAGCTGTTGCGCGGAGCGGGACTTGTGTCCGTGGCCGCCGAGATCCATGTGCCGCCGCTGGTGCCGGGCAGTCCCATCAGCCGGTTCTGGGCGGACACATGGGAGCGCAGCCGTGCGGCGATGCTCGCCACCGGTCTGGTCGAAGATGGGGACGTCGAGGCCGCGGTGCGCTATCTCGACTCGGACGAGTGCGCCGCGCTGTCCGCAGGCATGCTCACCGCCTGGGGATGGAAGTCCGAGGAGGAACCCCGGCGCTGACTCCGGCCGGTGCTCGCCGCCCTTGCGATGACGGCGAGCACCACTGCGTGGCTCGCGCGGCTCATTGCCCCTTCGTGTTGAACATGCCGACCAGACCACGGGCCGTGTTGTCCTCCGAGTCGATCCGATGGATCGCGGCATCCTCGGACCTGGCGACCTCGGCGCTGCGTGTCAGCATGACCTGCTCGTACTGGGTGAGCGCGGCCTCGATGTCGTCGGGGCGCGCGGCTATGGCCCGGCCGAGTTCGGCGCCGTCGAGCATGGCCAGATTGGCGCCTTCGCCGTTCGGCACGGCGAGGCGGGCGGCGTCGCCCAGCAGCGTCACGCCCGGGACCCGGTCCCACCGGTGCTCGGTCGACAGGGCGTAGTGAGGGCGCAGAACCGGTGCGGTATCGCTGTCGGTGATCAGCGCGGTGAGCTCCGGTGCCCAGTCGGCGAACTCCGCGGCGATACGTGCGGTCGCCGCGACGGGATCGGTGAAGTCGATCGCGGCGAACCAGTCCAGCGGCTCGGACAGCGCCACGTAGACGGGCAGGGTGTCTCCGCTCTCCCGGTGAGCGAAGATCTCCCTGCCCGGCGAGGGCGCGATCATCGATCCGCCGCCCACCGCCTTCGCGGCGGCGGGATGCCGGACCGACACCCGACCGACAACCCCGACATCCGACCGACACCCCGACATCCGGCCGACAGCCCCGACATCCGGCCGACAGCCCCGACAGATGGCCGACGGCCTCGACAGATGGCCTATGGCCCGCGACCCGGCCACTCGTCAGGAGCCCCTGCTACGGTGCGCCAATGCCATCGATCAAGAAGGTCCAAGTCACCTTCGACTGCGCGCAACCCGAGCGTGTCGCTCGCTTCTGGTGCGAGGTGTTGGGGTACGTCGTACCGCCGCCGCCGGAAGGTTTCGCCACCTGGGACGACTTCAATCGCTCACTGCCGGCCGAGCGCCAGGACGCGTCGTTCGTCTGCATGGATCCCTCGGGTGTGGGCCCGCGCATGTACTTCCAGCGCGTTCCCGAAGGGAAGGTCGTCAAGAATCGGGTGCACCTCGACGTACGGGTCGGCACCGGTCTCGTGGGCGAGGAGCGCCTTGCCGCGCTTGAGGCCGAATGCGCTCGACTGGTCGCGCTCGGCGCGGTGCGCGTGCGACTGCTGCGTGCCGATGGCGTCAATGAGTCGTGCATCGTGATGCAGGACATCGAGGGCAACGAATTCTGTCTCGACTGAGGATCTGAGGATCTTCAGCGACGGGCCGGACCACTCGTCGTCGGGTCACACGGCGTGTGCCGCGGCGCCAGGCCGCGTGTAGGCGTCCCGTGGCGTGAGCGGCTCATGATCGCCGGAGCAGACGACGACGGTCTCCACGGTCTCACCGCACTCACGGTGGCGGACCTCCAGGGGCGGCCCCTCAGCGTCCGCCGTGTAGCGGTCGCCCCACTGCTTCAGAGCGATCATCACCGGCCACAGATCCCAGCCCTTGCGGGTGAGCCGGTACTCGTGCCGGGTGCGGCGGCCCGCCTCGCGGTACGGGACGGTGTCCAGCACTCCGGCGGCGACCAGCTTGCGCAGCCGGTCCGCCAGTACCGCCTCCGACAGCCCCACATGCCGGCGGAAGTCGTCGAAGCGGCGCACGCCGTTCATGGCGTCACGCAGAACCAGCAGCGACCACTTCTCGCCGATCAGGTCGAGGGTGCGCTGCACCGTGCAGTTCTCGGTGCTCGTCTCCAGCCAGGTCATATCGCCATCGTAGGCTGGCTTCGCCATTGACAGCCAGCTCTCCGCCCAGCTAGCTTCGATTGTTGCAGCCAGCTGGGGAGGAAGAGACATATGACCAGGTCGCGCACGTACGAATGGCAGGATCCGCGCATCTCCGCGGCCGACGTCGGTCAGGGGAGCGGCCTCGACTTCCTGCGCGGCGTGCTCAGCGGACGTCTGCCCGCCCCGCCCATCGCCGCGACCCTCGGTTTCACCCTTGAGCAGGTCGAGTTCGGGCACGCCGTCTTCGTGCTGGCGCCGGGGGAGGAGCACTACAACCCCATCGGCAGTGTCCACGGCGGTGTCTACGCCACCCTCCTGGACTCGGCCGCGGGCTGTGCCGTGCAGTCCGTGCTTCCGGCCGGGACGGGGTACACCTCGCTCGACCTGAGCGTGAAGTTCCTGCGTCAGATCACCGTCGACACCGGCAAGGTCCGCGCCGTCGGCACCGTCCTCAACCACGGCCGCCGCACGGCCCTGGCACAGGCCGAACTGCTCGATTCCGAGGGCCGTTTGCTCGCCCACGCCACCAGTAGCTGCATGCTCTTCCCCGTCTCGACCGGCTGACGTCGACCGGCGGATGGCCGACGGCGTCCGAGGCGCTTCGGCAGCGGCCGACGAGGCGCTGCGCGCGCTGGACCGGCGCCGCCCCTTCCCGTGGTGAAGCCCAGGTGAAAACCCTGTGGAAGCGGTGTCAGTGCTGCCGTTTATGCTGCACCCCGATGATCACGCGGTACCAGGGGAGGGCGCGGCATGCTGGGCAAGTTGTTCGGGAGAGGTGCGGAGAGAACGGCGGCGCATCCGCATGCCCTTCCCGTCCCGGGCAGGCGGAAGCACGGGACGTACGCGCTGCGCGCGCTGGGGGACACCCGGGTGCTCGCGCTGGTCGAGGCGGCCGGCGAGGGTGACTGGCCGGCGGTCAAGGCGGCGCTGGCCCCCTTCGACCTCGGCCGCGAGCAGGCGGTCCTGGGGCAACTGGCCGTTGTGGACGGTGTGGAGGAGTGGATCGTCCGGGCCGCCGAGGAGGACAAGGACGACAAGGAGCTCCGGGCGACCGCCCTGCTGATCTCGGGTGCGCGCCATGTCCACTGGGGCTGGGAGGCGCGCACTTCCGCCCGTGCCGTGGACGTCAGCCGCGAGCAGTGGCAGACCTTCTACGAGCGGCTGCGCATCGCCGAGGAGCACCTGCTTGAGGCCGCCGAGCTGCGGCCCGACTGGGTCACACCGTGGCGCCATCTGCTCACCTCGGGACGCGGTATGTCCCTCGACGACAGCGTCCAGGACGCCCGGCTCGCGGCGGGTCTGCGCCGTGATCCGCTGAACCTGGACCTCCACCTGGAGTGGGTGTCGCACCTGCAGCCCCGCTGGGGCGGTGAGGCGGGCCAGGCCCTGGAGTTCGCCCGGAAGGCCTTCGCCGCCGCCCCCGACGGGCACCGGCTCGGCTGTGTGATCGCCATGGCACGGATCGAGGAGTGGGTGGAGTCCGATGACCGCGACTGTCTGCAACAGCCGCGGATCCGGACCGAGTTGAGAGAGGCCGCGGAGCGGAGCATCCTGCACCACGCGTACGAGCGCCGCCTGGGCTGGCAGGGCGACTACAACATCTTCGCCATGGCCCTCTCGCTGGCGGGCAGCAGCAAGGCCTCCAACGTCTTCCGCGAGCTGGACGGTGTGATCACCGAGTGGCCGTGGACCTTCATGGCGGACCCCGAGAAGGCGTACGCGCGCTTCCGCAAGGCCTTCTGAGTCACCGGCCCACACCGTCACCGCCCGTCTCCGGCCGGGGCCGCGGACCACCGCCCACCCCTGCCGTTCCCCTCACCCCGGACTGCCCCATGCCCCTGCGTGACACCTCCGCCCACCAAGCCGCCACCGACCGCACCTTCCAGGTCGACCTCCGCGGCCTGGTGGACCTCCTCTCCCACCACCTCTACTCCAGCCCCCGCGTCTACCTCCGCGAACTCCTGCAGAACGCGGTCGACGCCCTCACCGCCCGGCATGCCATCGAGCCCCACGGCGCCTTCGGCATCCGCCTGTACGCCGACGGCAAGGTCGTGCGCGTCGAGGACGACGGCGTCGGTCTCACCGAGGCCGACGTGCACACCTTCCTCGCCACGATCGGGCGCAGCAGCAAGCGGGCCGAGCGGATCGCCGAGCAGCGGGGCGACTTCATCGGGCAGTTCGGCATCGGCCTGCTCTCCTGCTTCCTCGTCGCGGACGAGATCCACGTCCTGAGCCGTTCCGCCCGCACGCCCGACGCCCCGGCCGTGGAATGGCGCGGACGCGGCGACGGCAGCTACAGCGTCCGTACGCTGCCCGCCTCCGCCCGCCCCCGGCCGGGCACCACCGTCACCCTGACGCCGCGCTCCGACGCGGGAGAGTGGACCCGCCCGGCTCAGGTGCACGCGCTGGCCCGGCACTTCGGCTCCCTGCTGCGCCACCCGGTGACCTTCGACGACGGCTCGGGCGACCCGGGCGCCACCGTCAACCCTGAACCGGCGCCCTGGGCGCGGAGCTTCCCCACGCCGGGAGCCCGTTCCCGCGCGCTGGCCGCCTACGGCGAAGAGGTCTTCGGCTTCACCCCGCTCGACACCATCGAGCTGGACCTGCCGGCCGTCGGCCTGAAGGGCATCGCGTGCGTGCTGCCCGAGGCGGTGCCGGCCGGACGGCGCCACGGCCACCGCGTGCACGTCAAAGGCATGCTGCTGTCCGAGCAGGCCGAGGAGATCCTGCCCGAGTGGGCGTTCTTCGTGCGCTGTGTCGTCGACGCGGAGAGCCTGCGCCCGACGGCGTCCCGCGAGTCCCTGTACGAGGACGACACCCTCGCCGCGGTCCGCGACGCCCTCGCCGAGCGGCTGCGCGCGTGGATCGCCCGGGCCGCCGCCAGCGACCCGGACCTGCTCGGCCGCTTCCTCCAGACCCACCACCTGGCCGTGAAGTCGCTCGCCGTGCACGACGACGAGATCCTGCGGATGCTGCTGCCCTGGCTGCCGTTCGAGACGACCGACGGACACACCACACTCGACGAGTTCGCACGCACCCACCGCACCGTGCTGGTGACGTCCAGCGTGGAGGAGTTCCGGCAGGTCGCCGCCATCGCGTCGGCCGCCGGGCTCGGGGTCGTCAACGGCGGCTACACCTACAACCGCGAACTGGTCCACCGGCTCCCGGAGATCAGGCCGGAGGTGACCGTCGCCGACCTCGACCCGGCGACCCTCACCGCCCATCTCGACCCCGTCGACCGGGAGACGGAACTGGCCGCCGCGTCCTACCTGGCCCAGGCCCGCGACGCGCTCGCCGTCTTCGACTGCGATGTCGCCCTGCGCACCTTCCAGCCGGCATCCGCCCCCGCCCTCCTCGTCGACAGCCGCGAGGCGCGGCACGAGCGCACCCGCTCCCGGCTCGCCCGCGAACAGGAGGGCGGCCTGTGGGGGGACATCCTCGGCGCCCTGCACCAGGAGGCACCGCGGGCCCAGCTGATCCTCAACCAGCTCAACCCGCTGGTGCGCACCGCCGTCGCCATCGACGAGCCCGAACTGGCCCGCACCAGCGCCGAAGCCCTCTACGGGCAGGCCGCGATGCTGTCCCGGCGCCCGCTCAGGCCCGCCGAGTCGAGCCTGATCAACCGCTCCTTCCTCGACCTTCTCGCCCACGCCCTCCGCAAGGACAGCTGACGATGCCGACCGCACCCCAGACCACCGACGGGCTGTTCCAGGCGCTGCAGGAGAACGACCGGCGCCCCTACGGCCGCACCCGCACCGTCACGGCCGAGGAACTCGTCGACGCCGCCGAACAGTTCGAGGACCCGGTAGCGCTCATCCACGCACTCCTCGAACTCCAGGAGGCGTACACCTACGGCTCCGAACCCCGGAAGTCGCCCGTCGTCTTCGCCCGCCTGCTCAACCTCTTCGACGAGCAGCCCGACGTCTTCGACGAACGCCTGCGCCACATGCTGTTCTGGCGTTTCAAGTGGGTGGGCCACGCCCTTCGCCAGCTCCCCGAGGTCCCGCTCACCGGTCTGCGCCAGTGGCTGACGGAGATGCGCGACCGCTACGAGAAGGCCGGCCTCGGCCTCCAGCCCTACTACGGGCAGGCGTACCAACTCGCCGCCCACCTTGGCGAGGACACCGCCCTCGCCTACGAGCTGTGGGCGAGCCGCACCCGCACCCGGCTCAGCGACTGCGAAGCGTGCGAGATCTGCGAGCGCGCTCTGTACCACCTCGAGGCGGGCGACGACGAGCGGGCGCTGAGTATCTGGGAGCCCGTGCTGGCCGGGAAGGAGTCCTGCCAGGAGGAGCCGGCCCGCTCCGTGTCGTACGCGCTGGTGCCCCTGCTGCGCACCGGCCGCACCGACCGGGCCCGTGAACTGCACCTCGCCGGTTACCGCAGCTGCCGCCGCAACCCGTCCATGTCCCGCGAGGTCGGCCGGCACCTGGAGTTCTGCGCGCTGACCGGCAACGAGGCCCGCGGTCTGGAACTGCTCGCCGAGAATCGGGTCCTGTTCGAGGAGGTCGACTCGCCGCTCGACCTGCTCGGCTTCCTCACCGGCGTGGAGGTCCTCCTCCAGCGCGTCGAGACCCTCGGCCACGGCGAACTGCCCGCCGCCGGGTATGCGGGCCGCCCCTGGACGGTGTCCGGCCTGCGCGCCGAGGTGCGCGGCCGCGCCGACGACCTCGCCGCCCGCTTCGACGCCCGCAACAGAACCACGGCCCACACCGACCGCCGCCGGGTCCGCCTGGAGCGCGCCCCGCTCGTGGACGCACTGGAACTGACCCTGCGTGCCCGCGCCCTCGACGACGTGGCCCCGGCCGCCGGCTCCCCGGCTGCCGTGCCCGCCCCCGGCACGGTGGCCGCCGTTCCCGATGCGTTGCCCGAACTGATCATCCACGCAAGGACCTTGGACGAGCAGGGGCACCCGGACGCGCAGGCCTGCTGGGCGCGGCTGCGCAGGCTCGTCGCCGCCCGTGACTACACCCACCCCGACGACCCGGCCGTGGGCCCGCTCGTACGGTTGCGCGCGGACCTGCTGGCCGAGGAGGCGAGCCGGGCGGGCGACAAGGACGAGTTCACCGTCGCCGCCGAGCTCCACGAGGAGGCCGCGGCCCTGTACGACGACGCCGGAGAGCCGGGGCATGCGGCGGTCTCCCGCGCCTGCGCCCTCCTCGCCACGGCGGAGAACGCCGCGGAGGGCGGCGCGGAGGGCGGCGACGGGGCCGAGTCGGCCGACGGAACCGAGGCGGCCGATGGGACCGAGGCAGCCGACGGCGGCGGCGCGAAGGCCGCCGCGCTGACCGCCGCCCACGCCTCCATGGTCCGCCTGCACGAGGAGACATCCGGCCTCACTCCGTTCCAGGAGGCCCGTCTGCTGCGCCTGCGGGCCACCGCCCTTGGCCTGCGGCTCCAGACGTCGCGGAGCGAGGAGCACGCCGCGCCCGTGCTCGCCGAAGTGGACGTGCTGCTCGCGTTCGCCACCCGGCACGACATCGACGTACAGGTCTCCGGCGCCCTGCTGCTGCGGACCAGCACACTCGCCCTCTCCGGCGACCTGCCCGCCGCGGTCACCGAGATCGACGCCCTCCTCGACCGCCTGAAAACACAGGGTCCCGCCTGGCACCTGCCCCGCACGCTCGGACTGCGCGGCCGGCTCCAACTCGCGTTGCGCGATGCCCAGGCCGCGCAGGCGGACCTGGCCGAGGGGCTGCGACTGGCCGCCGACTGGCCCGCCGACGCGGTCGACACCGCCCGCCTGCACGGCGATCTGGCCGAAGCCGTCATGCATCTGGGCCGCCCCGACGAGGCCCTGCGCCACCTGACCCGCTCCGCTGAGCTGGAGCTCCGGCGCGGCAGCCGCACGGACGCGTACTGCACCTACAGCAACGCCGCTCAGCTCAGCCTCGACCTGGGCCGGATCGAGGACTGCATAGCCCTGCTCGACTCGCTCCTGGCCGAACCGGACGTGGTCGAGGGGAAGTTGGACGACCGAGTCGTCGCGCAGCTGCGTCTGACCCGTGCCCGCGCGCTGCACGCGGGAGAGGACCTCAAGGCCGCCACGACAGAGTTCGTCGCCCTCGCCGCCGAGTCGGCCCACTGGGACGACGACCCGGGCAGCCATGCCATGATCGCCGCGGAGACGGCCGTACTCCTCGGCGAGTCCGGCGAGTTCGGCCCGGCCCGCGAGGCCGCGGACCAGGCACTCGCCGCCCACGCCCGGGCCCCGCGCTACGAGCAGCTCAGCAACTGCCTGCGCGAACTCGCCCGCCTCCAGGCTCAGCAGCAGGGTCGCGAAGGCCTCGACGACGCCCGCGCCTTCCTCACCGACGCCGGCCGGATCGCCGACGAGGCCCGCACCGCCGCATACGAGGCGCAGGGCCGCTCCCTGGACACCGCGCTGGCCTACGAACACGGCCGGGTGGCCGCATACGCCGGCGAGTACGAGGACGCGCTCACCGCCCTGGACAAGGCCCTCACTCTGCTCGGCCGGCCGGGCGGAGACGACGACCACGCCGGCGAGTGGGCAGAGTGCATCCGCCTCGCGGGCGCCGTGGAGGGCCTCTACCTGGAACGCCCCGCCCCCGCCCTCATCCGCCTGGACGCGGCGATCTCCCACCTGACGGCCTTGGGCCACAAGGAGGAGGCCGAGGCGTTGATCTCGCTGGCGGCGCGGCTGCGCGACGAGGAGTGACACGTCGGTGCCGGGGCGGCGTCCACCCGCCCCGGCACTGCCTCAACTGACCGGCCAGTCAGCCCGACCGCGCCCTGGGGTTAGGCTGTGGGTGTGCCCCGACCTGCCAATCCCCTCGTCCGCGAGAGGCTCCTCGACGCCGGACTGACCCTTTTCCATGCTCGTGGCATCAACGCGGTGGGCATCAAGGAGATCACGGACTCGGCCGGCGTCCCGAAGGGATCGTTCTACAGCTACTACAGCAGCAAGAACGACTTTGTGGCAGCGGTCCTCGAGCACTACTGGTCCGCCGTCATCCATGATCACGGTCTGCGCCTCACCGACACGTCGACCCCGCCGGTGAGCCGTCTCGTGGCGTTCTTCGGGTCCCTGACCCAGGAGCATGCCGAGCGAGGATTCGAGCTCGGGTGTCTTCTCGGCAATCTCGCTCTCGAACTGACCGACGACAACGGGGCAGCACGGCAGCGGCTGGCGGACATCATGGGCCAGTGGTCGGAGCTCATCGGCGCGTGTGTGGCACAGTCACGAACCGCCGGTGACCCCATCGCGACCGCGGAGGCGACGGAAGTGGCATCGATGATCATCGAGTGCTGGGAGGGAGCGGTCATGCGTGGTCGCGTCGACCGGAGCCGCGTCCCCTTCGATCGCTTCCTCACCGTGTCGCTGCCCCGCCTGCTGGACATGGCCCGGGTAGCTGTCTAGCCGTCAATTCGCGCGCCGAGACCGCTGTCCAGCCGTCAATTCGCGCGCCGAGACCGCCGATTGACCTGCTCCTTCACTGTTCAGCCCGACACCCTGCCGTGGCGCGTTCCCTTGTTGGCTTTATAAATAGACGACTGGTCGCTTATTGTTGAGAGGCTTCAGCCGCCCTCCCGTTTCGATCCCTGACCAGGAGTCCGACCATGACGTCCGCCCGGACCAGCCTCTACGCCGAACCGTCGACGCCCGCTCTTCCGGCGAGCGGTCTGCAGCTCGACCTCGCTCGCACGGCCCTGGTCGTCACCGATCCGCAGATCGACTTCCTCAGTCCTCAAGGAGTCACCTGGGAGATCTTCGGCGCCAGCATCAGGGACAACGACACCGTCGCTCACATCGGACAGCTTCTCGAGGCCGCCAAGACCGTCGGCGTCACCGTGGCGATCTCGCCCCACTACTACTACCCGTCCGACGACGCCTGGCAGTTCGGCGGCCCTTTGGAGCAGTACATGCACAGCGTCGGCATGTTCAGGCGCCAGGGCCCGCTGGTACTCGACGGATTCGCCGGCTCAGGGGCCGACTTCCTGCCCGCCTACCGCCCCTTCATTCTCGACGGCACGACCGTCATCGCCTCGCCGCACAAGATCGTGGGTCCCGAGTCGAACGACCTCGCCCTGCAGTTGCGCAAGCGCGGTATCTCGCAGGTCCTGCTCGCCGGCATGGCGGCCAATCTCTGCGTCGAGAGCCACCTGCGCGAACTCGTCGAGCAGGGCTTCGAAGTGGTCGTCGTGCGGGATGCCACCGCCGGCCCGAGGCTGCCGGAAGGCGATGGCTATCTCGCCGCCCTCATCAACTTCCGCTTCCTCGCGAGCGCCACCTGGTCCACGGCCGAGGCTGTCACCGCGCTGCGAGGCGGCCGATGACACCGTGGACGATCGCGCAGATTTCCCGGACGGCCGACGATGGACCACCCGGTCCGCGGGCCGTAGCGTCGCAGTCGACCGCGCCGACGGCCGCAGTGACGTCATCCACGGCCGGAACACGCGCCGTTGGAAGACACGGCACGCGGTACGAGCAGGGGGGAACGTGAATGGGGGAGCACCTTCGCTTCGCCGTACTGGGGCCTGTCCGCGGCTGGCGGGGGCCGGACGAGGTTGATCTCGGCCCCCCGAAGCAGCGTGCCGTCCTCGCCACGCTGCTGCTCGGCGAAGGCGCACAGGTCTCGGTCCAGACACTGGTCGACGCCGTCTGGGGGACCGAGTCACCCGGATCCGCGCTGAGCTCCCTACGCACCTACGTGTACCGGCTGCGACAGGAACTCGGTCCCCCCGCGATCCTTTCAGCGGGCGACGGCTATCAGATCCCCACCTGTCCGGACTCACTCGACCTGACTGCCTTCCGGCACCTCGTCGGCCGGGCGGAGCAGGCCCGGTGCGACGACGACGGCAAGTCCGCCGCCGGGTACTTGAACGACGCCCTCGCTCACTGGCAGGGGACAGCACTGGCAGGCCTCCGCGGAGAGTACGTCCAGGCACAGCGCGACCGGCTCGAACGGCTGCGGCTTTCGGCCCTGGAGGCATGCTTCGCGGTCCGGCTCGACCTGGGAGAGCACACCGACATCGCGGGGGAACTGGCCGCGCTGGTGGCCGAGCACCCGCTGGACGAACGCTTCCGGGAGCTGCTGATGCTCGCCCTGTACCGGTCGGGACGCCAGGCCGAGGCGCTCATGACCTACAGCGAGGCCCGCTCGCTGCTCGCCGAAGAGTTGGGGATCGACCCAGGCCCTGAACTGCGCACCATGTACGAGCGCATCCTGCGGGCGGACGACGCACTCACCGCGCCACCGGCACCCGCACACCCACCGCAACAGACGCCCCGCCCGACGACGCCGGCGCAACTGCCCGTCGATCTGCCGGCCTTCGCCGGGCGCGCGGCGGAGCTCACCGAGGTCGACATGATGCTCGACGGCGACGACGGAATACCCGCCCACGTCGGCGTCGCGGTCATCACCGGTATGGCCGGGGTCGGCAAGAGCACGTTCGCCGTCCACTGGGCCCACCGCGTCGCCGCACGATTCCCCGACGGCCAGCTGTACATCAACCTCAGGGGTTTCGACCCGTCCGGACTTCCGGTCTCCCCGGACCAGGCACTGCGCACCGTCCTCGAGTCATTCGGCACGGAACCGACCGGCCTGCCGCAGGACTCCGACGCACTCGCGGCCTGCTACCGCACCCACCTCGCCGGGCGGAGACTGCTGCTCCTGCTGGACAACGCCCGCGACGCCCGGCAAGTGCGCCCGCTGCTGCCCGCGAACCCCGGCTGCATGGTGATCGTCACCAGCAGGAACCGACTGTCCAGCCTGATCGCCACCGACGGCGCCCGCCCCGTCCACCTCGACGCGCTCAGCATCGCCGAGGGACGTGACGTCCTGGCACGCCGACTGGGCGCCGACCGGGCCGCCGCCGAGCCCGCGGCCGTCGACGAGATCATCGAGCACTGCGCCCGCCTGCCCCTTGCCCTGTCCATCGTGGCCGCACGCGCGCTGACCCGCTCGGCCTTTCCCCTGGCGACCCTGGCCGCCCAACTGGCCCAGGACCAAAGCCGCTTGACCACCCTGAGCGACCGCGACGCCGCGGCCGACGTCCGCGCCGTCTTCTCATGGTCCTACCACGCCCTCACTCCCGCCGCCGCACGCCTGTTCCGGCTGATGGCCCTGCACCCGGGCCCGGACACCTCGCTCGCCGCCGCAGCGAGCCTCGCCGGCCTCACCGTCCCGCACACCCACCAGCTGCTGACCGAACTGACCGAGGCTCACCTCGTGGACGAACCCGTGCCCGGCCGGTACGCCCTCCACGACCTGCTGCGCGCCTACGCCGACGAGCTGACCCACGCCACCGACCCACCGGACGAGAGGCACGCCACCCGCCTGCGCGTCCTGGACCACTATCTGCACAGTGCGCACCGCGCAGGGCGTGCGTACTCTCCTGACCGAAACGCCATCGCGCTGCCCGCCGCGTCCTGTGGTGTCCAAGCCGAGGATTTCCCCGCGGGCCCCGAACGCACCGGATCGGCGGCAGGCTGGCTCGACACCGAACAAGCCGTACTGATGGCAGCCATCAGAACAGCGGCCGCACACGGGTGTGACCGGCACACCTGGCAACTGGCCTGGGCGATCGGCCATCACCTGGACCGAAGGGCTCACTGGCACGACCTCGAAGCGACCCAGCACCTGGCGATGGAGGCGGCCATGCGCCTCGAGGACCCCAGTGCCCAGGCGCACGTCCACCAGAACCTCGCACGGGCCGCGACCTGTCTGGGCCGGGTCGTGCAGGCGCGCACCCACATGGAGCGTGCCGTGGAACTCTTCACCGCCGCAGGGGAGATCACCGCCTGCGCCGACGCCCACCGGCAACTGAGCTGGGTGGCCGAGCAACAGGGCGACCTGGAGGCAGCGCTGTCCCACGCCGAGCAGTCCCTCGCTCGGCATCGGGCCGCCGACGAGCCGGGCCCCCGCATCGCCGCGGCACTCAACGCCGTCGGCTGGTGCCACATCCTGCTCGGGCACCACCAACAGGCCCTTGCCCACTGCCAGGAAGCTCTGGCCATCCCTGAAGTGCACCGGCGTCCCTACCTCGCGGCAGACATATGGGACAGCATCGGCCTCGCCCAGCACCACCTGGGACGACACCTCGACGCCGTCGCCGGCTACGAACAGGCCCTCGCTCTCTACCGCGAAGTCGGTGTCGCCCAGGCCGAGGCCGACACCCTGCGCCGCCTCGGGGACACCCACCTCGCCTCAGGCCGCGTGGAACAGGCCCGCTCGGCATGGACGCAGGCCCTCGCTGTTCTGGAGCGACTCGACCATGCCGACCGGCACGCCGTCCGAGTCCAGCTCGACACCCTCGTGACGAACCCACCTCGTCGCTGACACGGCCGAGAACCGATCCGAGCCCGCTGCCGTAGACCCGATTGAGTTCCGCGACAGGGCGCGGAACGCGGTAACCGGCGAAGGAGAGGCAGCGAGGATGGCGAACAGTTGTCAGGTGCGGCGAGGCACCGTACTTCCAGACGTCGTGGCGCAGCGGGCGCTGTGGACGTTCGTCACCGTCAACGTGGTCATCGTCGAGGTCCTGTTCCTCACCGCCGGCGCCGGCAAGAACGGCACTCTCACGGCCGCCAAGTTCTTCGGCCTGCACACAGCGCTGCTGATGCTCTTCCAACTGCTGCTGGTGGCACGGCTGCCGTGGCTGGATCGCCGTATCGGCATGGACCGGTTGACGGGGTGGCACCGGTGGGTCGGCTTCACGCTGGTGTGGACCCTGCTCACCCACGGCACGCTGGTCGTACTCGGGTACGCCCGGCTCGATGACGCGTCGATGCTGAAAACGCTCATCGCTCTGAGTGGGGTGCCGGCCTCCTTGCTGGGCATCCTCGCGGCCGTGCTGGTCATCGTGGTCGCGGTGGTCTCCACCCGGAGCCTGCGCCGGCGGCTGCGGTACGAGACCTGGCACGGCGGGCATCTGACGCTGTATCTGGCCATAGGGCTGTCGTTCGTCCACCAGCTCCTGGAGACCACGACCTTCACGGCTTCCGGGTTCGCGAGAATCTATTGGTGGGCCCTGTGGCTGTTCACCTTCGGCGCTTTCGTGGCCGGGCGGGTCGTCGTGCCGGTCTGGCGCAACGTCCACCACCGGTTCCAGGTCGCGGCCGTGGTGCCCGAGTCGGGCAACGTGGTGTCGATCCACGTCACCGGCCGCCACCTCGACCGGCTGCCTGCTCGGGCAGGCCAGTTCGCCATCTGGCGTTTCCCCGGACACCACCACTGGTGGCCGGCGAACCCGTTCTCGCTGTCGGCGGCCCCCAACGGCCAGTCGCTGCGCCTGACGGTCCGCGCGGCCGGCAGCACGAGCGCCGGACTACGGCACCTTCCCGTCGGGACCCGCGTCTTCATGGAAGGCCCCTACGGAGCCTTCACCTCACTGCAGCGGACGCGGCCGGATGCACTGCTGATCGCGGGCGGAGTCGGGATCACACCCATCCGGGCGCTGCTGGAGGAGGAAGCGACCGGTGACGTCGTGGTGCTCTATCGCGTGCGCAGCGCACACGATGCCGTGCTCATCGACGAGGTACGAGACCTGATCGCCGCACGCGGCGGCCGACTGCATCTGCTCACCGGCCGGACCAGTGCCGGGACACGGCCGTTCGAGCCGGACAACCTCCAGGCCCTGGTCCCCGACATCACCGAACGCGATGTGTATGTGTGCGGCCCGCCGGCCATGACCTCGGCCGTGCTGGGCGGGCTGCGAGAACTGAACGTTCCCCAGCGGCAGGTGCACGCGGAGAAGTTCAGCCTGGCCTGAGGACGAAGCCCCTGCGCGGGCGACTGGCTCTGAGCGAAAGGACCGGCCCCCTGCCGGACAGGACAGGCTTGTGGAATCCGTGAGTGAACAGGAGCAGCGCCGGGAGCAGAAGGCGCGTTTCGAACGACTGGCACGCGTGGTGACGGATCCGGTGCACCGGTATCTGCTTCGACGGACGAACGACGGCATGGCCGAGGACGTCCTGTCGGAGACCATGCTGGTGCTGTGGCGGCGCATCGACGATGTCCCCGGACTCGGCACAGGGGACGCACCCGACCCCGATGACGTGCTGCCATGGTGCTACGGGGTGGCGCGCGGCTGTCTGGCCAATGCGGACCGGGCCGACCGACGTAAGCTCCGCCTCGTCGAGCGGCTGATCCAGCATCAGCGGCCTCCGGCGCACCCCTCCGATCACAGCGACCTGTACGCCGCGCTGGACGCCCTCGGGGCACCGGACCGCGAGATCGTACGGCTGTGGGCCTGGGAGGGGCTCGCGCCGCGGCAGATCGCGGACGTGATCGAGTCGACCCCCAACGCGGTGAGCATTCGCCTCCACCGGGCGAAGAAGAAGCTCGCCGCACGCCTCGAACGAAAGAAGCCCTCCAGGCCCGGACAGGAAGTCGATGAAGGAAGGAGCAGTCAGTGAACGACGACGAGTTGCTGGCCCGGCTGAAGGCCGCGGATCCGGCACTGACCGCGAGTGCTCCGCCACCCGACATCGACCACCTCGTGGAGGCCACCGTGCACACCGACACCACGTCCCATCCGGCTACGACCACCCCTGACAGGACGACGTACGGGGCACAGACGACCCCGGGTCGTGGGCGCCGTCGTCGCTTCGCCCTCGCGGCGGCCGCGGGCCTGCTCCTGCTCGGCGGAGGACTCACCGCCGGAATCATGGCGAACGACGACAACGGCTCCGCGACCGCGGCCGGCCCGCTGCAACTCACCCTGGCGAAGGGCGCGGCCGTCGCCAAGTGCGCCGAACCCGTCCCGGAGAATCTGCGCGAGTACCCGACGCTCTTCGCCGGAACGGTCACATCCGTCAAGGGCTCCGCGGTCACCTTCCGCGTCACCCACTGGCTGCGCGGTGGTGGCCAGGACGAGGTGCGGCTCGACAGCAACGCGGACGGACCGGAGCAGCTGTGGTTCTCGAACGGTGAGAACTACCTCGTGGCCGCGGACACGGCCGGTGTCGTCCCGCCGTGCGGTGCGAACGCAGCCTCGGCGGAAACCATCGGCAAGTTCCGCCAGGCATACGGAAGGTGACCGGGCAAGGGGCAGCGGATACGCCATCTCGCACGTGAAGCTCGCCCTACGGGGGCGACATCGGCCTCCAGGACGCCACCGTGTCCTGGAGGCCGATGTCACGCGCGCCGCGACGTATGGATTCCTTGGGACTTCAAGGTTTGACGCAGTGCTCGCAGCGCATGGCTGGTGCGGGACTTCACCGTGCCGATCGGGAGCGTCAGTTCTGCCGCGGTGTCCTCGACACTCCGATCGAGGTAGTACCGGTGGAAGAGCACCTCACGGTGGGGCTGCTCGAGGTCCGCCATCGCCTTGTTGAGCACATGCGCCATGAGAGTGCGTTCGTCGACGTCGGGCGCCACCTCCACGTCGAGGTCCGACGAGCCCACTTCGAGGGGACGCGCAGCACGGGCGCGGAAGCCGTCGATGGCCACCCGCCGCACCACGGTGAACAGCCAGGGACGCGCCAGTCCCGGTGTGGAGATGAGCCGGTCCGCATGGCGCCACGCGCGCAGCAGCGCCTCTTGGACCAGGTCCTCGGCGCTGTGAAGGTCGCCCAGGGTGAGAGTCCGCGCGAACTGCAGCAACTCGGCCTCCCGAGTCGTGCTGATGGCTCGTACGAAGCTCTGACGTCTGTCCGGGGTCGCCGTCGAGCAGGCGGCGACGGGGTGTGCGACGCCGCCGGACAGCGAGGCGACCGCGGGCAGGTTCTCGTCTTCTCTCACAGCGATCGAGGACGACGTGATGTGCATGAGGGATCGACCGAGCCTTTCAGGGCACACCTTCGGCTCGAAGGCCGCGGTGGTGCACAGATGACAGCCGGGAACGTCTGCGGCGAGACCGCCGTGTCGGGACGCCCGACAACGAATGCCTCGCATGCTCGCGGCCAGCGATCGGCCCGCCATCGCTTTCTGATACTCAGTCAGTGGTGCTGCCGGGGCGCCGGATTCACAGATCGTCCGGCTCGATCGCGGTGACGGTCAGGTCCTGCCTCCTGCCCCCGGTACCGGACGGTTCCGCTGCTCGGATCCCTGGCGGGTGCGGGTCGACGGCGTGCAGGGCCGTCACATCCCTCCCTACGTAGCTTCGGCAGATCGGGTTCTCCGGCCGTCCGCGTTGCGGGGCCCGCCCTGGCATACGGGTCGGCGGGACCGCTGGCAGGGCGGCCGCGGATGTCACGGTTGGGTCTCGGGCCGTTGCTGGAGAACCCCGCCGGAAGCAGCGCCGTAGCAGGGGTTGTCGGGCCCGTCTTCGGGGCCCGCGCCGCAACAGTTCGTCTCTTCTCCATCGGGGGTTCCCCATCCACCATCAACGTGTCGCCGTACTCGGCGCGCCCACTGCCGCCGGCATGCTTCTGCTGTCTGCCTGCAGTGGCGAACCGGAAACGGCGCCGCCGGCGGCGACAAGGCTCCTGCCGCCGCGGCGCGGGCCCTGGCTGGCAGAACGTCAGCCGCGGGCAGCCCCTTCGGCTCACTGAGCGCGAACGGGTCCGCTTCGGCGGCTGACCCCTGATTTCCGGGGCGGGCGGACTTCCCCCGTCACACTCCGTCCGCCCCGGACTCCCTACGAATCGAAGGACAACAGAGGTGCCTCCGATACAACGCGCCCTGATCGCCGCCTGCGTCACCGCGATCCTGCTCGTCCTCGCCGGCGCCGGCTGCGACCGTCCGCCGCTCCTGCCCGCCTTCTCCAACCCCGTTGTCGAAGGGCTGTGGAGCGCCGAGCGCATGGCGGGGGCGCGCAGCGTGGACACCCCCGTGCCGAAGGACATCGGGGAGGACGTCGGCGTCACGGATCCCGAGCCCGATCCGGTGCCCGCGACGGCGGAGAAGGCGGCCTACCGCGACAACGCGGCGGTGATCGGGAAGATCTTCTTCGACACTCCCGACGGGCCGAGTGTCTGCTCCGGCACCGCGGTCGAGGATCCGGCACGCCCCGGCAAGTCGGGGCTGGTCTGGACGGCGGGTCACTGCGTGCACGCCGGGGCCGGCGGCGACTGGTTCCGCAATATCGTCTTCGTGCCCTCCTACAACGATCTCGCCCTCGACGGATGGGCCCGACAGGCCGCGGACCAGGACCGGATCGCGCCCTTCGGAACCTGGTGGGCCGACGGGGCGGAGGTCGCGCCCGAATGGGTTGCCGAAGGCGCACCGTCCGGCGGTGCCGGCTCACCGTTCGACTACGCGGTGCTGCATGTGAAGCGCCCGGGGGTCGGCGCCTCGCTGCAGGAGACGATCGGTCAGGCGGCCCCGGTCTGGTTCGGCGCACCGTCGGCGACACGCATCTCGGTCATGGCGGTCTGGGGCTACCCGGCCGCGCCTCCCTTCGACGGCGAGCGGATGTTCTCCTGCCAGGACAGGCCCGGCCGACTGTCGGTCCGCTCCGACCAACCCGTGCTCTACCGCGTCGGCTGCACGATGACCGGAGGCTCCTCCGGCGGAGGCTGGTTCGCCCGAGACCCGGACGGCGACCTCGCGCTGGTGAGCAACACGTCGATCGGCCCGGCCGACAACACCTGGCTTGCGGGGCCACGGTTGGGTGAGGCGGCGGGGGAGCTGTACCAACGCGCCGGCGACACGGCCCGCACCTCGTCGACCCCGTGAGCCTCGCGGATCCACACCTCCGGCCTCTTCCAGGATGGTGAGGTCCTCGGACCAATGCCGCACGGGCTGCGGTTCGCAGAACAGCTGGGGTGCTCGGCCGGGTTGGAGGCGAGCGGGAGGGCCGTCGCACCTTGCGGGCCGCACGGTGATGAGGCCGCTGGCTCGTCACGCCCGGCCAGTGACGCGACGCGCCGCGGCTGATCGAGGTCCTCGAATGGACCCGCGTTCCCCGGCCCCAGGGCGGTCGCCCCCCGCACCCGGCCGCTCGGCTTACGTCCTCCACGGCACCGTCACCACCGAGGCCGTCCGACTGTGGCTCCGTGGCTGAGCCGGCCTACAGTCTCAGTCCCCGAGGAACCACAGGTAGAGGCTCTGTCCGTCGAGAACCACCTGACCCAGCTCGATCAACTCGCGCGCGAACTCATCAGTGAGCACGCCCGCAGGCAGCCGCGGTACCTCCTCCAAGAGGGTGGACACCTGCCTGTGGTTGAAAACGGTGTCCGCGTACGGCAGCAGGTGTCCGAGCATGGGAAACACTGACTGATCAAGACCAGCCAGCTCAGAACCCCAGACCACACCGTGCTTCGCGCGGGCCTCGATCGTTCCGTTCTCGCCTCGGACCTGCAATCATGCTCAGACCCTACGGCCTCATCATCCGCCGGACGGAACCTGGACCAGTCCCACCGTGGGTTCGGCAAAAGCCGCGTACATCAACAGCACCGCACTGCCCCGAACCGCCTGCACGCTGCGCGCAGTTGATAGATACTCGTGCTGAACCACCTCCACTGATCAGTGGGGAGGGCCCGGGTGCCCGCCATCGGGCGCCCGGGCTCGGACCCCCGGGAGAGGAGGTGGGAAGGTGGAGACAGTTGCCTTCGCTTTGGTCGTCGTACTTGCCATCATCGTTGCAGTGCGGCAATGACCTGTCTTAGTGCGCGACCCCTCCCTGAGGGGTCGCGCACTGTCATGCGAACACGGGAGTCCCCCGTACGAGGGTCCGCACTGGCACGCCGCCGCGCACGACAGGCGTCCGTGGCGGCGTGGCGCCGCGTCACCTGCCTCGGCCGTCGTCACGGCCTGCCCAGGCCCCTGCCTGACTCCGCCTTCAATTCCCACTTGCCGCAGTTCGTTGGGGTCCGGGCCGCCGGATACTCTCCGTTCGATGCGGCGGCGGCGATGCCGATGCTGGCTGTGGGTGAGTGAGCATGACGTGACTCATAGAGGGGCCTTCGTGCCCGCTTGTACGGTGGCCGTATGGCAGATCTACGGAGCGTAGATGAGTCGGCCGAGCAGGTGGCCGTGGCCTGGGAGCGCATCGAGCAATGGCTGCGTGTTCACGCGCCGGCGTCCGCCGCACTACTGCGCCCTCCGGCCAGTGTCGCCGATCTCGCCGCCGTCGAGGAGGCGATCGGTGTGACGTTTCCGCCCACGTTGCGAGCCTGGTACAGGCTCCGCGATGGCATCGACGACCCCCAGGTACCCGACAGCTTCACTTCTTGGTCGACCGCCCAGGTGGCGTTCAGGACTTCACCGGTGGGCCTGCCGTCCTTGACGATGATGCCCTCGTACTCGTAGTTGAAGGTGCCGATGCACGCCTCGTACCGCATGATGTGCGAGTTGACGAGGTTGGCGCACCAGTCGACCAAGTGAGGCAGCAGCGCCCTTGTCCCCTTGGTGAGAGCGTCGCGGGTCTTCTTGCTGCCATCCGGTACCAGCCGCGAGCACGGCTGGATCCCCGTCCCCGCATTCAGTTCGCCACAGCTCCACCCGTCCGAAGCACGGCGGCCGATGGGCGGTTGGGTCGGATCGACCGGAGCCAGTGACGGCTGGGCGATCTTCTGGGGCTCCTGGTGGCCGTCCTGGTTGAGGGTCGGAGCGTCCTTGTTGGGCTCGGGCAGCTTGATGTCGACGGACCGGCTACGGATCTTGAACTTGGCCCAGGGGGACCACTCGGTCTCGTACAGGCTGCCGTCGTAGGCCGAGGTGGGGAAGGCATAGGTCGTGCCCGGCTTCAGCTTGTCGTACGCGACCTTCACCTCGGCGGTCTTGCCAGATGCCACGTAGTCGGACACCAAGACGCCGAACTCGTTGTCGGCGATCTTCACCTGGGTTTTCGGATTGCCGTTGGCGTCCGTCGTGTAGACCTCGAAGGTCAGGTTGGCCCCATTCACCTGCGTAGAGGCCGGGCCGGCTTGGGAGTCTTGCCCGACACGGGACGACTCCCCGCACGCGTTCCCTTCTCCGGTCCTGCTGCCGGCCTCGCCGACGGCGTACCGTTCGGGTCAGGGTTGGGGATGAAGTCCGTGCCGTGTGCGGCAGTCGCCGCGGAGGTCGGCGTGATGTCCTGTGCGGCGGCCCCGCTCACCGTGGCAAGAGGGGCCGCGATGATCAGTGCCGCGCCGGGGTCGCCAACAAGCCGTATATCACCACAAGTTGACGCCTTCGCCGACTCGGGTGGAATCGTGCACTGAGGTCGAAATCGTTGTCCTTGCGGTGGAGGACACTGACTTCTTTAAGCGGGCGCGAGGCGGTGTTCGATGGCCCGTTGGGATGCCAAGAGTTGATGAAGGCCGACGAGCCGCTTCGGTTGTGGCGGAACGCATGAGCAGCGCCGTCCGAGCCGTCGCCGCCTGCTCTCGCGCTGGCGGATCGCGAACCCGCCTCGGCGTAGCACGTCCGATGCCGAGCGATACCGGATCCTCGTCCTCAATCGCGCGTCAGCTCGTTGGTGGTGGCTGGGGCTCTCTGACGGGGGGCACGGAGTCGAGCGCATCCGGGACCATGAACCATGCTCCCGGATGACTGGCAACTCACCGACGACATCGAGGACTTCGTCGCGCGGGCGGGGGACTTCCTGCGCTCGCGGCCCGCCCTGCACAACACACCACTGACCGACATCGAGAAACTGCGCACGCGCGGGGCGGACGCCCCCGGCGCCGCGGCCGCCCTCCTCGGCCGGCTGGAGTCAGGCGGCGAGGTCCGTGCCGTCTTCTATCGCACCCCGCGCGGATACCTGAGTATTACGCCCCTCTCCGCCGACCAGGCCGGCACCCTCGCCGCTCAGTTGGCCGGCCTCGGCCACCGTCCCTCCGGTGTCATCGCGGACCACGACACCGCCACCGCGTTCGCCGAGACCTGGCAGCGGCACACGGGCGAGGCGCCGACACCGTTCTGGCGGACTCATCTCCACCGTCTCGGCGCACTCACCCCACCGCTGCCGCATCCAGCGGGCCGGGGGCGCATCGCGGGCAGGGCGGACCATGCGCGAGTGGTGCGCTGGTGCCGCCAGTTCTGCGTCGATGTCGGGGAGGAGTCCTCCATCGACTTGATCGACGCAGGCTCCTGGGCCGACTCACGCTTCGGTGACCGGCACTTCACGTTCTGGGAGACCCCGGACGGCACGCCCGTCGCCATGGCGGCCGCCACCTCGATCGTCGCCGGCATGATCCGGGTGGACCCCGTCTACACCCCGGCCCACCTCCGGGGCCGGGGCTTCGCGGGTGCCGTGACGGTGGAGGTGAGCCGTGCCGCGCTGGCCGCGGGCGCGACGGACGTCGTCCTGTTCACGGACCCGGCCAACCGCACCAGCAACGCCCTCTACCAGCGCATCGGATACGTCCACGTCGCGGACTTCACCGGATACAGGTTCTCCCCTCGCTAGCCGGATACAGGTCCTCCCCTCATTCGAAGGGCGTCAGGAAGTCATGCGTGGCCAGTGCCCGGTTCACGATGCGGGTGTCGCCGACCCATCCGTAGAAGCCCTGCCCGAACTTCTCGTCGAACTGCGTGGCGCCGATGACGAAGGGCTTGCCCAGCGTGGTGATTCCGGTCGACGGCTGCGCCGGGTTGCGGGCGATCTTCGAACCGTCGACGTACATCACGGTGCGTCGGCCGTCGTTGACGAGCGCGATGTGCATCCAGCGGCCGACCGGCACGGCGTGGCTCCAGGACGTCGGGTCGGCGTCCTGCGCGTAGGGATAGACGACGAACTGGAGGAATCGCTCCGGGGACAGATTGAGGCTGCAGGTGGGCTCCAGCGGGGACCAGCCGGTGGTCTTGCCGGCGTCGCCGTTGCGGCCCTCCCAGCTCAGGATGCCCATCCAGGCGTGGTCGCCCTCGAAGGGCTCGGGCAGCCTGATGTGCGTCTCGATGGTGTAACCCCGGGTGAACCTGGCGCTGTTGACGGGAGCGCCCGCGGCGGTCGTGAGAACGGCGCCGCGGTCCGGGCTCTTTCCGCCGTCGAAGCGGAGGCTGGCGTGCGCAGGCTGGCCCGGGTGGTGGTCGGCGGACCAGGTGAGGGCGTCCGGTCCGCTCGAGTGCAGCCGGCTCACCGTCAGATCGTTGCCGTTGCCCGTGAGGTCAAGTACGCGCACTCCGTCGGCCACGGGGGCTCCCGGGGTGCCGGCGGCGGTCGTACCGGAGGCGTCGAAGCGCCAGTAGGCGACCGTACTGCGCGGCATGACGGCGGATGCGGGGCGCGGCTTCGGCGCGGGGACCGGCGCGAAGCCCTTGAAGCGGTCGTCGAAGTCGATGCCGAGGCTGAACCGGTCGGTGGGGCCGGTCAGTTCGATCGTCTCGGCCTCCAGCGGCGAACGCTGCTCGGGGTCACGGGCGAGGAACCACGGAGAGAACGTCTCGACGTCGATGACCCCGCGCGCCAGGTCGAAACCGTAGAGGCGGATCATGCCGGCGCCGCCGTAGTAGCGGTCCTGATAGTTGGTGATGTGGACGTGGACATCGTTGTCGGCGTCGTTGGTCAGAACGGTGCGCCCCGGCGGCCAGTAGTGGCCGCCCAGCGCGAGGAAGATCTGGTCGTTGCCGCGGATGAGCCCCTCCCACAGCCGCTTGCCGTGGTCCGACAGCTGCGCCGCGCCCTCGTCGTCCGACCAGGCGATGTCGTGTGTGGTGAGCACGGCGGGCAGTGTCGGATGGGCGTCGAGCACGCCCTGCGCCCACCGCAGCCCCTTGTCCGAGACCCGCCAGTCGAGAGCGAGCACGAGCCATCCGCGGTCCGCCGCGCGCAGCACGTGGTAGCTGTTGTAGCCGTCGGGCGACGCACCGCGGAACGTCGGCATCGACGCATAGCGCTCGGGGCCGAACGCCGCCAGATAGGCGGAGTCACCACGCTGGTCGTCCGTGGACGAGCGGATGTCGTGGTTCCCCGCCAGGACGCTGTACGGCACCTTGCCGTGGATGCCCCTGAAGGTGTCGGCGGCGAGCTCGATCTCCTCCTCGGTGCCGTGCTCCGTGACATCGCCGAGGTGCGTCATGAAGGCGATGTTCGCCTCCTGCCGCTCCGCGACGAGGTAGCGGAACGTGGCACGCAGCGGCGCCGGGTCGGCGCTGTCGGCGTCGAAGAGATACTGCGTGTCGGGAAGCACGGCCAGCGCGAACCGCGGACTCTCGGCGTCGAACCCGGACCGACCGCCGCTCACGGTCGTCGAGTCGGCCCGCGCCGCGCCCGCTCCGGCCGCCGTGACCACCGCGCCGGCCGCGGGTATGGTCACCGCGGCCTGCAACAGTGTGCGTCTGTCCAGCGGGCTCCGGTGCTCTGCTCTGTTGCTCATCTGCCCTCCAGGTCACAAAAGTCGACGTAGGAAGGCACAGTGCTGACCGGCCGTGGCCACCTGATGGCAAGAGCCCGAACGGCGGACCCACAAAGGGCGAATGACCGCTAGTAGACGGAGAGGCCGTAGGTGCTCAGCGCTTCCCCGATCGGCTGGTAGTAGGTGGTCCCTCCGGTGGCGCAGTTTCCGGAGCCGCCGGAGAGGATGCCGATGACCTTGTCGCCGGCATAGAGGGGACCACCGCTGTCGCCGGGCTCGGCGCAGATGTTGGTCTGGATCAGCCCGTGGACGATATCGCCGCCGCCGTAGTTCACGGACGCGTTCAGGGCGGTGACCACGCCGCATCGGACTCCGGTCGTCGCGCCCCGGGTGCAGACCCGTTGGCCGACGTAGGCGGACGCGGTCCCCGTCACGTCGACCGTTCCGATGGTGCCGGGGTGCGGTACGGCCGGGTTGGTGTAGCGGACGACCCCGAAGTCGTTGCCGGGGAAGCTGCTGCCGGTGGTGGGGCCGACGGCCGTGTCCATGGTGGCGCCCGTGTACCAGGTGGGCAGGTCCGTGGTGCAGTGTCCGGCGGTGACGAAGTAGTACGTGGACCCGCTCTGCACGTTCACGCCCGCCGTGCAGCGCCGCCCTCCGGCGTAGACGCCGTCGCCACCGGACAGGAGCGTGCGCAGGCGGCCGTTCAGCCGCTCAACGGTCACGGCACCGGCGAACCGGTCTGTGACGCGGCGAAGTCGGGCCAGTTCGGTGTCCGTGACGGTCGAGTCGGCGAGGACTCGTAGCTTCCCGCCGGGCTCGTCCATGGCCCATGCCGTCCCCTCGACGGCCAGCGACGCGAGGGTCGAAGGGAGGCCGGACACCGAGGACGGTGCGGGCCGGGCGGTGGGCGCCGCTGTCGCGCTGGTGCCGGACACCGTGAGGGCGACCAGGGTGAGCAAACTCAGTGCGTAGGAGATCAGTTGAGAACGTCCGGTCGTTCTGCTGCGTGTCGTCATCCCGATGCTCCCCGAGGACGGTCGGTCGGTTTTCGGGCACGCCCTCCTGGTCACCGGGCGTACCGGGCTGCGTGACGTGATGCGGGCCGTGATGCTGGTGTCGTGCCGGATCGTGCCGGATGGTGCGGATCCGAAGGCGGGCGCGCTCATTGTGCCGGGAGGGGTCAGGCGGCGGTAGGGCGTGTTCGGTCCTGGGGCGAGACGGCCGTTGACTGTCGCTGGGCAAGTGGCTTGAAAGCTCAGAATCTCAGCCATGCCGGGAAGGTTGAGCCATGATGATCACATGATGGCTGTGCCGCTCTCCGTGCTGGAAGTCGCGATGGTTCAGGCCGGCAGCAGTGCTGCCGACACCCTGCGTGACACGACCACCTTCGCCCAACAGGTCGAGGCCTTGGGATACCGGCGACTGTGGTACGCCGAGCATCACCATTCACCTGCCATCGGTGCGTTCCCACCCGTGGTGCTGATCGCCCACGCTGCCGCGTCGACGTCATCGATCCGGGTGGGCTCCGGAGGCGTACTCGCTCCCCACCACAGTCCGATCCTGCTGGCCGAGCAGTTCGGCACGCTTGCCGGGCTGCACCCGGAGCGCATCGACCTCGGCATCGGACGAGGCCCGGGAACGCTGGACGAGCCGACGGCGCGGGCACTGCGGCGCGGAGCGGGACCGGCCACCGGCGACGAGTACCGTGACGACGTGGCGGCCACGTTGCGGTTCCTCGTGGACGAGGTGGCGCTCGACGACCTGCCCGAGGTCTGGCTGCTCGCCTCCAGCACCGCCGGTGCCGCGCTGGCCGCGGACCTGGGCCTGCCGGTCGCGATCGCCCACCACATCCGACCCGACAACACCGCTGCCGCGATCGGCGAATACCGTGCCCGCTTCCAGCCGTCGCGCTGGTGCGCCGGTCCGCGGGTGCTCGTGTGTGTGGAGACGGTATGTGCCCCCACGCAGCAGGACGCGGAGTGGCTCGCGGGGCCGATGAACGTCGTCAAGGCCGGGCTTCTGCAGGGCCGCGGCGACCTTCCCTTCCCCACCCCGACACAGGCCGCGGAACACACCTTCACCGAGCAGGAGCTTCAGGCCCTGGCCGGGTTCCGCGCCCATCAGGCCTACGGCACTCCCGATGCCGTCGCCCAGCGCCTCGCCGAACTCGTCGGGGCAACAGGGGCCGAGGAGTTGATGCTGGTGACACCCGTTTACGCCCTGGGGGACCGGCTACGGTCCTACGAACTCGTCGCCAAGGCCTTTACAGGGCGGCGCCGCCCGTAACGGAGCCACGTGCCAGGGCCCAGGCAGCGGACCGCGCCGGCCGGCAGGGACATTCCGGTAGGCGACCACGTGGGCGGCTACTGACCGGCCTCCCGGTCCAGGACGCGGCGGGCCGCCTCGGCCTCCGCGGCCGGCGGTGACAGCTCGTCGAGCGTGTCGAGCTCGTCATCCGCCTCCAGCTCCCGTTCCCAGGCCGCCGCGAGGCGTTCCAGCTCCTGGCGCGGCTGGGCAGAGAGAGCCTCGCGCTGCTCGGGAGACAGCGCTGTCAGGAATCGTCCGACCGGGTCCGTGGTCATACGGCGCTCCTTGTCGCGGGTAGGGGTGTCGCTCGCTCGCTTCAGCATGGCTGAATGATCCGTTCCCATCCGCCCGACACTGCCGGGGTCACCCCGTTGAATCCGCGGCGGCTCGGTGACCTTGGAGGCGAGGAGAGGCCGATGCGGCATCAAAGACGCGTAAAGATTGCCGGAACACGGCAATGAATGGGTCCACCCGCGCGTGTCAGTATTCCGGCACGTCGGAGATCAGCGACGGGTGGGAGGGGGACGGCACGGATGGCCTGGTTTCTCGGACTCGGCATCACGGGGGTTGTGCTGCTCGCCCTGTCGCTGATCCTCGGCGGGCTGCTGGAGGGCGTGTTCGACGGTGCCCTGGACGGTGTTCTCGACGGGTGGCTGTCGCTGCCGGTCGGCGCCGGGTTCCTGGCGATGACGGGCTTCGGCGGGGCCATCGCCATGGGAGCGGCGGGGGCGGGGCCCGTGGTCGCCACCGCGGTGGGAGTGGTGTGTGGAGCGGGCACGGGCTGGCTGACGTATCGCTTCAGCCGCGCCCTGATGCGCGATCAGACGGCCCTCACTCCGACCGGGGACGACCTGGTGGGCACCTCCGGCAACGTGGTCACGGCCATCCCCGCGGACGGGTATGGAGAGGTGCTGCTACGACTCGCCGGTCAGCCGGTGAAGTTCGCCGCCCGCAGTGCGGTGCCGGTGGCACGGAGCGCCGAGGTGTGGGTGGAGGCGGCGTTGTCGCCCACGTCTGTCGTCGTCCGCCCGGTCGATCACTGAGCCCGCCTCTCTCGTTGTTCTGATCCTGCTCAGTTCCTGCTCAGTTCCTGCTCTGTTCCTGCTCTCTCTTCCGCTGTCTCTACCTTTTCCTGCTCATTTCCGTACGTGATTCGGGGGCACTGCCGTGAGTCCTGTCGTCATCGCTGTCGTGGGAGTCGTCGTACTCCTCGTGCTGCTGGCGCTCGTCGTCGTCACTCGCTACAAGGTGGCCGGGCCGAGCGAGGCATTCATCGTCACCGGCCGGCGCGGCAAGAAGGCCACCGACCCGGAGACCGGCCGGGTCTTCACCGACAACAGCGGCCAGAAGGTCGTGGTCGGCGGCGGTGTCTTCGTCGTGCCGTTCGTACAGCAGAAGTTCACCCTCGACCTGTCCTCCCGGCACATCCCGGTGGCGGTGCGCGGCGCGGTCACCCTGCGCGGGGTGAAGGCCAACCTGGACGGCGTCGCCATCGTCAAGGTCGGCGGCACCGAGGACTCCATCCGTGCCGCCGCGCAGCGGTTCCTGATGCAGCAGGACGGCATCGTCGGCTTCACCCAGGAGGTGCTGTCCGGCGCCCTGCGGGCGATCGTCGGCCGGATGTCGGTGGAGGACGTCATCCGTGACCGGGCCGCGTTCGCCGGGCAGGTCGCCGAGGAGGCGGAGGCGAGCCTGTCCGGGCAGGGCCTGGTGCTGGACGCCTTCCAGATCCAGGACATCACCACCGAGGGCTCCTACCTGGAGGACCTCGGGCGTCCAGAGGCCGCGCGGGCCAAGCAGGAGGCCGACATCGCCGAGGCCGTGGCGCGACGGGCGGCCGAGCAGGCCCGGCTGAAGGCGGAGGAGGAGATCGCCGTGGCCCAGCGGACCTTCTACCTCAAGCAGGCCGAGATCAAGGCCGAGACCGACGAGGCCGCGGCCCGCGCGGCCGCCGCGGGCCCGCTCGCCGAGGCGGCCCGGCAGCAGGACATCCTCACCGAGCAGGAGAAGGTCGCCGAGCGACAGGCCGCAAGCCGGCCGACGCCCAGCGCTACGCCGCCGAGCAGGAGGCCGAGGCCAGGCGGGTGGCCCGGGTCAAGCAGGCCGAGGCGGAGAAGTCGGCGGGCATCGCGGCCGCGCAGGCGGAGGCCGAGACGGCGCGGCTGACCGGTGAGGGCGAGAAGCAGCGCCGTAGCGCGCTTGCCGAGGCGGAGGCCATCGAGGGTCTGAAGCAGGGTGAGGCCGAGCGGTCCCGGCGTGCGGCGATTGCGGAAGC
The DNA here is from genome assembly GCF_042657965.1 of Streptomyces coerulescens. Classification (NCBI taxonomy): domain Bacteria; kingdom Bacillati; phylum Actinomycetota; class Actinomycetes; order Kitasatosporales; family Streptomycetaceae; genus Streptomyces; species Streptomyces coerulescens. The sequence continues at coordinate 260,809 of NZ_JBHSKM010000046.1, forward strand.
GGTACGGCTGGAGGGCGAGGCCGACGCGGCGGCGATCGGCGCGAAGGGTGCGGCCGAGGCCGAGGCGATGCGGAAGAAGGCCGACGCGTTCGGGCAGTACGGCGACGCGGCCATCCTGCAGATGCTCGTCGAGGTGCTGCCGCAGGTCGTGGCCAAGGCGTCCGAGCCGCTGAGCGCGGTGGACAAGATGACGGTGATCTCCACCGACGGCGCCGGCCGGATCCCACGCGCGGTCGCGGAGAACGTCGCGCAGGGCCTGGAACTCCTCGGCTCCACCACGGGCGTCGATCTCGCCGAACTGCTCAAGGGCGTCACGCGGCGGCCGGCGGCGGACGCGGAGAAAGCGGCGCAGCACAACGGGAAGGTCGAGATCACTGGGTGAACTCCCAGGGCCCCGCTCACGGTTCGTCCGGTGGGCGGGGCCGCCCCCTGCTCAGCACCCCTGACCCGGCTCGGCAGCACCCCTGACGCGCTCAGATCTCCTGCGCGGGCCAGTCCAGCAGCCGTGCCCCGATGACCGCGGTCTGGAGCGTGTACCGGTGCATCGGGTCGGCGGGGTTGACGCCGGTCAGCTGGTGGATGCGCTCCAGCCGATAGGTCACGGCGCGCACACTGAGCGCCAGCCGGCGGGCGGCTTCGGCCGCGGTGCAGCCCGCCTCGAAGTACACCTGAAGCGTCCGCAGCAGCGGTTCGGCCCCGCCGCGGGCGTGCCTCAGCGGCCCGAGCGCGCTGAGCACGAGATCGGCCATGGCCTGCCGGTCCCGGGCCAGCACCGGATAGACCAGCAGGTCGGCGGCGCGCACGACGGGCTCGTCCAGTTCCAGGCGGTCCGCGAGTTCGAGGGTGCCCAGCGCCTCCTCATAGGAGTGCACCACACCGCCGGCGCCGGGCCGGGGCCGGCCGACGGCGACCCGGCTGCCTTCCGTGGCGGCATGGGCCTGCTTGGCGAAGAAGGTGAGGACGTCGTCCTGGTCGCCGGGCGCGATGCAGACCAGCTGTCCGTTCTTGGTGGCGAGCAGTATGCGCCGGTCGCCGAAGCGCGCTATCAGCGCCGCCTCCACCTGTCGGGTCACCGGCGCCGTGTCGTCGTACGCCTCGGGCCCCTCGGCGACGGCGACGGCGTGGGCGTGGGACAGCACGAGGCCGAAGCGTTCGGCTCGTTCGGCCAGGCGCCCCAGATCACTGCGACCGTAGAGCAGGTCGTCGATGAACTCCCGCCGAGCGGCCTCCTCTTCGCGTACGGCCAGACGCTGGGCCCGCTCGTACCCTTCGGCGAAGGCGTCCACGGCCTGCTCCACCGCGGCCAGGACGCCGTCGGCCGAACCCGCGGTGCCGGGCCAGGCGGCCCGGGTGGCCGCGAGGTGGTCGCGGACGAGGCTGCGCAGGCTGTGCCCGTCCTCCGCCGCCTGCTCGCCGAGTGCACGGCGAGTGGCCAGCTCGTTCCGGCTCAGACGACGTCCGGTGGCGGCGACGGCGGCCAGGATGTCCGCGTACCCGTCCAGATAGCGGGTCGCCGTGTCCGGCTCGCTCACCCGTGCCCTCCGTGTGTTCTCGGTGCCGTTGACGCTTTCTTGACGGACACCGGCATGCAGACCCTAATCAACGCTGCCGGGATGCGGCAATGCACGGGGCGGCTCCGGGCGCGCATCATGGGTTGCGGGGAGCACCACGGATGGTTCCGGTGCCGGACGTCGGCAGGCGGCCGGTGCCGGAACCCGTGTGCGTGGTACGTGGCCGGCCGCCAGGCATACGGCTGCCGGCGCCCCCGGCCGGAATCGCCTTCACCGTCGCTCGCCTCGCCCATCGGCGGACTCGCCCACCGGGCCACCGAACTCGGCTGACACGTCAGAGCCGCCGCCGTACTCGTAGGCTTCCTGGTGCCAGCACTGCCGGCCACCGTGTTGCTACGTCGCTGTGTACGCCTTTACCGACGCCTGTACGAGGAGGAGACCGTGGACGCGGACGTCATCCCCGACATCTGCCAACGACCCGCTCCGACCCCGGCCGGAGAAGACCGGCCGGGTCGGCGGCGCGGGACGGCCGGCTGATGGACACCGGCACCTCGCTGCTGGTCCCGGCGATCGTCATCGCCGCGCTGGTGATCAAGGTTGCGTTCGGCGAACTCCGCCGTCCCGGCAGCGCCCGCCGTCATTGGGCCTTTGCCACCGATCGCAACGCCCTGGCCGGCGGAGTCATCGTGGCAGCAGCCACCGTGCTGCTCGGCTGGCACCAGATAGGTCCTGCCGCGGCGGCCTGGGCCTTGCTCATCGGGGCACTCACCGCGGGCCTCATCCATGAGGGTACGCACCGCTCGTGATCGCCTGCCGCCGGTCATGCCAGGCTGGTCAGCAGGACGTGTGCCTCGTCCCTGGCGGCGGCCACCGTCGGTTCGTCGAGCCCGCACAGGCGCAGACACGATGACGCGACGACGTCCGTGTCGGCCGCGTCCGGATCACGGGAACGCCGTATCTGGATGACGACTTCCACCAACTGGATCAGCAGTTCCCCGATCCGGTCGGGCTGCATGCTCCCGGTGACGGCCTCGGTCGCCGCCAAGGACCCCAGAGCCCCGTAGCTCTGCTGCAGTCGGCCCCGGTCGGCGCGGAAGGCGTCGAACGGTGTGGCCCGCACTTCCGGCAGCAGATACAGCGTGCCGATGTTGTACGGGGTGCGGGACAGGGTGCGTACGTCCGTCGCCGCCACTGCGTAGAGCGCCGCGGCCGCACTCGCCCGCTCCGGGACCCATGCCTGGATGCGGTCCACCATCTCCAGGCTCGGCCGGACGGAGGTGGCCAGCAGTTCGGCGAGGATCTCGTCCTTGGTGGCGAAGTGGTAGTACAGCGAGGCCTGCCTGATGCCCACCCGCTCGGCGATCATCCGGGTGCTGGTGGCGGCGATGCCGTGTTCGACGAAGAGCGCACCGGCGGCGTCGAGGATCTGTTCCCGACCGGAGGCGTTGGGGTCGGACGGCGGCGTGTGCCGGGGTCTTCCTTGGCGCGGCCGCGTGGTCTTCATGCCCCCATCCTGCCACCCGGGTGGTCGGCACCCGGCTGTCGCCGACGTCGGGAGCCCGCCGGTTCCGTATCGGCTCACGGGGACGCCAGATAGGCCCGCCAGCCTCCGAAGCGCGTGATGTCGGGCGCGTTCTCGACGGCGTACGGCTCGACCAGGAAGCCGCTGACGCGCCGTCCGTCGGCCAGTTCGACGGTGCCGATGGTCATCGGCGCGGGAACGGCGGCTGTCAGTGCCCCGAACCCTGCTGCCGGTAGCCGCCAGATCTCGCCCTCGATGCCTGGGCCGCCCTCAGCCGCCGCACTTCCGTGTGCTCCGGGACCGGTGCCCGGGCCACCGTCGGCGATCCGCACCAGGCCCGGCTTGGGCGGCTCGGTGGACAGCGCGTGCAGGCGGTAGTTGCCGGCGGTGCGGGCCGGGCCCACCAGCGTGCCGCCCGCCTGGACCAGCTGGGCATTGAGGGGCTGCCCGGTGAGGTGGGCACCCACCACGAACAGGTCGAGCGCAGGATTGGCGAGCCGCTCGGCCAGGGCCGTCAGGACGCGGTCGGAGAAGGCCGGACCGGTGAGCATCACGCCGAACGGCAGGCCGTTCACGAATCCTGCGGGAACGGCGAGCGAGGCGTAGTCGAGCAGGTTGGCGAAGTTGGTGAAGCGGCCCATGCGGGCGTTGGCGCCCACCGGGTCGGCCGCCACCTCGCCAAGCGTGGGGTGCCAGGTGGTGGTGGGGGTGAGGAGCGCGGCGCAGCCGTCGAGAACCGCGCGTGCGGCGGCACCCAGGGTGGCGAGGCGGGCGGTGTCGACGGCCCAGTCGACGGCGGTCTTCTCCCGGCCGGCCAGGATGATGGAGGCGACGGTGGGGTCGAGGTCCGTGCCGATCAGGTCGCGGTGTTTGTCGAGGTGCCCGCCCACGGCGGCGTACCGCTCGGCCACGAACGCGCCGTCGTACAGCAGTCGCGCGGCCTCCAGCAGCGGGGTGACATCGGCCTCGACGATCTCCACTCCGGTGCTCGCCAGTCGGACGGCCGTGGTGTCGAAGGCCTCGCGCCAGCCGTCGGCCATGCCCCGCAGGTTCTCCTCGGCCGGGACGGCGACCCTGGGGCGCGCGGGCGGTGGCGGCAGTTGACTGCCGGTGCGGGAGAGCGGGTCGGCAGGGTCGGGGCCCTCGACGATCTCCGCGGCCGTGCGGGCGAGCCGCAGGTCGCGGGCGAAGACGGTCACGCAGTCGAGGCTGTAGCAGGCGGGGACCACCCCGGTCACGGGCACCAGGCCCTTGGTGGGCTTGACCCCGACGATGCCGTTGAGGGCGGCGGGCACCCGCCCGGAGCCGGCCGTGTCGGTGCCCAGCGCGATGTCGGCGATGCCCAGCGCGACGGCGACGGCGGAGCCGGAGGACGAGCCGCCGGAAATTCGGGCAGGATCCCATGCGTTGCGTACCGCGCCGTAGGGGCTGCGGGTGCCGACCAGGCCGGTGGCGAACTGATCCAGGTTGGTCTTGCCGAGTATTACCGTGCCGGCCGCGCGCAGCCGGGCCACCGCGGGCGCGTCGGCGTCCGGCCGGTAGGCGTAGGACGGTGCGCCGGCGGTCGTGGGCAGCCCTGCCACGTCGATGTTGTCCTTGACGGCTGCGACCAGTCCGGCCAGTGGAAGCTCCGGGTCGACTCGGGCGGCCTCGGCGAGCACCTCGTTCCGGCGCCTGAGGTGGATCCAGATCTCAGGCCGGCCGACGGACCCGATACGGTCGTAGGCGGCCTCGACCCGTTCGGCCGGGGTCATCGCGCTCATGCCCGCACCGCCGCGAGGACCTGGCCCGGGGCGACTTGTTCACCGGGCTTGACGTAGATCTCCAGGAGCGTTCCGGCCACTGGGGCGCTCACTTTGGACTCCATTTTCATCGCCTCCAACGAGAGGATCGGGTCGCCCTCGGCGACAGTGGCGCCCGGCTGTGCCACGGCCTGCCACACGGTGGCGGTGAAGGGCGCGGTGACCGGGATCGCGCCGTCGGGGACGACAACGGCGTCGGCGGCCGGGGGCTGCGGGTCGTCGTCGCGATCGAACTCCCCTGCGGCCCGCCAGCGTTCCTTCTCGGCCTCGAACGCGGCGCTCTGCCGCTGCCGGAAGGCGGCGATCGAGTCGGCGTTCGCGGTCAGGAAGGCGTTGTGGTCGGCGATCGAGAACGTGCCCTCCCGCGTGTCGAAGGGGCCTCGGCCGGCGTCGGTCTCGGCGCGCAGTTCGAGGAGTTCCTCCGCCGTGACGGGGTACCACTCGATGCGGTCGAAGAAGCGCAGCGCCCACGGGGAGTCCTGGAACAGGCCGCCCCTGCGGAACCGGTTCCAGACCTGCACGGTGCGGCCGACGAACTGGTAGCCGCCGGGGCCCTCCATGCCGTAGATGCACAGGTAGGCACCGCCGATGCCGACGGAGTTCTCCGCGGTCCAGGTGCGGGCCGGGTTGTACTTGGTGGTGACCAGTCGGTGCCGCGGGTCGAGCGGGGTGGCCACGGGGGCTCCGAGGTAGACGTCACCGAGGCCGAGCACCAGGTACGAGGCGTCGAAGACCGTGCGGTAGACGTCGTCGGCGCTGCCCAGGCCGTTGATGCGGCGGATGAACTCGATGTTCCACGGGCACCACGGGGCATCGTCGCGCACACCGGCCATGTACCGCTCGATGGCGAGGCGGGTCGCCGGGTCGTCCCAGCTGAGCGGCAGCCGTACCGTACGGGAGGGAACCACCAGCTCGTTGGTGGGTGGGACCTCGTCCTCCAGGTCGCGCAGCAGGCCGGTGAGGTCGCGGGCCTTCAACCGGCGGGCGTCGGTGTGGATCTGCAGGGACCGGATGCCGGGGGTGACGTCGACGATGCCGTCGGGCGCGTGCGCGGCCAAGGTCTCCTGGAGGGCGTGCACCCGCATCCGCAGGCCGAGGTCGAGCGTCATGGGGCCGTACTCGACGAGGACGTTCTCGTCGCCGTCTCGGCGGTAGGTGACCGACGGGCGGGCATCGGTGGCCTCCAGACGGCCCAGCACGCCGTCGTCGCCGTCGCCGCCTGTGCTGATCAGCGTGGGAGAGGCGCGACGGGCGTCGAGGTCGGCCGCCTCGGCCTCTTTGACCGGAACGAACCGGACGGTGTCGCCGGGGCGTAGCTGGCCGAGCTTCCACAGTTCGCCACCGGCGACCACCGCGGGACAGACGAACCCGCCGAGGGACGGCCCGTCGGGGCCGAGGATGATCGGCGTGTCGCCGGTGAAGTCCAGGGCGCCCACGGCGTACGGCGTGTCGTGGATGTTGGAGGGGTGCAGTCCGGCCTCACCGCCGTCCTGGCGGGCCCAGCGCGGTGGGGGTCCGATCAGGCGGATGCCGGTGCGGGCCGAGTTGTGGTGCACCTTGTAGTCGGTGGCGTAGAGGGTGTCGATGTCCTCGCGGGTGAAGAACTCCGGTGCGGCGTGCGGCCCTTCGGTCACGCCGATCTGCCAGTGTGACGTGATCGCGGGACGGCGCTCGGGCGGGGTCGGGCCACCGGGGCCGGCCATGGACGCCGCGGGACGCAGCACGTCACCGGCGAGCAGCGCCCGGCCGCCGTGGCCGCCGAACCCGCCGAGGGTGAACGTCGAGGCGCTGCCCAGGTATTCGGGCACGTCGATGCCGCCCCGGACGGCCACGTAGCTGCGTAGACCGGGGCCCTGTGCGCTGCCGAGGACCAGGGTCGCGCCGGCGGGGACCGGTATCGGCTCCCACAAGGTCGCAAGGGTGCCGTCCACGGTGACGGAGACCGGGGCGCCGGTGACGGCGACGACGGTGGCGTCGGAGAAGCGCAGGGCCAGGCCGCCCGCGGTGACTTCGAGCGCGGGAGCCCCGGCCGGATTGCCGACGGCCAGGTTGGCCTCGGCGAACGAGACGGCGTCGAAGGGGCCGCTCGGCGGCACGCCGACGTGCCAGTAGCCGAGCCGGCCGGGCCGGTCCTGGACGGTGGTCATCGCTCCCGGCACCAGGACGTCGATGCGGGGCTCGGGGTCGACGGTGGTGGCGAGCGTGCTGGTGCTGTGCACGGCCTCGCGCACCTCGCCGCGCACGGTCAGTGAGCGCAGCAGGCCGAGATTGGTGACGATGCCGTCGATCCGGCTCGCGTTCAGGGCCTTCCCGAGTACGTCGAACGCGGTGTCGCGGTCGGCGCCGTGTGCGATGACCTTGGCGAGCATGGGGTCGTAGTACGGCGAGATGTCCAGGCCGGTCTCGGCGAAACCGTCGACCCGGACCCCGGGCATCGTGTCGGTGCCCTGGCCGGGGAAGACCGCCCGGGTGATCAGGCCCGACGAGGGCAGCGAGTCCTTGCCGGGGTCCTCGGCGTAGACCCGCGCCTGCACGGCATGTCCGGTGGGTGTCCACTCCCGCTCGAACACCGCGTCGTCGACCCGGCCGTCGCGTGCCAGGGTGAGCATGAGCGCGACGAGGTCGACACCGTACGCCTCCTCGGTCACCGGGTGCTCGACCTGGAGCCGGGTGTTGACCTCCAGGAAGGCGGCCTCCTCGCGGACGGGGTCGTAGACGAACTCCACGGTCCCCGCGCCTCGGTAGCCGATCGATGCGAGCAGCCGGCGGGAGGAGTCGTGCAGCAGTGCGCGGACACGGTCGGGCAGTGCCGGCGCCGGCGCCTCCTCGACCACCTTCTGGTTGCGGCGCTGCAACGAGCAGTCACGGTCGCCGATGACGGCGATCCGGCCGGCGCCGTCACCGAAGACCTGTACCTCTACGTGCCGGGCCGGGCGCACAAGGCGCTCCAGGAACACCCCGGCGGATCCGAAGTGGGACGCGGCGAGCGCGGCCACGCGGGCGAAGGCCTCGCGTACCTCGTCCGCGGTGGCGCAGGCCTGCATGCCGATGCCGCCGCCACCTCCGGTGGCCTTGACCATCACGGGCAGCCCGACCGACTCGGCCGCGGTGACGGCCTCCTCGGCGCTCGCCAGCAGTTCCGTCCCGGCCAGCAGCGGCACCCCGGCAGCCTTCGCCAGAGCGCGGGCGGTGTGCTTCTCACCGAAGGCGGTGATCTGGTCGGCGGTCGGGCCCGCGAAGGACAGCCCGGCTTCCTCGACGGCGCGGGCGAAGGCGGCGTTCTCGGAGAGGAAGCCGTAGCCCGGGTGGATGATGCCGGCGCCGTGTTCGAGCGCCGCCCCGATGATCGCGTCGCCGCGCAGATACGAGTCACGGGCGGGCGCGGGACCGAGACGGACCGCGTGATCGGCCTCGCGGACGTGCGGGGCGGCCCGGTCGGCGTCGGAGAAGACGGCGACGGTGGCCAGGCCCATCCGGCCGGCCGTGCGGATGACGCGGCGGGCCATCTCACCGCGGTTGGCGACGAGAACAGTGCCGGGGCGGGTCACGCGGCCCTACCTTCTTGAGTGCGTCCCGTGAGTTCGCGACTCTGGGACTGCGCGGGTGGGG
>NZ_JBHSKM010000047.1:0-80821 GCF_042657965.1 Streptomyces coerulescens
GTGCCGAAGCCGGAGAAGGCCAGGCCCATGATCCACAGGTCGGCGCCGATGCCGGGCGAGCGGACCGCGTCCGACAGCGGGCTGTAGGCGAACCAGCCGAAGTCGGCGGCACCGTCGGGGGTGAGGAAGCCGCCCACCGCGATGAGCGAGCCGAACAGGTAGAGCCAGTAGGCGAACATGTTCAGCCGGGGGAAGGCCACGTCCGGCGCGCCGATCTGGAGCGGCATGATCCAGTTCGTGAAGCCGGCGAACAGCGGCGTCGCGAACATCAGCAGCATGATCGTGCCGTGCATCGTGAACGCCTGGTTGAACTGCTCGTTCGACATGATCTGCAGACCGGGCCGGGCGAGCTCGGCGCGCATGAACAGCGCCATCACGCCACCGATCACGAAGAACGCGAACGACGTGACGAGGTACAGCGTTCCGATCGTCTTGTGGTCGGTGGTGGTGAGCCACTTGACCACGACGTTGCCGGGTTGCCTGCGCCGGACCGGCAGCTCGTTCTCGTACGAGTCCTCAGCTGCCGCGGCACCCTGGGGTTCGTTGAGGATGCTCACAGGTTGTTCGTCTCCCGGTTCTTCTCGTGGCTCGTCTGCGCGATGCCGGCGGGAACGTAACCGGTCTGCCCCTTCTTGGCGAGGTCCTTGAGGTGCTGCTCGTAGCGCTCGGGGGAGACGACCTTCACGTTGAACAGCATCCGGGAGTGGTCGACGCCGCACAGCTCGGCGCACTTGCCCAGGAAGGTGCCCTCCTTGTTGGGGGTCACCTCGAAGGCGTTGGTGTGGCCCGGGATGACGTCCTGCTTCATCAGGAACGGCACCACCCAGAAGGAGTGGATGACGTCACGCGAGGTGAGGACGAAGCGGACCGTCTTGCCCTTGGGCAGCCACAGGGTGGGACCCGGGTTGCCGGTCTGCGGGTTCCGGGTGCCGGGGGTGCCGGCGTCGTAGACACCGCCCGCGTTCGCCGGGAAGTCCTCCTTGAACCGGTCCGGAATGGCGGCCAGGTTCTTGTCGGTCTTCGCGTCGCCGGTCGAACCTTCGACGGGCTGGACGTAGTTGAAGGCCCAGCTCCACTGGAAGCCGACGACGTTGACGGTGACGTCGGGCTTGTCCTTGAGGCTGAGGAGCTTCGACTCGTCGCGGGCCGTGAAGTAGAACAGGACCGAGACGATGATGAGCGGGACCACCGTGTACAGCGCCTCGATCGGCATGTTGTACCGGGTCTGCGGAGGTACCTCGACCTTGGTGCGGCTGCGCCGGTGGAACATGGCGCTCCACAGGATCAGACCCCACACCAGCACGCCGACGGCGAGCGCAGCCGCCCAGGAACCCTGCCACAGGGAGAGGATCCGCGGAGCCTCTTCCGTGGTCGGGGTGGGCATACCAAGGCGGGGGAAGTCTTCCCAGTTGTACGAGCAACCGGTGGCTGTCGCCAGGACCAGGCCCGCGGTCATGCCTTGCAGCAGCTTCCGCCGCATCGGGCGCCGCGGCGAGCGGTCGGAGCCGTTGGGACTCACGTAGCGCCTTCCCGAGAGTCTCGCCCGCGCGGATCGGCTGCGGCCTGGCCTTCTCGCTGGTCGGTCGCCGCCCTGCGTCGGGCAGGGGTTTGGATGTTTATGCGGACCAAACCCTAGCCGACGCTCTCCGAGGGTTCGCGGGGAGGGGGGCCTAGTGAGGTGGGGGGTTCGCTTGATTGGCGGCTGCGGGTTGTTTGTGGCTTGTCGCGCCCCGCGGCGGAGCCGCAAATGTCACCGCCCCGCGCCCCTTTTGGGACGTTGTCGTGACCGGCGGTTTAGCGTTGCCGTGTGGGCTACTTTGACGCTGCTTCCAGTGCTCCTCTTCATGCTGTTGCTCGGCAGGCGCTTCAGGCCTCGTTCGACGACGGGTGGGCTGATCCCGCACGTCTGTATCGAGAAGGCCGTAAGGCCCGGATGCTGTTGGACGCGGCTCGGGAGGCGGCTGCCGAGGCTGTGGGGTGTCGGGCGGACGAGCTGGTGTTCACGTCATCCGGTACTCGGGCCGTGCACACCGGTGTCGCCGGGGTGCTGGCAGGACGCCGCCGGGTCGGGCGTCACCTGATCGTGTCCGCCGTCGAACACTCCTCTGTGCTCCATGCGGCTGACGCGCACGAGGCCGGGGGCGGGGTGGTCACGCAGGTGGCGGTGGACCGTGCAGGGGCCGTGAGCGTGGAGGCGTACGCGGATGCCCTCCGTCCGGAGACCGCGCTCGCGTGTCTTCAGTCGGCCAATCACGAGGTGGGCACCGAGCAGCCGGTGGCCGAGGTGGCCGCCGTGTGCCGGGAGGCCGGGGTGCCGTTGCTGGTGGACGCGGCGCAGTCACTGGGCTGGGGGCGGGTCGAGGGCGACTGGTCCGTGCTGACCGGGAGTGCCCACAAGTGGGGTGGCCCTTCGGGGGTCGGGCTGCTCGTCGTGCGCAAGGGGGTACGGTTCGCCGCGCAAGGGCCCGCGGACGAGCGGGAGTCGGGGCGGGCGGCCGGGTTCGAGAACATCCCGGCGATCGTCGCCGCGGCGGCCTCGCTGCGGGCGGTGCGGGCGGAGGCGGCCCAAGAGGCGGTACGGCTGCGGGAGCTGACGGAACGGATCCGGGCGCGGGTGCCGCGGCTGGTGCCGGACGTGGAGGTGGTCGGCGATCCGGCGCGCCGGCTGCCCGGGATCGTCACCTTCTCCTGTCTTTATGTCGACGGGGAGACATTGCTGCACGAGCTGGACCGTGCCGGTTTCTCGGTTTCGTCCGGCTCGTCCTGTACGAGCAGCACGCTGACGCCCAGCCATGTGCTGAAGGCGATGGGGGTGCTGAGCGAGGGGAACGTGCGGGTGTCGCTGCCGTTCGGGACGTCGGAGGAGGACGTGGAGCGGTTCCTGGAGGTGCTGCCGGGGGCGGTCGCGGGGGTGCGGGAAAAGGTGGGCGCCCCGGTCGCCGAAACTGTCGTGCGGGACGACGTGCTGGTGGTGGACTCCCTCGGCAAGCTCTGCCCGATCCCCGTCATCGACCTCGCCAAGGTCATCGGCGAGGTCCCGGTGGGCGGGCTGGTCCGCGTCCTCGCCGATGACGAGGCGGCCCGGCTGGACATCCCGGCGTGGTGCGAGATGCGCGGGCAGGAGTACGTGGGCGAGGAGCCGGCGGAGAAAGGAACGGCGTACACGGTCCGCCGGATGACGTGACCCACCCAGGGGCGCGGGGAACTGCGCGACCAGCCCCCACGCGCCCGCACCCGAAAACTCAGCCCAGGTGAGCCCGAACTTCCTCGCCGGCGTCATGCCCGTACGCCTTGGTGAACCGGTCCATGAAGTGCACGCGCCGCAGCTGGTACTCCTGCGTGCCCACCGTCTCGATGACGAGCGTCGCCAGCATGCAGCCGATCTGCGCGGCCCGCTCGAGGGAGACGTTCCAGGCGAGGCCGGAGAGGAACCCCGCGCGGAAGGCGTCGCCGACGCCGGTGGGGTCGGCCTTGCGCTCCTCCTCGGGGCAGCCGACCTCGATCGGGTCGTGGCCGGCCCGCTCGATGCGTACGCCGCGCGAGCCGAGGGTGGTGACGCGGTGGCCGACCCTGGACAGGATCTCCTCGTCCGACCAGCCGGTCTTGGACTCGATGAGCCCCTTCTCGTACTCGTTGGAGAAGAGGTAGGTCGCGCCGTCCAGCAGTATCCGGATCTCGTCGCCGTCCATCCGGGCGATCTGCTGGGAGAAGTCCGCGGCGAAGGGGATCGAGCGGGAGCGGCACTCCTCGGTGTGGCGGAGCATGCCCTCGGGGTCGTCGGCGCCGATGAGGACCAGGTCGAGACCGCCCACGCGGTCCGCGACGGTCTTCAGCTCGATCAGCCGGGCCTCGCTCATCGCGCCCGTGTAGAAGGAGCCGATCTGGTTGTGGTCCGCGTCGGTGGTGCAGACGAAGCGGGCGGTGTGCAGGGTCTCGGAGATACGGACCGAACCGGTGTCGACTCCGTGCCGGTCGAGCCAGGCCCGGTACTCGTCGAAGTCGGAGCCCGCGGCGCCGACGAGGATCGGCTTCGTGCCCAGCTGACCCATGCCGAAGGCGATGTTCGCGCCTACGCCGCCCCGGCGTACGTCCAGGTTGTCGACCAGGAACGACAGCGAGACCGTGTGCAGCTGGTCCGCGACGAACTGGTCGGCGAACCGGCCGGGGAAGGTCATGAGGTGGTCGGTGGCGATGGAGCCGGTGACTGCGATGCGCACGGCTGAGGTCTCCTGCGGGGAGGTGGAATTGACAATCCACGCTACCGTTCGTGACCGGGACACAGAAGCAGCCAAAAATACCTGATAGTAGATCTTTCTTCACGGGCTCAAGCGTGCGTACGGTGCCGCTATGACGAAAATCGAGGTCTGCGCCTCCGCTCCGGCCGACCCGGAGGTCGACCTGGCGTCACTGCTGGGTGACTGTGCGCGGATGGCTCCGCACTGGGCCGCTCCCGACCGGGTCCTTTCCCGCCCGGTCTCCCCCTCACTCATCCACGGGGTCACCGTGCCGCCGAGGTCGGCGCGCCTGCTGGACGCCATGTCCGACTACGGGGACTGACCGGGAGGCCGGTAGAACTCCGGGGCCCGGTCGGCGCCTTTTCAGGGAACCGTGCGCTCCCCCGCTGCGTCCCATCGGCGTCCCCCGTAAAGGGGATGCGGGATACGACCCGGCGGACCACCCTTTTGACAGGGTCTGGTCAGGGTCATGGGACATGTGCGCAGCCGAAGGAGCGATGCGGTGAACACCGAGCGACCCGACAACGACGACGCGGGCGCCTCCGGCAGGGACGCGGAGGAGGCACGGGCGGAGCAGACCGCCGCCGGTGCCGACGGGCTCGCCGCCGAGAGTGGGACGGCAGGCGGAGCTGCTGACGGCGAAGTCGAGGGGACCGTCGCCGGGGACGAGGAGGCGTCGCGCGACGCGGGTGCCTCGGGTGCCTCGGATGCCTCGGGCGAGGAGTCCGCTTCCGGCCGGGACAGCGCCTCGGAGGACTCCGAGGATGTCGCCGCGGATGCCGGATCCGCCGTGCCCGGTGCTCCCGTCGCGGCCGCCGCCGAGGTCCCCGCCGACGACGCCACCCCCGTCCACGAGCCGGACGACGTGCACGGCGGCGCCCGTCGCCGGTCCCCCGCGATCATCGCCTCCGTCGCCGCGGCCGTACTGCTCGTCGGGGGCGGTGGGGCCTATCTCGCCGCGAACGCGTCCGGCGGCTCGGACGGCGGTACGGCGTCCGGGGCGTCCGGCGGTGACACTCCCCCGCCGCTGCACCTCGACGGCTACACCGAGGGCGGTCGCGCCGGCACCGGCGGCATCGCGCCCGGGGAGCCCAACCCGTACGGCGCCACCTACAAGCCCGACGGCGATCTGCCGGACGGGCCCGGGTCGGCGGCGGTGTACCGGGCAGACGGCGAGGTCGGCGCGGACGAGGTGGCCCGGCTGGCCGAGGCGCTCGGGGTGGACGGTGCGCCGGTGGCGCAGGGGCAGACCTGGAAGGTCGGCGCGTCGGACGGGGCGGGGCCCAGCCTTCAGGTGAACAAGCAGGCGCCGGGGACCTGGACCTTCTACCGGTACGCGCCGGGCACGGACAACTGCGAGAGCACCACCGTGTGCGCGAAGGGTCCCGCCGACACTGCCGGCGACCCGGTGAGCGAGGACGTGGCGAAGAAGGCGGCCGCACCGGTCCTCAAGGCGGTCGGTCAGGATGACGCGAAGCTCGACGCGGGCCAGGTCATGGGCGCCCAGCGGGTGGTGAACGCCGATCCGGTGGTCGGGGGCCTGCCCACGTACGGCTGGACGACCGGGGTGACCGTGAATGCCCAGGGCGAAGTGGTCGGCGGAAGTGGCCAGTTGAAGGCGCCGGTGAAGGGGGACACGTACCCCGTGCTGAGCGCCGAGAAGACGCTCGGGCTGATGAACGCGACTCCGAAGGCCGACCACCGCATGGGCATCGGCGGCTGCGCCAGCCCCGTACCGCTGAAGGACCGCATGGAGGCGCCCTGCGGTGCTGAGGCGTCGATGTCGGCGTCCGGGTCGACGGGGACGCCCCCGGCGCAGGACACCATCACCGTGGAGAAGGCCGTGTTCGGGCTGGCCTCGCACTACGTGGACACCCGGCAGGCGCTGGTTCCCTCCTGGCTGTTCGAGGTGCGGTCGCAGGGCGCGCAGGACAGCTTCACGGTGACGTACCCGGCGATCGACCCGCAGTATCTGGCCTCGTCCACACCGACGCAGGAGCCGTCCGAGCAGCCCAGCCCGCGGCCGTCCGGGCCGAAGGACGACTCGACGGCGTCGCCGGTCATCCGGAACGTGGGCGTGGACGCCTACACGGCCGACGGCTCGGAGCTGACCGTCGCCTTCACCGGCGGCGTGTGCGCCGACTACAAGGTGACCGCGAGCGAGAGCGGTGACGAGGTGACGGTCCGGGTGACCGAGACCTCACAGCCGGACGAGGTCTGCATCCTGATCGCCAAGGTGTTCCACGAGACGGTGCAGCTCGACGAGCCGCTCGGGGACCGGAAGGTCGTGGGCACGGACGGCCGGGCGGTCCCGCTGGAGAAGCCCGGGACGCTCCCGGACGCACCCCGGTCGTCCGGGGCCCGGTAAGGGTTCCCGGACAAGGAAAGGCGGCGGCCCCGTCGGAGGGGGTCGCCGCCTTTTCGCGCAGGGGCGTGCCTCAGTTGAAGGAGTCGCCGCAGGCGCAGGAGCCCGTCGCGTTCGGGTTGTCGATCGTGAAGCCCTGCTTCTCGATGGTGTCGACGAAGTCGATGGACGCGCCGCCCAGGTACGGGGCGCTCATGCGGTCGGTGACGACCTTGACACCGCCGAAGTCCTTGACGACGTCCCCGTCGAGCGAGCGCTCGTCGAAGAACAGCTGGTAACGCAGGCCGGAGCAGCCACCGGGCTGAACGGCGACGCGCAGCGCCAGGTCGTCGCGGCCCTCCTGGTCGAGCAGTGCCTTGACCTTGGCCGCGGCGGCGTCACTCAGGATGATGCCGTCGGTGGCGGTGCTGGTCTCGTCCGATACGGACATCTACATCTCTCCCGGGTTGTACGGAGACTGCTTGCCGACGTGTGCAACCGCCGGTGCCACGGATTCATTCCGGGCCGAGCAACTTGTCTTTTCGACTGTCCATTCATGCTCGCACACGCGCGACGAAGCGAACAGCGACCCAATGGGGCCCGACGCCGGGATTGCGGGATTCACGTCACATCGACGCAATGGCCATCGTCAAAGTGACGTGAACCGGGTTATGATAGATAACGTCAGAACGACGAAAAGCACTCCCGCAAAACCTCCCGCAGAACAGAAAGGGTGCGTGTCGTGACCACCGCCCAGACCCAGGAGCTCGACGTACAGCCGACGCCCCTTGCCCTGCTGCTCCTCGGCCGTGAGGCCGACCCCAGGAGCGAGCGCGGCGTCGAGTGCCCCGGCGACCTTCCCTCGCCGTCCGACCCGGACCTGGTCGAGCGCGCCCGCGCCGCCAAGGAAAAGCTCGGCAGCAAGGTCTTCGTGCTCGGCCACCACTACCAGCGCGACGAGGTCATCCAGTTCGCGGACGTGACCGGTGACTCGTTCAAGCTGGCCCGGGACGCGGCCGCGCGCCCGGAGGCCGAGTACATCGTGTTCTGCGGCGTGCACTTCATGGCGGAGTCCGCCGACATCCTGACCTCCGACGACCAGAAGGTCGTCCTGCCCGACCTCGCCGCCGGCTGCTCCATGGCCGACATGGCCACCGCCGAGCAGGTCGCCGAGTGCTGGGACGTGCTGACCGAGGCCGGGATAGCCGAGCAGGTCGTGCCGGTGTCGTACATGAACTCGTCCGCCGACATCAAGGCGTTCACGGGCAAGCACGGCGGCACGATCTGCACCTCCTCCAACGCCGAGCGCGCGCTGGAGTGGGCCTTCGAGCAGGGCGAGAAGGTGCTCTTCCTGCCGGACCAGCACCTCGGCCGCAACACCGCGGTGCGCGACATGGGCATGTCCCTGGAGGACTGCGTCGTCTACAACCCGCACAAGCCGAACGGCGGGCTGACGGCCGACGAGCTGCGCGCCGCGAAGATGATCCTGTGGCGCGGCCACTGCTCGGTGCACGGCCGCTTCAGCCTGGACTCGGTGAACGACGTGCGCGAGCGCATCCCGGGCGTGAACGTCCTGGTCCACCCCGAGTGCAAGCACGAGGTCGTGGCCGCGGCGGACTACGTCGGCTCGACCGAGTACATCATCAAGGCCCTGGAGGCCGCCCCGGCCGGCTCCAAGTGGGCCATCGGGACCGAGCTGAATCTCGTACGGCGCCTGGCGAACCGTTTCGCGCCCGAGGGCAAGGAGATCGTCTTCCTCGACAAGACGGTCTGCTTCTGCTCGACGATGAACCGCATCGACCTGCCGCACCTGGTCTGGGCGCTGGAGTCGCTGGCCGAGGGCAACCTGGTCAACCGGATCGAGGTCGACAAGGAGACCGAGGCGTTCGCGAAGCTGGCGCTGGAGCGGATGCTGGCGCTGCCGTAGGTCGTGCCGTGGGCCCCGTGCTCACCCCGACACCGGTGTGCGGTCGGGGTGGGCGGGGTCGAGGGTGAAGACATCGCCGTCCGGGGTGGCGACGATCAGGGCGCCCTTGTGGAGCAGCACCTTGGTCTGCGACATGCCTCCCTGGCTCGTCACCCGCCGGGCACGCGGCAGGGTCTCCCACAGCCGCGTGCCCTTCTTCGTGTCGAGGGCGGCGACCCGGCCGCTCGCGCTGGCCAGGTAGACCACACGGGCGCGCGGGTCGTAGGTCACTCCGCTCGGCTGCTCCAGGCTGGTCCGGGTCTGCCACAGCCGCTCGCCCGTCCGGGCCGAAGCGGCGGTCACCTGGCCGGATGACGCGGCGAACCACAGCGTGCCGTCCGCCAGCGTGACACGGCCCTCGAACTCCTCCGCCAGCTCCGTCGTACGGGCCTCCCCGGTGTCCGGGTCGATCAGCCGGATCCGTGAGAACGGCCCCTGGACGCCGTCCCCCGACACGTTCCCCTGTTCGTCCTCGGCCAGGTCGAGGAAGAGCAGACGGCGGTCGTACGTCCCGACGAGGTTGCCGCGATTGGGCACCGTCAGACGCCGCGCCGTGCCGTCCGCCCGGTCCAGGGTCAGGAGCAGCGCGTCCTTGGAGGGCGCCATCTCCGGGCCGCACCGCAGGAGGAGGTCCGCCCCGACGCCTGTCGGGTCGCAGTACTGCCCGGCCGGCAGCGTCGCCGTCCAGCGCACGGCGCCGGTGCGCGGCGAGCGGGCGGCCACCGCGCCTTCGCCGCCGGCCGGCAGGACCACGAGACCGCCGGAGACCGTCGCGCCCATGGAACCGCCGGTCAGGGTGCGATGCCAGAGCGGCTCACCGGTCCCGGTGTCGAGGGCGGCGATCGTGGTGCCGGAGTCTCCTCCCGCGACGGGGGTGTATTCCTGCTGGACCAGCATCGCGTCGTCCACGACACCGAGGACCGAGAAGGTGTACGTGCCCTGGCTCCGGCCGGACGGCACCGCGTCGGCCCGCCAGGCGGTCCGTCCGGTCGGGCCGTCGAGGCGCATGGGCAGGACACCGTCACCCGCACAGTAGACGGCGCCTTCGTACAGCCGGCACTGCGGACCGCCGCCGAGCCCGCTCGCGCGGGCCGTCCCCTTCTTCACACCGCGTGCGGCGGTGGCGTCCACCGTCGTCTGCCAGGGCTTCCAGCCGGACGGCAGCGCCGCCCACCGGGAGGGCGCGGCGGTGTCGGCGCCCGTCTTGGCGTCGTCGTCCCCGAACCCGGGCCCCATCAGCAGATATCCCGTCAGCCCGAGGGCGAGGGCGCCGACCGTGCCGGCCGTGGCCCACGGGCGTACTCGTCCGCGGCGTCGAACGGGGGCCGCGGGGCCGGCGGCCGCGGCGGGCCGGGTGCGGACCATGGCCACCTCGTCCGTGCGCAGCGTCACGGTGGCGCGGTCGTCCTCGCCCGGCTCCGGCAGCACGGCCACGAACTCCCGTGCCAGTTCGTCCAGTCCGGGCCGGTCCGCGGGTTCCTTGGTCAGGCAGCGTTCCAGGACCCCATGGAGGGGCTGCGGCACGCCGTCCAGGACGGGGGCGTCGTGGACCACGCGGTAGGCGGTGAGGTAGGGGCTGTCGGCGTCGAACGGGCCCCGGCCGGCGATCGAGTAGACGAGGAGGGCACCCATGGAGAAGACGTCGGAGGCGGGGCCCACCGAGCGGGCGTCGGTGAGCTGTTCCGGCGACATGAACGGCGGGGTGCCGATCATCTGGCCTGTCTCGGTCAGGGTGTTGTGGTTCTCGGCCGCGCGGGAGATGCCGAAGTCGATGACGCGGGGGCCGTCCTCGGCCATCAGGACGTTGGCGGGCTTGAGGTCGCGGTGGACGACACCCGCCCGGTGGATGTCCCGCAGCGCCTCGACCAACCCGAGCGCCAGGCGCCGCAGTTCGGCCCCCTTGAGCGGGCCCCCGTCGCGGATCCGGGCGGCGAGGGAGGGTCCGGGCACGTACTGGGTCGCCATCCAGGGCCGTACCGCGTCGGCGTCGGCGTCCAGCACCGGGGCGGTGAAGGCACCGCTGACCTTGCGGACGGCGTCGATCTCCTGCCGGAAGCGGGCGCGGAAGACGGCGTCCTCGGCGTACTGCGCGTGCACCACCTTGACGGCGACCTCACGCCCCGAGCGTGCCCGGCCCCGGTAGACGACGCCCATGCCCCCGGATCCGAGCCGGCCGACGAGCCTGTACCCACCGACCGACTTCGGATCGTCCTTGTGCAGCGGCACGCCCGGTACCCCTCCCCCGTGATGCAGTCCGGGGCTCAGGATACGTAACGCGGAAACGACGGTGGCCGGGTCCCGAACCGCACCGTGCGGTTCGGGACCCGGCCACCGAGGGCGCCTGATCAGACGCCCGCCGGCTCCGGCTCGTCCGCGGACGGAGTCGGCGGGGTGCCGGCCTTCTTCGCCCGCTTCGCCGCGCGCTTCTTGGCCCGGCGCTCTTTGCGGAGCTCCAGCATCGCGTAGAGCGTCGGCACGAGGAGCAGGGTCAGCAGGGTCGACGTGATCAGACCGCCGATCACCACCACGGCCAGCGGCTGGGCGATGAAGCCGCCCTCGCCGGTGACGCCCAGGGCCATCGGCAGCAGGGCGAAGATCGTCGCCAGGGCCGTCATGAGGATCGGGCGCAGCCGGTGCCGGCCACCCTCGATCACCGCCTCGACGACGCCGTAACCCTGCTTGCGGTACTGGTTGATGAGGTCGATGAGCACGATCGCGTTCGTCACCACGATGCCGATCAGCATCAGCATGCCGATCATCGCGGGGACGCCCATCGGGGTGCCGGTCGCCACCAGGAGGCCGATCGCGCCGGTCGCCGCGAACGGGATCGACACCAGCAGGATCAGCGGCTGCGCCAGCGAGCGGAACGTCGCCACCAGCAGCATGAAGACGATCGCGATGGCCGCCAGCATCGCCAGGCCCAGGTTGGCGAACGCCTCGTCCTGGTCCTCGGAGACACCGCCGATCGAGGCCGTCGCACCCGCCGGGAGCGTCAGCTGGTCGATCTTCGACTGGAGGTCCGCGCTCACCGCGCCTGTGTTGTCGCCGGTCGGCTTCGCGGTGATGGTGGCCGCGCGCTGCCCGTCGATCCGGGTCATGGAGACCGGGCCGTCCACCAGCTTCACGTCCGCGATGTCACCCAGCTTCACCGGGCCCAGACGCAGGCCCTCGAGCTGCTTCAGCGTCGTCGCCGGCTTGGCCGACCGGATGACGATGTCGCGCTCGGTGTCGTCCAGGGTCGCCTGGGCGGCCGTGTTGCCGCGCACCGCCTGGGCGACGGCGAGACCGAGGGTCTGGTCGTTGAAGCCCGCCGCGGCCGCCTTGTCGTTGGCCTTCACCGAGATGCGCGGCACGCTCTGCGCCAGGTCACTGGTGACGTCGGTGACGTCGTCCAGCCCCGCCACCGCCTCGCGGACCTGCTCGGACGCTTTGCGCAGCACGTCCCCGTCGGCCGCCTTCACGACGACGCTCAGGTCCTGGGCGCCGAAGCCGTCACCGGCGGCGATGGTGGTGGTGCCGACGCCGTCGAGCTTCTTCAGGCCCGTCTCGATGCGGTCCTGGACGTCGTCGAAGGACGCGGAATCCTCCAGCATCACCTGGTACGACGCCTGATTGGTGTCGGTGCCGCCGCCGAAGGCCGCCATGAAGCCGGACGAGCCGATGGTGACCTGGTAGTCCTTGACGCCCTTGGTGTCGGCGAGGAGCCGCTCGACCTTCTTGGCCTGCTCGTCGGTCGCGGCCAGGCTGGTGCCGGGCTTGAGCTCCTGCTTGACGGTGAGGACTTCCTGCTCGCCCTGGTCGAAGAAGTTCGTCTTCAGCAGCGGCGCCATGCCGAACGTGCCGACCAGGATGACGATCGCCAGCAGCACGCTGGTCAGCCGGCGCCGCGTCGCGAACCGCAGGACGGGGACGTAGATGCGCTGGAGCCTGCTCTTCGCCTCCTTCTCCTCGGCGATCCGGCGCGCCTCGTCGGCGTCCTCGGGGGTGCCCTTCGGGGCGCGCAGGAACCAGTACGACAGGACGGGCACGACCGTCAGCGACACCAGCAGCGACGCAAGGAGCGCGGCCGTCACGGTCAGGCTGAACGAGCCGAACAGCTCGCCCACCATGCCGCCGACCAGGCCGATCGGCAGGAACACCGCGACCGTGGTGAGCGTCGAGGAGGTCACCGCGCCGGCGACCTCGCGGACCGCCTTGATGATGGCGTCCTCGCGCTCCTCGCCGTAGCCGAGGTGCCGCTTGATGTTCTCCAGGACCACGATCGAGTCGTCGACGACCCGGCCGATGGCGATGGTGAGCGCGCCGAGCGTCAGCATGTTCAGGGAGAGGTCCCTGGTCCACAGGACGATCAGGGCCAGCACGACGGAGAGCGGGATGCTCACCGCGGTGACCAGCGTCGAGCGGATCGACGCCAGGAAGACCAGGATGATCAGCACCGCGAAGAGCAGACCGAGCGCGCCCTCCGTGGTCAGACCGTCGATGGACTTCTTCACGGCCGGGCCCTGGTCGCTGACCACGGTGACCGTGGCGTCCGAGCCGAGGTCCGCCCGGATCTCCGGAAGCTTGTCCTCGACGGCGTCCGAGATGGCGACCGCGCTGCCGTCGCGGTCCATGGTGACCGCGACCGCGAGGGACGGCTTGCCGTCGGTGCGGGTGAGGGAGTCGGCCGGGGCCTGCTCCTGCTTCACGGAGGCGACGGAGCCGAGGCGGACCGGCTTCTTGCCGGCGCCGGGCTCGCCGCTCACCATCAGGTCCTCGATCTGCTTCAGCGAGGTGAAGCCGCCGCCGACCTGGACGGTGCGGTTGCTGCCGTCCTCGTCGAAGGAGCCGGCCGGCACGGTGGCGCCGCCCGCCTGAAGGGCCTGGGAGACGGACTGCGCGGTCAGACCGGACTTCGCCAGCTTGGCGTCGTCGGGCGTGACGGTGACCTGGAGGTCGCGCACACCGTCGACGGTGACCTGGCCGACACCGTCGATGTCCTTCAGGTCCGGCACGAGGGTCCGGTCGAGCTGGTCGGCCAGGGCCTGCTGGTCCTTGCTGGAGGTGACCGCGAGGACGACGGTCGGGATGTCGTCCGTGGAACCGGCGATGACCTGCGGGTCCACGTCGTCGGGCAGCTGGACGCGGGCCCGGTTGACGGCCTGCTGGACGTCGGCGACCAGCTGCTGGGTGTCGGGGCCGTAGTCGAAGGACGCCATGATGACGGCGTTGCCCTCGCTGGCCGTGGAGGTGACGCCGGTGATGCCGTCGACGGCTTCGAGGCTGTCCTCGATCGGCTCGACGACCTGCTTCTCGACCACGTCCGGCGACGCGCCCTGGTACGGCGCGAGGACCGACACCATGGGCAGTTCGATGGAGGGCAGGAGCTGCTGCTTGAGCTGGGGTATCGCGATCGCGCCGAAAGCGATCGCGATGATCGAGATCAGGCCTATCAGGGCGCGTTGGGCGAGGCTGAATCGGGACAGCCAGGACATGGGTGAGGGTCTCTCTCTTCTGTGAGCGGCAGAAGCGGGAAGCGTCCGCCCCTACACCCTGAGCCATCCAGAAGCCCGGTTTCGTAGGCCCCAGGTCCATTTCCTTATACGGCGCATACTCCGGCCGCAGTACGCCCGGTGGAGTTCACTCCACCCTTGGACGTACCAGCCCCGACTCGTACGCGATCACCACGAGCTGGGCCCGGTCGCGGGCGCCGAGCTTGGACATGGCCCGGTTGACGTGCGTCTTCACGGTCAGCGGGCTGACCTCCAGGCGCTCGGCGATCTCGTCGTTGGAGTGCCCGCCGGCGACCTGGACCAAGACCTCGCGCTCACGGCCGGTGAGGGCGTCGAGCCGTTCGGCGCGCGCCGGGTCGCGGTCGTCGTCGGCGCCGTCGCCCTGGGCGAGGAAACGGGCGATGAGGCCCTTGGTCGCGGCCGGGGACAGCAGCGCCTCGCCGCCCGCGGCGACGCGGATGGCGCTGAGGAGTTCCTCGGGTTCGGAGCCCTTGCCCAGGAAGCCGGAGGCGCCGGCGCGCAGGGACTGCACGACGTAGTCGTCGACTTCGAAGGTGGTGAGGATGACCACGCGGACATGGGCGAGGGCCGGGTCGGCGCTGATCATGCGGGTGGCGGCGAGGCCGTCGATGCCGGGCATCCGGATGTCCATCAGGACGACGTCCGCGCCCCGCTCCTTGGCGAGCCGCACCGCCTCCGCCCCGTCGGACGCCTCACCGACGACCTCCATGTCGGGCTCGGAGTCGACCAGCACGCGAAAGGCGCTGCGGAGCAGGGCCTGGTCGTCGGCGAGCAGGACGCGGATGGTCATGCGGAGTCCTCAGCGGGGCGCGGTACGGACGGCTTGGTGATACGACAACTGCCGCGGGGGGCTGGTGAGTTCCGCGGCATCGTCATACGGCGTCCTCCGCGGCGCGGGTCCGGCTCTTGACCGGCAGGATCGCATGGACGCGGAAGCCGCCGCCGTAGCGGGGGCCGGTGGTGAGGGTGCCGCGCAGGGCGGTGACGCGTTCGCGCATGCCGAGCAGTCCGTGACCGCCGCCCTCGGTCGGGTCGTCGTCGCCGGCGCCGTTGTCGAGGACGGTGATCTCGACGTTCGGCCCCACCCGTACGACGCTCACCTCGGCCTTGGCGTCCGTGCCCGCGTGCTTCTGCACATTGGTCAGCGCCTCCTGGATGACCCGGTAGGCGGCCAGGTCCACGGCGGCCGGCAGGGTGGTGCCCTGGTCGGCACGGGCGACCTCGACCGGGAGGCCGGCGTTGCGGAAGGTGCCCGCGAGTTCGTCGAGGCGGTCGAGGCCGGGGGCGGGTTCGGTGGGCGCCTCGGGATCGCCGGACTGCCGCAGCAGGCCGACCGTGGCCCGCAGTTCGTTGAGCGCGGAGCGGCTCGCCTCGCGTACGTGGGCGAGGGCCTCCTTGGCCTGGTCGGGCCGCCGGTCCATGACATGGGCGGCGACGCCGGCCTGCACATTGACCAGGGCGATGTGGTGGGCGACGACGTCGTGCAGGTCCCGGGCGATACGCAGCCGCTCCTCGGCGACGCGGCGGCGGGCCTCCTCCTCGCGGGTGCGCTCGGCCCGTTCGGCGCGCTCACGGATCGCGGCGACCACGGCGCGGCGGCTGCGGACGGCGTCGCCGGCGGTTGCGCCGATGCCGGTCCAGGCGAAGATCGCGAGGTTCTCCTGGGCGTACCAGGGCAGTGGGCCGGCGAGCATCGCCGCACCGGTGAGCACGGTGATGGTGAGCAGGCCGACGCGCCAGGTGGTGGTGCGGTCGGTGGTCGAGGCGACGGTGTAGAGGGCGATGACCGCGGACATGGCGACCGGGGCGCGTGGGTCACCGGTGACGGACTCCACGAGGGAGACCGCGCCGGTGACGGCGAGCACCGTCATGGGCGCGCGGCGGCGGAAGGCCAGGGCCGTGGAGCCGACGGTGATGAGCAGGAGGCTGAGCAGGTCCGGGGTGCGCAGGGCCCAGGTGACCCCGTACTTCCCGTGCGGGTCCACGAACGAACCGGCGACCATGCAGGCGAGCACACCCGTCGCCAGCGCCGTGTCCAGCGCCATGGGGTGCGCCTTGAGGTGCCGCCTGGCGCGTTCGAGGGTGCTCACGCTGAATTACGGTACGGCGTGCCCGCGGGGGTGGGAACGGGGGTCGAACTGGAGGTTTCTCACGTCGGAGGGGCTCACCCCGGGATCAGACCGTCGTCGCTCAGCAGTTCCCGGACCTCCTCCAAGGTGGCGTCCGGGGACGGCAGGATCAGTTCCGACGGTTCGAGGGAGTCGTCGGGCAGGGGCGCGCCCAGTTCACGGACCTTGGACAGGAGTGCGGTGAGGGTGCGGCGGAAGCCGGGGCCGTCGCCGTTCTCCATCTCCGCGAGGAGCTCGTCGTCGAGCTTGTTGAGCTCGGGCAGATGACTGTCGGACAGCGTCACCTGCCCCTCACCCATGATCCGGACGATCATGTCGCCCATCGCGCCCTCCTAGGCGTGGGCCCCGGACGTCGGCTACTGCTTGTCGAAGCGCGGGGTGTCCTGCGGCTGCTGCTGGGACTGCTGGCCCGAGCCGCCCTCGATGGCCTGCTGGCCGGCCGACGGGCCTCCCGCCAGCTCCGCCTTCATGCGCTGCAGTTCCAGCTCTACATCCGTACCACCGGAGAGCCGGTCCAGCTCGGCCTGGATGTCGTCCTTGTGCATACCGGACTGGTCGTCCAGGGCGCCCGAGGCGAGCAGCTCGTCGATGGCTCCGGCGCGAGCCTGGAGCTGGGCGGTCTTGTCCTCGGCCCGCTGGATCGCCAGGCCGACGTCGCCCATCTCCTCGGAGATGCCGGAGAACGCCTCGCCGATCCGGGTCTGGGCCTGGGCCGCGGTGTACGTGGCCTTGATCGTCTCCTTCTTCGTGCGGAAGGCGTCGACCTTGGCCTGGAGCCGCTGGGCCGCGAGGGTGAGCTTCTCCTCCTCGCCCTGCAAGGTCGCGTGCTGGGTCTCCAGGTCCGTCACCTGCTGCTGGAGGGCGGCGCGGCGCGAGAGCGCCTCGCGGGCCAGGTCCTCACGGCCCAGCGCGAGCGCCTTGCGGCCCTGGTCCTCCAGCTTCGACGACTGCTGCTGGAGTTGGTTCAGCTGGAGCTCCAGGCGCTTGCGCGACGTGGCGACGTCGGCGACGCCGCGGCGCACCTTCTGGAGCAGCTCCAGCTGCTTCTGGTACGAGTAATCGAGGGTCTCGCGCGGGTCCTCGGCCCGGTCAAGGGCCTTGTTCGCCTTCGCGCGGAAGATCATCCCCATACGCTTCATGACACCGCTCATGGGCTTCGCGCGCCCCCTTCTGACGTCCAGCTCCAGCTCTGCGACAGAACCCACAGTACGGGCCCTGCATCCATTGACGCACTGTTCGGGGACGGATGCGCTCATCCCCAAGGACGACTGCCCACGATCCCGCTCCGGCGTAAGGAGTAGGTGACTCCCGGGTGCCCACCCGGTGCCGCCCACGTGCCTCCCCCGTGGCCGCCGGACGAACCGTCTGCGACGTCCCCTCTGTCCCCTTACGACGACTGGTGTTGCCGGATCGTTCCCCACGGGGCTGGGGTCCAACCCCGGGCACCCCGTACCCTTGGGTTTTGTGTTCCGTAGCCGTGCGAAGGAAGAGAAGGCCCAGTCCGCCGACAAGGCGCTGGTGACCGACTCCAACGAGACCCGTCACCCCGAGGCCCCGAAGGGCCGCCCCACGCCCAAGCGCAGTGCGGCCCAGTCGCAGCGCCGCAGCGTGGCCAACACGTCGATGACGCGCAAGGAGGCCGCCAAGCGCGGGCGTGAGGAGCGCCGTGCCGCCCTGGAGAAGCAGCGCCAGGCGCTGGCCGGGGGCGACGAGCGGTATCTGCCGGCCCGGGACAAGGGTCCGGTCCGCAAGTTCGCGCGTGACTTCATCGACTCGCGTTTCAACATCGCGGAGTTCTTCCTGCCGATGGCCGTGGTCATCCTCGTGCTGAGCATGGTGCAGGTGCCCGCGTTGCAGAACATCGCGCTGCTGCTGTGGCTGGTCGTGATCGTCCTCATCGTGCTGGACTCGGTCGTCACCGGCTTCCGGATCAAGAAGCGGCTCGCCGAGCGCTTCCCGGACGACAACAAGCGCGGCGCCGTCGCCTACGCGCTGATGCGCTCCCTCCAGATGCGCCGGCTCCGGCTGCCGAAGCCGCAGGTCAAGCGCGGAGAGCGGCCCTGAGCGCAGCTGCTGTCCCCGGGGGCGCGGCCGATGCCCGGCTCAGTAGGCCGGGTGGGCTGCGTGAAGTCGTACGACAGGAGCTGGTGGCCCGGCAGCTCGACGAGCAGATAGCCGGGCGCTTCCCGGTCGGGCAGCGGCTGCGGGTGCTCGACGTCGGGATGGGCGGCGGTACGCAGGCGCTGCGGCTGGCCCGCGCCGGGCACCAGGTGACCGGTGTCGAGCAGGACGCGACGCTGATCGCGGCGGCCCGCGAGGAGCTGACCGGCGAGCCGGAGGGGATCCGGGAGCGGGTGCGGCTGGTCCAGAGCGACGGCCGGGACACCGGCGTCCACTTTCTGCCGGGCAGCTTCGACGTCGTGTTGTGCCACGGCGTGCTGATGCACATCGAGGAGCCCGACCCGATGCTGGCCGGGCTGGCCCGGATGCTCGCGCCGGGCGGGCTGCTGTCGCTGCTCGTGTGCAACGGCGACGCGCTCGCGATGCGGCCCGGGCTGTCCGGGGACTGGTCCGCGGCGCTGTCCGCCTTCGACGCCACCGCCCAGCTGCCCCATCCGCGGGCGACCTCGGACGACGGCGGGAGCCCCGTGCGGCCCGGAGCCGATGTGCGGGCGGACCGGCTGTCGGACCTGACGGCGACGCTCGCGGGGATCGGGGCGCCGCTGCACGCCTGGTACGGGGTGCGGGTGTTCACCGACACGGCGGCGGACGAGGCCGGGATCCCGGCGGACGTAACGGCGCTGCTGGCGGTCGAGGAACGCGCCGGGAAGGCCGATCCCTATCGGAGCGTGGCGGCGCTGCTGCATCTGTGCGGAGTGCGCGGCTGATCCCGTTCGGGTGAGCAGCACGCGCCGGACGCCTGCCCCGCGGCGAGACTCGGGGCATGGATGCTCGCCGTTTGCGTACCCGGCGACCGGTCGTCGCGGTCCTCGCCCTGCTGTGCTGCCTCGGCCTCCTCTCCGCCTGTTCGTCCTCCCCTGCGTCGCATGACGAGGGGGACTCGACGACCCAGGCCGCCCTGCCGCGGACGGTCCGGGCGGTGGACGACCTCCAGGACGGCTATCTGCGGGTGATCAGGGACGTGCTGCCGTCGGTCGTGCAGATCCAGGGCAGACGGGACCTGGGGTCGGGCGTGGTCTACGACGACGAGGGGCACATCGTCACCAACGCGCATGTCGTCGGCGACGAGAAGACCTTCCGTGTGACGACCGCCAACAACGAGAACGAGCTCACCGCGCACCTGGTGTCCTCCTACCCGCAGCAGGACCTCGCCGTGGTCAAGCTGGACGACCCGCCGGACGGGCTGAAGGCGGCGAAGTTCGGGGACTCCTCGAAGGTCGAGGTGGGGCAGATCGTGCTGGCGATGGGTTCGCCGCTCGGGCTGTCGTCCAGCGTGACGCAGGGCATCGTCTCGGCGACCGGACGGACCGTCACCGAGGGCGGCGGTAACGGCGGTACGGGCGCGACCATCGCCAACATGGTGCAGACGTCGGCGGCCATCAACCCCGGCAACAGCGGCGGCGCCCTGGTGAATCTCGACAGTGAGGTCATCGGCGTGCCGACCCTGGCCGCCGTCGACCCCAACGTCGGGGACAGCGCGGCGCCCGGCATCGGGTTCGCGATCCCGGCGTCGACCGTGCGCAACATCGCCGACCAGATCATCGAGGACGGCAGGGTCACCGACTCGGGCCGGGCGGCGCTCGGCATCACCGGCCGTACGGTCGTCGACGACGACTTTCAGGCGGCGGGCGTGGCCGTGGTCGAGGTGGAGGAGGGCGGGGCGGCCGACGAGGCGGGTCTGCGGCCCGGGGACATCATCACCCGGCTGGGGGACACGGACATCACCACCATCACCTCGCTGTCCGAGGCACTGGCCGGCGACAAGCCGGGAGACCGGACGACGGTCACCTACACCCGCGACGGCGACGAGAACAAGGCCGATGTGACGCTGGGTGAGCAGTGACGGGGGCGAAGGGGTGTGCCCCTCGCCCCCCGTCCGGTCACGCCTCGGCGTGCAGACTCATCGGCCCGTAGATCTCCGTGGCGTCCTCGAACAGCCGCACCTGGTCCGCGCCGCCCTCCTGAAGTGCCTTCCAGTGCTCCCCGATCCAGGATTCGGCGTCCCCCTGGGTGGTGAACTCCTCGGGCTGCACCGCGGGCTGGATCTCCGCCCCGTCGGCCTTCTCGAACCGCCACGTCCATGCCGCCATGTACGCCTCCAAGGTGTCAGCACGTTGAGTGCACCAGCGTATGCGGTTCGTGTGCGTCTGCTCCTTAGGGGGCCTCCATCACGCGGGACGGACGGCGAGCGGCGAAAATCAGTGCGTGGAACTGACTCTCCTCGGCACCGGTGCCCCCGCGGGACTCCCCCGCCCCGACTGTCCGTGCGCGGCGTGTGCCAGTGCGCTCGGTGGGGCCGCGCGTGCGGCCACAGCGCTGCTCGTGGACGGGGCGCTGCTGCTCGATCTGACGCCCGGGGCGGCGTTCGCGGCGGCACGCGCCGGGCGTTCGCTGGGCAACGTACGGCAGGTGCTGCTGTCGCATCCGCACGACGGGCCCGCCGTCGAGGTGCCGGCCGGGCTGCCGCAGCCCGGGCGGGTGCCGGACGGGCGGGAGTTGGCGCTGCTGACGGGGCATCGGGTGCGGGCGGTGGCGATGGACGCGCCGGGCACCGGGTACGCGGTGACCGGGCCGGACGGGCAGCGGCTGCTGTATCTGCCGCCGGGGGGTGCGCCGGCCGGGCTGGAGAACGGGTCCGACGGGATGTACGACATGGTCGTCGCCGATGTGGTGGGGCGGCCGGACGCCCTGGCCAAGCTGCGGGCGGTGGGGGCCGTCGGGCCGACGACGGACGTCGTCGCCGTCCATCTGGACCATGACGCGGCGCCGGGCGCGGAGTTGCGGCGCAGGCTGGCCGCGGCGGGCGCGCGGGCCGTGCCGGACGGGACGACGCTGGAAGTGGGGGCGTACGAGGACGTGCCGGACGTGCCGCGGCGGACCCTGGTGGTGGGCGGTGCCCGGTCGGGCAAGTCGGTCGAGGCGGAGCGGCGGCTGGAGTCGTTCCCGGATGTGCTGTACGTGGCGACCGGGGGCACGCGGGGCGGTGACAACGAGTGGGCCGCGCGGGTGGCCCTGCACCGGGAGCGGCGGCCGGGGTCGTGGCGTACGGCGGAGACGTGCGACCTGGTACCGCTTCTCTCCGAGGGTGGGGCGCCGTTGCTGATCGACTGTCTGTCGCTGTGGCTGACGGATGCGATGGACTCCGTCGGGGCGTGGGACGACGCCGTCTGGGCGGACGGCGGGGAGAAGGCGCTCCGGGAGCGGGTCCAGGCCCTTACGCAGGCCGTGAGGGCGACACGGCGGACTGTTGTCGCCGTGTCGAACGAGGTGGGGTCGGGGATCGTGCCGGCCACGGCGTCGGGGCGGCGGTATCGGGATGAGCTCGGGCGGCTCAACGCCGCGTTCGCGGGTGAGTGCGAGCAGGTTGTTCTGGTGGTGGCGGGACAGGCGGTTGTGCTTCGCGGGTGACGTCTACTGGTTCGCCGGGTTCGCCGGGTTCGCCGGGTTCGCCGAGGAGGGTGCCGCGGATTGTCGTCGTGCGTCTGCGGCCTCGTCGTGGCTTGTCGCGCCCACGCGGCGGAGCCGCAAATCGATACAGCCCCGCGCCCCTTCAGGGGCGCCCCGGCCGGCGGTGTTTCGGGTTTCAGGTCGGGTCCTTGCGGGCGATGACTCTGTAGGCGTTCGAGAAGCGGGTGGCGCGCAGGAACGGGGCCAGGAGGTGGTCCAGGATCCAGGCCGCGGCCACCAGGGGCGAGCCGAGGCCCGACAGCAGTGACGGCAGCAGGTGGGACAGGATCAGTGAGGTCGTGGCCGCCAGGTCGTAGGGGATGTGCGCGGTGCGGTGGCCCGTCGCGATGATGGTGCAGCCCTGGGCCGTGAGTTCCTCGCACAGGGTGTCCATGGGCAGCAGGTGGATGTGGCCCGGGGGGCTGTGCGGGACCCAGAGTCTGCCGAGCAGGGCCGCGAACAGACAGTGCGGGTTGGGGAGTTCGAGGATGAGGTGGCCGCCTGGGCGCAGGGCCGCGAGGGCGGCGCGGAGTTCCTCGCGGGGGTCCCGGGCGTGTTCCAGGTGGCGGAACATGCTGACGACGTCGTAGCGGGCGCGCAGGCGGGCCGTGACGCGCGGGTCGGTGAGGCTGCCGACATGGGCCTCCTCGACCCGTTCGGCCAGCCGCCCGTGCAGGACGCGGTAGGTCGGGTCCAGGCCGTCGAACGACGTGTAAGGGAAGACCTCCTTCGCCGTCTCCGGGAAGCGGGCGTATCCGGTGCCCACATCCAGCCAGCTCTCCGGCTCGGGGAGGGCGAGCGCCAGGCGGGCCGCGGCGCGCAGCCGGCGCGGCCCGCGCCGGGTGAGTCCCAGGTGGCGCGGGACGTAGGTGTGTTCCCGGCACCCGGCGGGGGTGAACGCGCAGTCGGCGTGGGGGCGTTCGGGGGGTGCGGTCGCGGTCATGGCGGCTCCCGGGCGTACGGCGAGGGCGGTGCGAGCATGCCCCGACAATCCATTGCAAAACGGAACGTATGGGATGAAGATCTTGGGTGCAACGACGTGGCGTGGATACGGGGGTGACGTGGCGAAGCCCGCGGTGGCCATGTGGCGGCGTTCTGTTCGACCGGTGCCGGTACTGTTCGGCGAATGAGCTCGCTTAATCTCGACGACTTCTCCGACCTGATCGAGCGCCCCGACGGTGGGGTGCGCCGTGACGCCGAGGCGCGCCGTGAGCGTCAGATCGTGCCGCCCGGGGCGCTGGGCCGCCTGGACGAACTGGGCGAGTGGCTGGCGGCGGCGCAGTCCGCGGTGCCGGTGCGGCCGATCGAGCGGCCGCGGGTCGTGCTGTTCGCCGGTGACCACGGCGTCGCGGAGCTGGGCGTGTCGGCGCGGCCGGCGGGCGGCGCAGGGGAGTTGGTGCGGGAGATCCTGGCGGGCGGGCGGCCCGTGTCGGTGCTGGCGCGGCGGCTCGGGGTTCCGGTGCGGGTCGTCGACATGGCGCTGGACTGCGATCCGGACTCGCTCCCGGAGACGGTCGTACGGCATCGGGTGCGGCGCGGCAGCGGCCGTATCGACATTGAGGACGCGCTGACGCCGGAGGAGGCCGAGGCGGCCTTCCGCGCCGGGGTCGCGGTCGCCGACGAGGAGGGCGACTCCGGTACGGATCTGGTGGTGCTGGGCGATGTGAGCGTCGGCGGGACCACGGCGGCGGGGGTGCTGGTCGCCGCGCTGTGCGGGACCGACGCGTCCGTGGTGACCGGGCGGGGTGGCCTCGCCATCGACGACCTCGTGTGGATGCGCAAGTGCGCGGCGATCCGGGACGCGCTGCGCCGGGCCCGGCCGGTGCTCGGGGACCAGCTCCAGCTGCTAGCGACGGTGGGCGGGGCCGACCTCGCCGCGATCACCGGGTTCCTGCTGCAGTCCGCGGTGCGGAAGATGCCGGTGGTGCTGGACGGGGTCGTGGTGGCCGCCTGTGCGCTGGTGGGGCAGCGGATCGCGTTCCGGGCGCCGGACTGGTGGCTGGCCGCGCACGACAGCGGGGAGCCGGGGCAGGCCAAGGCGCTGGACCGGATGGCCCTGGAGCCGCTGCTCGACCACGGGGTGCGGGTCGGCGAGGGCGCCGGGGGTCTGCTGGCGCTGCCGACGGTCCAGGCGGCCGCGGCGCTGGCGGCGGAGCTGCCGGAGCGGCCGGAAGAGGTGGCGGAGCCGGCGAAGCCGGAGGATTCCGAGGCGCCGGAAGCCGAGTAGAGCCCTACGTCAGGGGAAAGGCGCCGGGAATCGTGACGAGAGTGGACATATGATCCCAACTTGTGACGGTTGACACCCTCGGTCGCTGGGCCCGTGCCGAGTGGGGGGCGCTGTATCTCGCCGTGCGTCGGGCCGTGGTGGAGCGGCGGTGGCGGGCCGCGCCCATGACGGTCGGGGCCGTCTGTCTGACCGGGCTCACCCAGGTCGTCCAGAACCGGTCCTGGGGGTACCGGATCGTCCAGGATCTCGGCGCCGTACGGGCCGAGGACCCGCTGTGGCTGGCGCTGCTGCGGACGCCGCTGTCGCTGTTCGTGCCCGCGCTCGATCTGCCGGTGTGGGGTGCGCTCGCCCAGGTCCTGATCGCGTTCGGGATCGCCGAGATGTGCCTGGGCCGGTGGCGCACGCTCGTCATCGCCTACGTCGCGACCCTCGCCGGCACCCTGTACGCGCGCGTGGCCATCGCCATCGGACCCGGCAGCCCGTTCGGGCTGCCCGCCTCGGACGCGCGGGTCGTGGACACGGGGCCGTCGGCGGCGGTCGTGGGACTGGCCGTGTTCCTCGGGTGGCGCTACGGGGCGTACGTCACGGCCGGTGTGGTGATCGCGGCGATGGTCGTCGAGGTCGCGCTGAAGCCGAACCTGGCCGGGAAGGAGCACCTCGCGGCCGTCACGGCGGTGCTGGTGCTGTGCGCGGTGTCGGCGGTGCGTCAGCGGCGTTCCAGGGCCCGCTCCGGTTCCACGTCGGGGGCGCCGCCGATCCAGTCCTGAAACTTGCGGCTGGGGCCCAGCCAGCGCCGGTCGTGATGGTAGGAGCGCAGCGTCGCCTTGGCGCGGGCGCGCGGGCGGCGGCGGTAGAAGCGTTTCGCCCAGGGGGACGTCGGGCGGGCCAGCCGGATCGCGCCGAACAGCGCGACGAAGGGGATGATCACCCCGAAGAGCGCGATCTTGGGCTTGCCCTTGAACAGGGCGATCAGGGCGATCAGGAAGTTCACGGCGATCGTGCTGAGCACGGTCCCGCGGTTCTGCATCTCGTTGTCGTTGAGATCGTTGACCCCGAACGGCGCGAAGCCGATCAGGAGCAGGCCGACCAGGGCGACGGTGAGCACGACCACCTCGACGCTCTTGCGGCCCTCCTTGGTCCAGTAGACGTCGTCGAGGTGCAGGATCAGCGCGAACTCGTCCATCACCAGGCCCGCGCCCACCCCGAAGATCACGGCGGCCGCCGCCGAGCCGAAGCCGCGCTGCCCGCCGGCCACCGCGCAGAAGCCGCCGATGACGGTGAGGACGACGCCGGGGACGACGTGGTGGACGTGGACGGCGCCGGTCTCGATGTTGCGGAAGGGGCCCTTGCCCGCACGGATGAGGCGGGTGATGAGGCGGGTGACCAAGAAGGTGACCACGAACGCCGTCAGGGCGAGGAGCAGCGGGAGCTTGCCCGGCTCGATGATGTTGACCTGCCACCACTCGCCCATGTACTCAGTGTCTTCCCGGCAGGGGCGGGCTGCCTGGCGGAGACGACGTCCGGGCTACTCTGCGGGCGTGTCCATGACCCCGCCGCACCTGCACGGTCTCCGTTTCGCCTTCGGCACCCTGAGCGTGCTGCCCGTCCGGGTGAGCCGCTGGGACCGGGAGGCGGCGCGCGGCGGGATGCTCTGCGCCCCGCTGGTGGGGGTGGTCCTCGGCTGCGGTGCCGCGCTGCTCGCGCTGGTGCTGCTGTTCCTCGGCGCCGGCCCGCTCCTCGCCGCCGTCGCGGCCGCCGCCGTCCCCGCCGTACTCACCCGGGGGCTGCATCTCGACGGGCTCGCCGACACCGCCGACGGCCTCGGCAGCGGCAAGCCCGCCGAGGACGCCCTGCGGATCATGAAGCAGTCGGACATCGGGCCGTTCGGCGTGATCACCCTCCTGTTCGTGCTGCTCGCGCAGGTGGCCGCGCTGTCGCGGCTGTACGACGACTCATGGGCCCGGGGCGCCCTCGCCACCGTCGTCTCGGCTGTCGCCGCCCGCCTCGCCCTCACCCTCGCCGCGCGCACCGGCGTGCCCGCGGCCCGGCCGGAGGGGCTGGGCGCGGCGGTGGCCGGGGTCGTTCCGGTGCGGGGTGCGGCGGCCGTCGCCCTGGCCGTGACCGGGGCCGCCGCCGCGGCGGGAGCACTGCTCGGGACGGACGACCTCGCCCGCACCGCGCTCGCGGTCCTCGCCGCCCTCGCCGCCGCCGAGCTGCTCCTGCGGCACTGCACGCGCCGCTTCGGCGGAGTCACCGGCGATGTCTTCGGCGGCCTCGCGGAGACGGCAGCGACGACCGCGCTCGTCGTGCTCTGCCTGGGCTGACCGGGATCGCGCCCCGCTCACCCCGGGCGGTGCACGGCACAGGGCAGCGTGCCCCATGGATGAGCGCCCCTGCCCGGCACCGCGCAGTGCACCGAGGCACCGTGCGACCGGGCCGCCTCCGTCAGGTCGACGCCGGCCGGGACGCCGTACACCAGATGGCACAGCCGCACTCCGCAGGCCGTCCGCCGGTGCCGCCGGACGAGTCGGGTGTACGACGCCCAGGGGCCCTCGAAGGTGACCAGGAGGTCGGCGATCCTGGCGTAGGACGGGTCCGGTTCCGTGCCGTGGTTCAGGGCGAGCGTGCCGCAGCCGGCGCTCCGGGCGGCCCTCGCGAGCCGCTGGTAGTCCGCGAACTCCGCGCGGCTCGTGGCGACTTGGTCGAGGAAGACGCCGTCGGCGCGGTACCAGTCGCGGTGCCGGGCGATGTCACGGACGACCTCGGCGTGCGGTCGGCGGCCGTAGTCGGTGTCGACGTAGCCGAGCACCCGCACGTCCACGTCCCGCAGCCGGGCCGCGACCTCGGCGAACGCCGGGTCGGACGCGTCGCCGGGGCCACTGGCCGGGTTCAGTACGACCCCATGGAGCCGGGGCGCGGCCGCGATGATCGCGTCCCATTCGGCGGGGCGGACGGACGGATGCTCGTAGTACGGGATCAGCAGATCGTTCATCGGTGGGCGGTCGCCCTCCCCAGCAGGACGCAGACGAGGACGGCCTGGGCCAGTGCCGCCGCCGCGTGGACGATCGGGCCTGTCCAGTGCGTGCCGCCGGTGTGCGTGACCAGCGCGAGTGTCTGGGCGAGGGCCGCCGCGGAGCAGATCACCGCCGCGCCGAGCACCGCGCCGAAGGACTGGAGCAGCAGGCCCGTCCACAACACCACGCCCAGCAGGAGCAGTCCGGCGAGGCGGACGCCGCTGACACCGGGGGCCCCGGGCCACAGTGCCGAGGTGGCGAGGCCGAGCGCGAGCAGGGCGGCGAGGTAGGCGGCCAGGCACTCCACGGCCATGCGCACCGTCGTCCGCCGGAACGCCCGCGCGGTGCTGGTCGAGCGCAGGCCCGCCAGGCTACGGCTGCGGAAGCGGTACAGCAGCCACTCGGCGGGGCCCATGCTGAGGGTGAGGGCGACGGTCGCCTCGCCGGCGGGGGCGTTGCCCAGGGCGGCGTGGAGCACCAGGACGCCGGTGGCGAGGCCGAACAGGGCGTAGGGGAGGGATGCGGGGAGGGTGCGGCCCATTGTCGTTGATCGACTGCCGGCGCGTCGTGGCCTGTCGCGCTCACGCGGCGGCAGCCGCACATTCAGAACAGCCCCGCGCCCCCTTGGGACGCGCACTGCGGCCGCGACTTCGAGGAGGCCGAGGACTGCCGCCGTGAGCATGGAGCACAGCAGCAGTACGAGTCTCAGGGTGTCCGGCACGGGTTCCACCAGGGCGAAGCCCGCACCCGCCACCATCGGCAACAAAGCGGCCAGCAAGGCCCGTTCGCGGCCCAGGACCAGCAGGACCGTCGCAGCGCCCAGGTAGCAGGACTGACCGGCGGCGAAAGCCACCGCCGTCGGCTGACCCGGGCCGGCCACGGCGAACGCGGCCAGGGCCCCCAGCAGGACACCGACCGGCGCGCCGAGCAGCAACGAGCGGCGGGCGGCCGTCCGGTCGCCCAGGCCCAGCCAGGAGTACGCCCGATGGGCCAGCCCCTGGTTCCAGGTCCAGCCGACCAGGGCGGCGGCCAGCAGGGGCAGGGTGCCCGTGAGCAGCGGCGCCCCGAGGACGTAGCCGAGGCCGGGCAGGGCGAAGACCAGTCCCCGCAGGAGACAGCCCAGCAGGCCCACCCGCCACGGGTCGTGGGCCGGGCCGTCCGGCTCGGGGTGGCGCCGCTCGACCCGCTCGTACAGTTCCTCGGCGAGGGCGAAGGAGTCCCGCACGCCGTAGCGCTCGCGTATCCGGTCGTCCGAGAGGCCGTCGGACTCCAGGAGCGCGGCGATCTCGTCCGGGTGGACGGCGGCGGCTATGAAGTCGTCGAGGCGGGTGGCGAGTTCGTCGACGGGGTCGGGCCGCGCCCAGCTGGGACTCGCGCGCCGCCGGGGGATCGCGGGCAGGGCGTCGGCGTGGGCGCCGGGCGGCGTCCAGAGGCTTCCGCTCACCAGCCGGTTCCGTCCGTCGCGACCTTCTCGTACCAGGGGTCACGCAGTTCGCGGGTCCAGTCGGTGACCGTCTCCAGCGTGGGCTCGTACACCTCGGCGCTGCCCGCGAGTTCCTCGTAGATGGCCCGGAAGTTGTCCACGGAGCGGCGCAGCGTGAAGCGGTCGATGACCCGCCGGCGGGACAACTCCCCCAGTTCCAGGCGCCGTTCGTCGTCCTTGAGGAGGGTGAGGGCGGCCGCGGCCATCTTCTCCGGCTCGCGCGGCGGGACGACGAGGCCGGTGTCGCCGACGGCCTCGCGCACTCCCCCGACGTCCGTCGAGACGGTCGTACGGCCGCAGGACATGGCCTCGATGATGGAGAAGGGGAAGCCTTCGGAGATGGAGGACAGCATGACCAGGTGGCCTGCGGCGTAGGCGCGCCAGACCTCGGTGATACGACCCTCGAAGGTCAGGCCGTCCCGCACGCCGAGTTCCGCGGCGAGCTTCTCCAGCTCGGTGCGGTAGGCCTCGCCGCCGGGTGGGACCGGGCCGAACAGCCGCAGCCGGGTCTCGGGGAGTTCGGCGCGGACCATGGCGTACGCCCGCAGCAGGGTCTCCAGGTCCTTGATGGGGTCGACGCGGCCGCACCAGGTGAGGGTGGGGACCTCGGGCTCGGGGCCGGCGTGCGGGAAGGCGTGCGGGTCGACGCCGTTGTAGACGGTGCGGATCCTGTCGGCGTCGGCGCCGCCGCGCTCCTCCCAGCGCCGGTTGTACTGGTTGCAGGGGGTGATCAGGTCGGCGGTCCGGTATCCGTGGGAGTTCAGTGCGCGGTAGAAGCCGAGCATGAACGCCTTCACGGGCCGGCGCTGGGCGTCACTGCGGTAGCCGAGGTAGCGCTCGCGCAGATAGATGCCGTGCTCGGTGAGGAGGAAGGGGACGCCGTCGAGCCTGCGGGCGGCGAGGGCCGGGAGGGTCGCGAGTCCGCTGCTGACGGCGTGTGCGACGGAGTCCACGGGGATACGGATCCCCAGCGGACGCAGGGCGTGTTCCAGCAGGTCGGTGGCGGTCAGGGCGTCGTGCACGGTGGGGCGGGCGGCCGCGGTCGGCAGATGCGGCATCGTCCATATCCACATCAGCGACCGCAGCGCGGATTCCGTGCGCAGGGCCGCCGAAAGGCGTCCGTCGCGGGCGAGTTGGGCCAGCTCGTCCAGCGTCTCGCCGAAGTCGCGGCGGGCCTCGGGGTCGAGGAAGGAGAGCAGGAACCGCTCGTAGGAGTCGGTGAAACGGCGCCGGGCCCGGCCGTACGGCGCTCGTCTGCGGCCCGGACGCGGGCCCCAGGTGGGTACCGAGGTGTGCCGGTGGACGTTCGGCGGCAGCTCCCAGGTGACGGGTTCGCGGCCCGTCCCGGTGAGCGAGACTATGTGGAAGTCGACCTCCGGCATGCCCTTGACGAGCTGGTCGCACCAGGTGCTGACGCCGCCGTGGACATGGGGATAGGTGCCTTCGGTGAGCATGGTGACGTGACGGCCAGGGCGCATCGCAGCCCGGCTCCCCCCTGTGATGCGGATGATGTGCGGGAACTGCGCCGCGGACTCCAGCTACCGCCGCGTCGTGGCTGGTCGCGCCCACGCGGCGGCAGCCGCAGATCGAATACAGCCCCGCGCCCCTTTCGGGGCGTTGTTGCTACGGCAGTTTCAAAGTGACGGCCGACTGCAGCAGCGCCGGCGTGGTCCAGGCCGAGCGCCTGCCTGCGTACGGGGTTCCGAATGCCGTGCTGCCGAGCAGAAGCTGCTTGACGGTGCCCTCCGGTGCGGTCACCGGGATCTGTGTCCCGGTCGGGGCGGTGACGGTGACGGTCCTGCCGATGCGGTACGCCGTGACGGAGCCCTGCGTGACGGCGTTCTGCCAGGCTGCGCGGCGCTGGAGCTCGGTGCCGAGGGCGCTCTGGGCGAGGTTCTCCACCGGGGTGTTCGCGGCGAAGAGCGCCTGGTAGTCGGCGAGGACCCGGTCAAGGACGGGGTAGAGGATGCGGTCCTCGGCCAGGTTGGACTGGTGGGCGTAGTGCGGACGCGGGTCGTTGCCGACCACGTGCCCGAGGGCGATGCGGGCCTCCTGCGGCACGATGTGGTCGGCGTAGCCGGTGGCGGTGTCCAGCGGCTCGGGCAGACAGGTGGAGGCGGGGTTGGTCTCACAGATGCCGCTGCCGCCGTCGGCCGTCGAGGTGTAGATCCAGTTGTACTCGTCGGCCATCTCCTGCGCGGTGCCCGTGTTGTAGTACACGTTCATCGGGTACCGGGGCACGGTGAGCGCGGCGCCGACCGAACGCTGGGCCGGCTCACGGGAGTTGTCCGAGGCGATCCACTTGACGCCGTTGTCGGCGAGGGCGCCGGCCAGGTTGGGGTTGTCGTCGGGCTGCTGCGGCAGGGTCTTCAGGCCCGAGTGCTCGCCGGTGACGAGCTCCGTGCGGTCGAGCGGAAGTCCCTTGCTCACGCCCCAGTTGTGGTTGTTCCTGATCTGCGCCGAGATCTCCGAGCGGCTCACGTACTGCGTCGTGCCGTTCGCGTTCTTCGCGCAGCTCCACGGCACGGTCGAGGTGTCCTGGACACAGCCGAGGAACGGGTGCGTGTAGGTGTGGTTGATCCAGCGGTACTGCGCCTTGTCGGCGAGCAGCCGGTCGGCGAGGGCGTCGGTGCCGCCGTTCTCGGTCTTCCACTCCTCGCCGGAGCCGGCGTTGTAGACCATGTCCAGCTTGAAGCCGTGCTCACGCTGCCACTGGGCGGCGTACGTCGCGTCCGCGGCGGTCATCCGGATCGGCGCGGCCTCCTCGCCGCCACCGCCCACGCAGTCGATGTCGCCGGGCGTGCAGTTGCGCTCGGTGTCCCAGCGGGCGTCGGGCGCGAAGACGTCGTCGACGTGCACCGCGAAGTAGTTGCGCGCCCGGCCGAGGTGGATGCCCTGGGTCAGCCATTCGACGATGCCGCGCGCGAGGACGCGGAACTGCTGCTGGTACTGGTTGTAGGCGAAGGTCACCACCAGCTCGCGGCGCCCGTCGTGGCTGTACTCGCCGACCAGGCTGCCGCGCCCGGAGCCGCCCGGCACGGGAACGTCGACGTAGCTGGTGAAGCCCGTGCGGGGCCGGGCCGCGTAGCCGTAACTCTCCGATACGGTCGGGTCGTTGTCCTCGAAGGCGAAGGCGCCGTCGAGATAGCCGAAGGGCCCGCCCCTGCCCTCGGTCGTCACGGCCGCCTCGTGCCCGTCGAGGGTGCCGGCCCAGCCGCCCTCGGTGGTGTAGTCGAGGCCGACACCCGGGTGGGCCCAGGTATAGGCGTCGACCTGTGGGATGCCGTACGTCCGCTCGTAGCCCTCCAGCGCGGTCTGCTCGGCCGAACCCGCCCCGAACGGCGCCTCGTTGGGCAGCACCACGCCCTGGAACCTGGCACGCGGCCTGCCGTTCACCGTGTCGCTGAGGAACGCCGACGTGATGGTCGGACGGTTCGCGGCGTTCAGGTCGACGGTGGTGTACGGGATGCCGGTGCTCTTCAGCTGGTCGGTGATGGCCCGGACGGCGCTGTCGCCGTTGTCCACGACCAGCACCCTGAGATCGACGCGCGGTTCCACGGCGGCCGCGGCGCCGGGCACCGAGAGGCCCAGCGTGAGCAGACCGGCGGCCGCGGCGACAGCGGCGGCATTTCTCCATCTGTGCGCGGTGTGCGCCATTGATTGTCCCTTCCCCCCAGAAGATCCTCTTGTGGCCGCTTGCGGTGAATCGGCGGAGGATCCGTGGAAATCATGCAAAGCGGCGAGCGATGGCTCGCCGGAACCAGACGAGTGTGACTCAGCTCACCGGTGGCGAGAATCAGAAAATGGCCGCGACGCCACTGACAGGTGAACGTCCGCAGGAATGAGCGAACGCTCACACGAGCGTAGGCTCGTCCCGAGTGTTCGCCGTACCGGGGAAGGCCCCGCTGCCACCGCACCCATGGGTCGGAACTAGGGTCGGCCGTCGGGCCCGGTCGACCCACACCATTCGGCCATCGCAACTTCACATCGGAAGCGAGATTTCACCACCGTGACTGCTCTCACTCTCAGCACCGCCGCGGTGCCCGGCCTGCGGGCCGACGCGATCGTGATCGGTGTCGCCAAGGACGCCGCGTCCAAGTCCGGGGGACTCGTCGTCGCGCCGGGCGCCGAGGCCGTGGACAAGGCGTACGACGGCAGGCTCGCCGGCGTCCTGGAGACCCTCGGTGCCTCCGGCGCCGAGGGCGAGGTGACGAAGCTCCCCGCCCCCACCGGCTTCAAGGCGCCGCTCGTGCTGGCGGTGGGGCTGGGCGCCGAGCCCGAGAAGGACGCCGACTACGACGCCGAGGTGCTGCGCAAGGCCGGCGGTGTCGCCGCCCGCGCCCTCGCCGGTGCCAAGAAGGCCGCGTTCGCGCTGCCGCTGGGCGACTCCGGTGACATCGGCGCCGTCGCCGAGGGCGTGCTGCTCGGCGCCTACGCCTTCGACGTCTACAAGGAGAACGGCAACGGCGACCGGGACCGCAAGAACGGCAAGGCCCCGCTCGCCGAGGCCGCGCTGCTCGGCGGCAAGCCCCGCGACAAGGAGCACAAGGCCGCCCTCGAGCGCGCCACCGCCGTCTCCGAGGAGCTCAACCGCGCCCGCGACCTGATCAACACCCCGCCCAACGACCTCAATCCCGAGTCGTTCGCCGCGATCGCCACGGCGGCCGGCAAGGAGCACGGCATCAAGGTGCAGGTGCTCGACGAGAAGGCACTGACCAAGGGCGGCTACGGCGGCATCCTCGGCGTCGGCTCCGGCTCGCAGGCGGGTCCGCGGCTGGTCAAGCTGTCGTACACGCACTCCAAGGCGAGCAAGCACCTCGCGCTCGTCGGCAAGGGCATCACCTACGACTCGGGCGGCATCTCGCTGAAGCCGGCCGGGCACAACGAGACGATGAAGTGCGACATGAGCGGCGCGGCCGCCGTGTTCGCCGCCGTGGTCGCCGCCGCGCGCCTCGGGCTCCAGGTGAACATCACCGGCTGGCTGGCGCTGGCCGAGAACATGCCCTCGGGGTCCGCGGTGCGTCCCGGTGACGTGCTGCGCATGTACAGCGGGAAGACCGTCGAGGTGCTCAACACCGACGCCGAGGGCCGGCTCGTGCTCGCCGACGCGCTGTGGGCGGCGTCGCTGGAGAAGCCGGACGCGATCGTGGACGTGGCGACGCTGACCGGGGCGATGGTGCTGGCGCTCGGCAACCGCACGTTCGGTGTGATGGCCAACGACGAAGCGTTTCGCTCCGCGGTGGTGGAGGCCGCCGAGGAGGTCGGCGAGCCGTCCTGGCCGATGCCGCTGCCCGAGCACCTGCGCAAGGGCATGGACTCGCCCACCGCCGACATCGCCAACATGGGTGAGCGGATGGGCGGCGGGCTGGTCGCGGGGCTGTTCCTGCGGGAGTTCGTGGGTGAGGGGATCACCTGGGCGCACCTGGACATCGCGGGGCCGGCGTTCAACGAGGGCGGGCCCTTCGGGTACACGCCCAAGGGCGGTACGGGGTCCGCTGTGCGGACGCTGGTCAGGCTGGCCGAGCTGACGGCGGCCGGTGATCTGGGCTGACGTTCGGTTGTTGGGTGACGGGGCCTCGCGCGCGGGTAGGGCGGGGCCCCGTCGCCGTATAGCTCGGTCCATTCCGTTTTATGGCGGCTGCGAGTCGTATGTGGCTTGTCGCGCAGTTCCCCGCGCCCCTTGGGACGTGACCTCGGCCCTTGCTTGAAAGCTGAAGGTGGGACGTCTCACACACCGGCCCGGCGTCTCGTTCGGTGTGGACAAGTGCGAAGATGGGGCTCGGCAGGACAGGGCCCCCACCACAGGGCCGAAGAAAGAGCGGCCGGACACCAGCCGCCGCCCGGTCAACGCTGACCGGCGTACGGCGCACATGCATGGAGGACGTGACGTGGCGAACGACGCCAGCACCGTTTTCGACCTAGTGATCCTCGGCGGTGGTAGCGGTGGTTACGCCGCGGCCCTGCGCGGGGCGCAGCTGGGCCTGGACGTCGCCCTGATCGAGAAGGACAAGGTCGGCGGCACCTGCCTGCACCGGGGATGCATCCCCACCAAGGCCCTGCTGCACGCGGGCGAGGTCGCCGACCAGGCTCGTGAGAGCGAGCAGTTCGGTGTGAAGGCCACCTTCGAGGGCATCGACATCGCGGGTGTGCACAAGTACAAGGACGGCGTGATCGCCGGTCTGTACAAGGGCCTCCAGGGTCTCGTCGCCTCCCGCAAGGTGACGTACATCGAGGGTGAGGGCCGGCTGTCCTCCCCCACCTCCGTCGACGTGAACGGACAGCGTGTCCAGGGCCGCCATGTCCTGCTGGCGACCGGCTCCGTGCCGAAGTCGCTGCCGGGCCTGGAGATCGACGGCAACCGGATCATCTCCTCCGACCACGCCCTCGTCCTGGACCGCGTGCCGAAGTCCGCGATCATCCTGGGCGGCGGTGTCATCGGCGTCGAGTTCGCCTCGGCGTGGAAGTCCTTCGGCTCCGAGGTCACCGTCATCGAGGGCCTGAAGCACCTCGTCCCGGTCGAGGACGAGAACTCCTCCAAGCTTCTTGAGCGCGCGTTCCGCAAGCGCGGCATCAAGTTCAACCTG
Source organism: Streptomyces coerulescens (assembly GCF_042657965.1). Taxonomy (NCBI): domain Bacteria; kingdom Bacillati; phylum Actinomycetota; class Actinomycetes; order Kitasatosporales; family Streptomycetaceae; genus Streptomyces; species Streptomyces coerulescens. The sequence continues at coordinate 35,124 of NZ_JBHSKM010000047.1, forward strand.
GGCACCTTCTTCCAGAAGGCCGAGTACACCGCCGACGGCGTCAAGGTCACCCTCGCCGACGGCAAGGAGTTCGAGGCCGAGGTCCTGCTGGTGGCGGTGGGCCGCGGGCCCGTCTCCGCCGGTCTCGGTTACGAGGAGCAGGGCGTCGCCATGGACCGCGGCTATGTCCTGGTCGACGAGTACATGCGGACGAACGTCCCGACCATCTCCGCCGTCGGTGACCTGGTCCCGACGCTCCAGCTCGCGCACGTCGGCTTCGCCGAGGGCATCCTGGTTGCGGAGCGTCTGGCCGGTCTGAAGACCGTCCCGATCGACTACGACGGTGTCCCCCGCGTGACCTACTGCCACCCGGAGGTCGCCTCCGTCGGTATCACCGAGGCCAAGGCCAAGGAGATCTACGGTGCGGACAAGGTCGTCGCTCTGAAGTACAACCTGGCGGGCAACGGCAAGAGCAAGATCCTGAACACCGCGGGCGAGATCAAGCTCGTCCAGGTCAAGGACGGTGCGGTGGTCGGCGTCCACATGGTCGGCGACCGTATGGGCGAGCAGGTCGGCGAGGCCCAGCTGATCTACAACTGGGAGGCACTGCCGGCCGAGGTCGCCCAGCTCATCCACGCCCACCCGACGCAGAACGAAGCGCTCGGCGAGGCCCACCTGGCCCTGGCCGGCAAGCCGCTCCACTCGCACGACTGACCCTCGGTCGACGAAGCGACGACACAGACTTCCGCAATTCGTAAGGAGCAACCGAAACCATGGCGGTTTCCGTAACCCTTCCGGCGCTCGGCGAGAGCGTCACCGAGGGCACTGTCACCCGCTGGCTGAAGGCCGAGGGCGAGCGCGTCGAGGCCGACGAGCCGCTGCTCGAGGTGTCGACCGACAAGGTCGACACCGAGATCCCCTCGCCCGCCGCCGGTGTCCTCGCCTCCATCAAGGTCGCCGAGGACGAGACCGTTGAGGTCGGCGCCGAGCTGGCCGTCATCGACGACGGCACGGGCGCGCCCGCTGCCGCCCCGGCCCCGGCCGCCGAGCCCGCCGCGGCTCCCGAGCCGGCCCCGCAGGCCGCTGCCCCGTCCACCGAGCAGGCCGCCCCGGCTCCGGCGCCCACCGCCGCGGCCACCTCCGGCGGCGGTTCCGCCGAGGGCACGGACGTCGTCCTGCCCGCGCTCGGCGAGTCCGTCACCGAGGGCACCGTCACCCGCTGGCTGAAGTCGGTCGGCGACAGCGTCGAGGCCGACGAGCCGCTGCTCGAGGTGTCGACCGACAAGGTCGACACCGAGATCCCCGCCCCCGCCTCCGGCACCCTGCTGGAGATCGTGGTCGGCGAGGACGAGACGGCCGAGGTCGGCGCCAAGCTGGCCGTCATCGGCGTCGCGGGTGCCGCTCCGGCGGCTGCCCCGGCCCCGGCGGCTCCGGCCCCCGCCGCCGCTGCCCCGGCCTCCGCCGCCCCGGCCGCCCCCGCCGCTCCGGCCGCGCCCGCCGCTGCCGCCCCGGCTCCGGTCGCTCCCGCGGCTCCGGCTCCCGCGCCGGCGGCTCCGGCTCCGGTCACCCCGGCCGCCGCCCAGGCGACCGACGAGGGCGCCTACGTCACCCCGCTGGTACGCAAGCTCGCCGCCGAGAACGGCGTCGACCTGGCCACCGTCAAGGGCACGGGTGTCGGCGGCCGTATCCGCAAGCAGGACGTCATCGCCGCCGCCGAGGCCGCGAAGGCCGCCGCCCCGGCTCCGGCCGCCGCGGCTCCGGCCGCCGCCAAGAAGGCGCCGGCCCTGGAGGTCTCGCCTCTGCGCGGCCAGACCGTCAAGATGCCGCGCATCCGCAAGGTCATCGGCGACAACATGGTCAAGGCGCTGCACGAGCAGGCGCAGCTGTCCTCGGTCGTCGAGGTCGACGTGACCCGTCTGATGCGGCTGCGCACGCAGGCCAAGGACTCGTTCGCCGCGCGTGAGGGCGTCAAGCTCTCCCCGATGCCGTTCTTCGTGAAGGCGGCGGCCCAGGCGCTGAAGGCCCACCCGGTCATCAACGCCAAGATCAACGAGGCCGAGGGCACGATCACCTACTTCGACACCGAGAACATCGGGATCGCGGTGGACTCGGAGAAGGGCCTGATGACCCCGGTCATCAAGGGTGCGGGCGACCTGAACATCGCCGGCATCGCCAAGGCCACGGCCGACCTGGCCGGCAAGGTCCGCGGCAACAAGATCACCCCGGACGAGCTGTCCGGCGGGACCTTCACCATCTCCAACACCGGTTCGCGCGGTGCGCTCTTCGACACGATCATCGTGCCGCCGGGCCAGGTCGCGATCCTCGGCATCGGCGCCACGGTCAAGCGCCCGGCCGTCATCGAGACGGAGGAGGGCACGGTCATCGGCGTCCGCGACATGACCTACCTGACCCTCTCCTACGACCACCGCCTGGTGGACGGCGCCGACGCGGCCCGTTACCTGACGGCGGTCAAGGCGATCCTGGAGGCCGGCGAGTTCGAGGTCGAGCTCGGTCTGTAATCGCCGATCAAGCAGTACGACGCCCCGTCCGGGACTTCTCCGGGCGGGGCGTCACTTTTCGGGGCGCCTGAGAGCTCGGTGCGGTCCGCCAGTGGGCGGGTGCGCGTGGTTCGTGGTTGCTCGCGCAGTTCCCCGCGCCCCTTGAGGTGGGTCCGCTGCACCTACTCAAGGGGCGCGGGGAACTGCGCGACCAGCCCCACACAACCCGCACCCGCCCGACACCAGTCGAACCCACCCATTAGGCGCCCACCCCACCCCAACCCCGTGTAAGTCTCGTCTCACCTGCACCAAGACCCCCTTGTCGGCCCTCCCAGCGGAGCGCACCCGCCGTATTGTCTAAACGTCAACGCGCCCTAAGGAGCCCTCATGACCGCCCCCGTCATCCACTCGCTGCGCGAACAGATCCGCGAGCACATCCTGGAGGGGATCATCAGCGGTCGCTGGCAGCCGGGAGAGCGGATCGTCGAGCGACGGATCGCCACCGAGCTGGAGGTCAGCCAGACCCCCGTACGCGAGGCACTGCGCGAGCTGGAGTCCCTGCGCCTGATCGAGTCCGCGCCGAACAAGGGCGTCCGTGTCCGCAGCCTGACCGCCGCCGACCTGGAGGAGAGCTACCCGGTCCGGGCCGGCCTGGAGGCCATCGCCGCCGAGCTCGCGGCCGACCGCCTCGCCGAGGACTGCTCGGCCCTGGATCCGCATGTCACCGCGCTGTACGACGCCGACCGCAACTCCGACGGTACGGCCCAGGTGCGGCACACCGTCGCCTTCCACCGTGAGATGGTCCGCGCCGCGGGCAACTCCGTGCTGCTGCACACCTGGGAGGGCCTTGGCATCGAGGTCTTCACGGCGCTGTCCATCCGCTGGCTGGGGACCGTGCAGCAGTCGTACGCGGAGGAGCACGAGGAGCTGGTGGCGGCCTTCCGGCGCCGGGACCCCCGGATCGCCGAGATCGTCAAGGCGCATGTGCTCGGCTGCGCCCCGCGGCACGAGGCCTGAGCGCGACCCCGCTCAAACGTAGCCCCACCTGCGAAAACCCTGAAAAAACGCGGCACCGGGTGCCTGCCCGAAAGGCACCGGGTGCCGACTTTCTCGTGATCAAGAGGTTTTCACCCTCAACCCTTTGATCGATCATCGATCAGCGAGTTATTGTCGCCGACGGACCTCCACCGAGGTCCCCGCCCTGTCCTGCCAAAGACAAAGGGCACCCCCGAACCCTTACCGATGAGGGAACCCCCTTCGACTGAGGAAGGCGGCGACATGACCGACCCCAACGCCATCCAGCCGAGCGCGCTCGACCAGCTCCCCGACCGTGACCCGGAGGAGACCGCCGAGTGGCAGGCCTCGCTGGACGCGGTCGCCAAGGCGGCAGGTCCGCACCGGGCCGCATACCTGATGCGCCGCACGCTGGAGCGGGCCGAGGCGGGCGGCATCGCGCTGCCGAAGCTCCTCGAGACCGACTACGTCAACACCATCCCGACCGCCGCCGAGCCGTCCGTGCCCGGTGACGAGGCGATGGAGCGCCGTATCACCGCGTGGAACCGCTGGAACGCGGCCGCGATGGTGACCCGCGGCTCGAAACACGGCGTCGGCGGCCACATCGCCACCTTCGCCTCCGCGGCCTGGCTCTACGAGACGGGCTTCAACCACTTCTTCAAGGGCAAGGAGGCCGACGGGTCCGGCGACCAGCTCTACATCCAGGGCCACGCCTCCCCCGGCATCTACGCCCGCGCCTTCCTCGACGGCCGCCTCACCGAGGCGCACCTCGACAACTTCCGCCAGGAGGCGGGCGGCAACGGCCTGCCGTCGTATCCGCACCCGCGCCGGCTGCCCTGGCTGTGGGAGTTCCCGACGGTGAGCATGGGCCTCGGCCCGCTCTCCGCGATCTACCAGGCGCGCTTCAACCGCTATCTGACCGCGCGCGGCATCAAGGACGTCTCCAACTCCCACGTCTGGGCGTTCCTCGGCGACGGCGAGATGGACGAGCCGGAGTCCACGGCGGCACTCGCCCTGGCCTCCCGCGAGGGCCTGGACAACCTGACCTTCGTCATCAACTGCAACCTGCAGCGTCTCGACGGTCCCGTCCGCGCGAACTTCAAGATCGTGCAGGAGCTGGAGGCGCAGTTCCGCGGCGCCGGCTGGAACGTCGTCAAGTCGCTGTGGGGCTCGGCCTGGGACGAGCTGTTCCAGCTCGACACCACCGGCGCTCTCGTACGCCGGCTGCGCGAGGTACCCGACGCGCAGGTGCAGACGTACCAGACCCGCGACGCCGCCTACATCCGCCAGGACTTCTTCGGGGCCGACCCCGCGCTGGCCGAGATGGCGAAGCTGCTGAGCGACGACAAGATCCTCGAGTGCTTCCACCTCTCCCGCGGTGGCCACGAGGCCCGCAAGGTGTACGCCGCCTACAAGGCCGCCGTCGAGTTCAAGGGCGCGCCGACCGTGATCCTGGCCCAGACGGTCAAGGGCTTCACCCTCGGCGAGGGCTTCGCGTCGAAGAACGCCAACCACCAGATGAAGAAGCTGACGGTGGACGAGTTCAAGGCGATGCGTGACCTCCTTGAGCTGCCGATCAAGGACAGCGACTTCGTCGACGGGGTCGTGCCCTACGGCCACCCCGGCGCCGACTCCGCCGAGGTCCGCTACCTCCAGGAGCGCCGCGCGGCCCTCGGCGGCCCGGCCCCGGCCCGCCGTGTCCACCCGGTGGCCCCGCTGCCGGCCCCGGCCGAGAAGGCGTTCGCGTCCTTCGACAAGGGCTCCGGCTCCCAGAACGTGGCCACCACCATGGCCTTCGTCCGCCTCATCAAGGACCTGGTCCGCGACAAGGAGTCCGGCAAGCGCTGGGTGCCGATCGTCCCCGACGAGGCGCGCACCTTCGGCATGGAGAGCCTCTTCCCGTCCCTGGGGATCTACTCCCCCAAGGGCCAGACGTACGAGCCGGTCGACCGTGACCAGCTGATGTACTACAAGGAGGCCAAGAACGGCCAGATCCTCAACGAGGGGATCACCGAGGCCGGATCGATGGCCGACTTCATCGCCGCGTCCACCGCGTACGCGACGCACGGCGAGGCGATGATCCCGTTCTACATCTTCTACTCGATGTTCGGCTGGCAGCGCACCGCCGACCAGATGTGGCAGCTCGGCGACCAGCTCGGCCGCGGCTTCCTCGTCGGTGCGACGGCGGGCCGTACGACCCTGACGGGCGAGGGCCTGCAGCACGCCGACGGGCACTCCCCCGTCATCGCCGCGACCAACCCGGCGGCGCTGACGTACGACCCGGCCTTCGCCTACGAGGTCGCGGCGATCGTCAAGGACGGTCTGCGCCGGATGTACGGCGAGGCCGCGCCGGGCGAGGACCCGAACGTCTTCTACTACCTGACCGTATACAACGAGCCGCTCCCGCAGCCCGCGAAGCCGGCGGCGGCCGGGGTCGACGAGGGCATCGTCAAGGGCCTGTACCGGTTCAACACGGCGGAGTCGGCGGGCCTCACCCCGGTCGCGAACGCCCCGCGCATCCAGCTGCTCGGCTCCGGTACGGCGATCCACTGGACCCTCCAGGCGCAGAAGCTGCTCGCGGAGGAGTGGGGCGTGGCGGCCGACGTCTGGTCGGCGACGTCCTGGACGGAGCTGCGCCGCGACGCCCTGGAGGCGGACGCCGCGCTGCTGCGCGGCGAGGAGCGCGTCCCGTACGTCCGTCAGGCGCTGCACGGCGCCGAGGGCCCGGTGCTCGCGGTGTCCGACTACATGCGCCAGGTCCCGGACCAGATCGCGCAGTGGGTCGAGCAGGACTACTCGTCGCTGGGCGCCGACGGCTTCGGCCTCTCCGACACCCGTGAGGCGGCCCGCCGCCACTTCGGCGTCGACGCCGAGTCGATCGTCGTGGCGGCGCTCGCTCAGCTCGCGAAGCGGGGCGAGGTCAAGGCGACGGCGGTGAAGGAAGCGCGGGAGAAGTACGGGCTGTAAGGGCTGACGCTCACTGAAGGGGTACGGCGACCGCCGTACCCCTTCGTTGTCGGTGAGCCCCGGCATGATGACCGCATGCGTGCTGCCCGGCTCATCAAAATGGTGCTGCTTCTTCAGTCCCGGCCCTCCATGACCGCCGCCGAACTCGCGCGGGAGCTGGAGGTGTCCGAGCGGACCGTCACACGGGACGCTCAGGCGCTGTCCGAGGCCGGGGTCCCCGTGTACGCGGATCGCGGGCGGGCCGGTGGGTATCGGCTCATCGGCGGGTACCGGACCCGGCTGACCGGGCTCGGGCGGAACGAGGCCGAGGCGTTGTTCCTGTCCGGCGTGCCGGGGGCCTTGCGGGAGATGGGTCTTGAGGATGCCGCCTCCGCCGCCCGGCTGAAGGTGTCCGCCGCCCTGATGCCGTCCCTGCGCGACGCCTCCCGTACGGCCTCCCAGCGCTTCCACCTCGACGCACCGAACTGGTTCAAGGACCCGAAGACCCCCGAGCTGCTGCCCGCGGTCGCGGACGCGGTGTGGGACGACCGGCGGATCGTGGCCCGCTACCGGCGCGGGGAGGCGGAGAGCGAGGCCGAGCGCGAGCTGGAGCCGTACGGGCTCGTGCTGAAGGCGGGCGTCTGGTATCTGTGCGCCCGGGTCGCCGGGCACGGGTCGTACCGGGTGTACCGCATCGACCGGTTCACGGCCGTGGCGGCCGCCGACGGCCGGTTCGAGCGGGACGAGGAGTTCGACCTGCCGGAGTTCTGGGACGAGCGGGCCGAGCAGTTCGCGCGGTCCATTCTGCGGGCCGAGGTCGTGGTGCGGGTGTCCCCGGACGGGGTGCGCAGGCTGCCGTACACCGTCGATCCGCAGTCCGCGCGGCAGGCGCTGGAGGCGGCGGGCGCCCCGGACGGGGGCGGCTGGGTGACCCTGACGCTCCCGGTGGAGTCCGAGGAGGTCGCCCACACCCAGCTCGCCTCGCTCGGGCCGGAGATCGAGGTGCTGGAACCGCGGTCGCTGCGGGAGCGCTTCGCGGGCGACGCGATACGGCTGGCGGCGCTGTACGGCGGATGAGGGGTGAGCGTGAGCCGTGAGCCGTAAGCGATGAGCCGTAAGCGATGAGCCGTGAGCGCATAACAATCCGCCACACTCCACGTGCGCCCCACCCGCCCAGGCCCGATGCTTGACCCGTGATGGACGAGACGGAGTTCTGGGAGCTGGTGGACGGGGCGCGTGAGAGCGCCGAGGGTGACCCCGAGGAGCAGGCCGACCTGCTCGTGGACCGGCTGCTCCAACTGGACCCCGACGCGGTGCTCGACTTCGCCCGTCACTTCGAGGCCCGCTACAACCGCGCGTACACCTGGGACCTGTGGGGTGCCGCCTCGGTCCTGCTGGACGGGGCCAGCGACGACGCGTTCGACTTCTTCCGGTGCTGGCTGATCGGCCAGGGCCGGGAGGTGTACGAGGGCGGGGTGCACGACCCCGACTCGCTGGCCGACCTGCTGGACGACTTCGACGAGGAGTTCGACGGCGACGGCGAGGAGCTCGGCTACGCCGCGGACGAGGCCTACGAACAGCTCACCGGCACCGTCGCCCCCGACCTCGGCATTCCGCCCGCGCCCCCGGAACCGGAGGGCGCGCCGGTGGACTTCGAGAACGCGCGGGTGCTGGCGACGCGGTTCCCCAGACTGTGGGAGCGGTTCAAGGACTGAGCGCCGGGAGCTCAGACCACGACCCGCCTGCGGCCCGGGTCCGAAGGGATGTACCCCTGCGGCTGCTCGGCTGCCTTCACGGCGTGGTGCATCGGCGCCTTGTTGGCCTGGTCCAGCGCGGACGCCGTGACGGCGGCCGGTCCCAGGACGACGGCCGCGACCGTGCACACGACCGTCCAGACCCGCTTGCCGCCGGGCCCGCTGTTGTTGCTGCTGATCATGATCCCCACCTCCGGTCAGTGCGTGCACATGACGTTAGGGAGGCCGCCTCGGGAGGGCCCTTGAGCCGGTTACGAGAAACCTGTGGAGAAGGTTCACCTGCGGTCTCTTGACCCGTTGCGTGATCTGCGGCGTACGGTGGCCGCCCCGAACAGGAGCATCCAGTCCATGACCAGCCCGTACGTACGGGAGATCACGCGCGAGGACCATCTGTCCCACTTGCGGCTGTATCCCGACGCGAGCCATCTCCAGATCCCCGAGTGGGGCGATGTGAAGCCCGACTGGCGGGCGGAGAGCGTCGGCTGGTTCGAGGACGGGCCCGCCGGGGAGGTCCTGATCGCGTCGGCGCTCGTCCTGTACCGGCCGCTGCCCGGCACCCGGCGCTGTCTGGCCTACCTCCCGGACGGGCCGGGGATCGACTGGCAGGCGCCGCGGGTGGACCGCCTGCTGGACGCCCTGGTCGCCCATGTGGAGCGGCGCGGGGCGTTCTCGTTGCGGATGGGGCCGCCCCTGGTCGTACGGCACTGGGAGGCGGACACGGTCGCGGCGGGCGTCGCCGACCCCGAGATACGCCATCTGCACGATCTGCCCGCGGACGGCCTCGACGGATACGCGCTGGACGTCGCGGAGCGGCTGGGGCGGCTCGGGTGGCGGCGGTGCGCGGACGGCAACGGCAGCGGTTTCGGCCTCGGTCAGCCGCGTTACGGCTGTCAGGTGCCGCTGGCGGGCCGCTCGACGGACGAGTTGCGGGACGCTCTCGCGCCACGCTGGGAGCAGTCGCTGCGCATCGCCGAGCGGGCGGGGGTCGTGGTCTCCTGGGGCACGGCGGCGGACCTGCCGGAGTTCCACCGCCTGTACACCGCGACCGCCGAACGGGACGGGTTCCGGGCGCGGCCCCTGATCTACTTCCAGCGCCTGTGGGCGGCACTGAACGCCGTGGACGGCGACCGGGTGCGCGTGTATCTCGCCGAGTACGACGGCGAGGTCCTCTCCGCCGCGCTCATGATCAGCGTCGGCTCCCGGATCTGGCACTCCTACGCCGCGTCCGGGCGCCGGGGGCGTGAACTGCGCCCGAGCAGCGCCCTGTTGTGGCGCATGCTCGACGACGCCCGCCGATCGGGAGCGCGGACCTACGACCTACGCTCCATCACCCCCACCCTGACCGAGGACCGACTGCTGGGCCGCCTACTGTTCAAGACGGGAGCAGGCGGCCGCGCGGTGGAATACCTCGGCGAGTGGGAACGCCCGGTAGGCAGCCAGGGGAAGGCGCTTCAGCGGGCGGTGGGGGTTTATCTGGGGCGCAGGTGAGGGATGGCGGGCACGGGGGCGGCATGCGGTGGACGCCTGCTTCCTGGGGCGCAGGTCATGAGGTGGCGGGCACGGGGGCGGCATGCGGTGGGCGCCTGCTTCCTGGGGCGCAGGTCATGAGGTGGTGGGCGCGGGGAGCGGCATGCGGTGGGCGCCTGCTTCCTGGGGGCAGGTGGGAAAGCGGTGGGCCCGGGCGAGCCCGCGGCTGGCGTCTGCTAGCTGGGGTGCGGGTCAAGGGGTGGTGGGCGCGGGGGCGGCGCGTGGTCAGGGCCGGTCAGGGTCTGCCCTGGAGGCGGGCGGCTGTTTCTCTGATGTCCGGGAGGCGGGCGGTGAGGGCCGCGCCGGGGCAGCTGGTCATGTAGCCCTCGTTGTGGCCGGCGATGGCCGGGAGGGTGGCCGTGGTGCCGGCGGAGTAGCGGCTCAGGCTGTTGCTGGAGGTCAGCGGGACCCTCGCACGGGGGTCGGTCTCGGAGAGCCCCAGCTTCCACGCGGCGATCGCGGCGATAGCGTCGGTCATGGCCTTGGGGACCGGGACGCCGGCGGTGAAGGTGCCGAGGGCGGCGATGCCGGTGGTGCGGTGGTTGAAGCCCTGGGTGTGGGCGCCGGTGACGGCGCGGTCCACGCCGCCCGCACGGCCCTCGTAGATCGTGCCGCACCGGTCGACGAGGAAGTTGTAGCCGATGTCGTCCCAGTCCCGTGAGCCGGTCTGGCCCGCGTACACGTACCGGATGATGCGGGGCGCGTCGGCGCAGTCGTAGTCGTTGGGCGAGTCGGTGTGATGGACGAACACGGCGACGACCTTGTCGTCGTAGCGCGGGGGCGGCTGAGCGCGCCGGACGTCGCCGTCCAGCCAGGCGGACCTGGGCACGATCTCCGGCCGAGGCGCCTTGTACGCCTCGACGGGCCGAGCCGCGACGGGCGGTTCCTCCTCGGCGCCACCCCGCTCGACGCCCTGTGTGCTCAACAGCATCGCCAGAGCGGCGGCAAGCCCGGGTACGCAGGCGAGCAACACAACCAGCACACCCGAGATCCGGGCCCCGTCAGCGTTCCGCCACCACCCCACCCGGCCCTGAGCTCCGGCTCGCCCCTGGGCCCGGATCCGATCCCACCGCTGGGCCCGCAACCGGCGACGAGCGCGGACCGACCCCCGAGCGGGCGCCGCACCGCCGGCCCCCCGCTGCCCAGCCCATACCCGCCCACCCGAGACCGCCCCCCGACGCCACCCACGAAGCACCCGCCGCCGCGCCCGCCTCTCGACGGAGGCCAGGACGCCGGAGGACCGGGCCTGGGGGGCAACGGACCCACCCCGCGGGGCGACGGACCCACCCTGCGGGGCGACGGGCCGATCCTGCGAGGCGACGGGGGGCTGGTCCTGCCCGGCCGGGTGGTCCTGCGCGGAGTGCTGCGCCTGCGCAGAGTGCTGCGCCTGCGAGGCCGACTGCTCGGGCGCAAGGGCCTGTCCCTGCGGCACCGACCGCTCCGGCGCAAGGGGCTCTATCTCCGCGACCGACTGTTCCGGAGATCGCGGGCCGCTCGCGAGAGGCTGTGTCTCCGGGGCCGACCGTTCCGGCGCGAGGGCCTGCCGAGGCGGCTGTTCCGGCGCGAGGGCCTGCCGAGGCGGCTGTTCCGGCGCCAAGGGCCGCGTCGGCGCTCCCCGCAGGACGAAGCGATCCCGCGGTTCCGGCCGCTCTCCCTCGCCCCCGGCCGCGCCGATGTCCGACGGCGCCCGCTCCACGTGCTCTGTCCCGGCCCCCGGCGCCCGCTCCCCTCGCCCAGTCCCGGCCCCCCGCTCTCGCTCCACACGCCCTGCCCCACCCCCGCGAGCCCCCTCCCGCGCCCCTTCCACCCCCAAAGCCTCGGCCGGCGCGGCCACGCTCCCGCCGGCACCGGTCACCTCGTCCCGCGCAGCCACGCCCCCCTCAGCCCCGGTCACCTCGTCCCGCGCAGCCACGCCCCCCTCAGCCCCGGTCACCTCGTCCCGCGCAGCCACGCCCCCCTCAGCCCCGGTCACCTCGTCCCGCGCGGCCACTCCTCCCTCAGCCCCGGTCGCCGGTGCCCCCGCAGCCCTCGCCCTGCCGTCGGAATCCGTACCCGCAGCCCTCGCCGTGCCGTCGGAATCCGTCCCCGCAGCCCTCGCCGTGCCGTCGGAGACCGTCTGCGCAGCCCGCCCCAACCCCCACATCCGCGCAGCCCACGGTATTCGTGCGGCGCGAGGTCTTCGTCTGCCCCGTGTTGGCCGGAGGACCCTTCGGGTGACCCGTCGGAAGACACGCATGGTCCTACTGTCCGACGGATCCGGTCCGCCCGCGATGTGTGGTGTGACACCCCGTGGAACCATCGTCCTGGTCCGGGGCGTTTCTCCAGGTGCACGCGGCGTGGCCGGTTCCGGGCGGCGCGTGCCCGTGTGCTGATCAACAGGGGCTTTCCGCGCGTACTAAGGGTTCCTAGAGAAAGGCGGCTCTGTGGACCTGCTCGACATCCTGCTGTTGCTGGTGATCCTGGCCTACGCGGCGTCCGGCTACCGCCGCGGCCTGCTCGCCGGCTGCGTCTCGCTCGCCGGTTTCATCGGCGGCGCGGTGATCGGCGTATGGATCCTGCCGTGGATGATGGACCTGGTCACACCGGGTACGACGCAGGCCACCGTGACCGCGGTGCTCACGGTGCTGGTCCCGGCCGTGGTGGTGCACGAGCTGGCCGGCCGGCTGGCCCTGCGGCTGCGCCGGGAGTTGGACCGCGGGCCGCTCAGGATCGCCGACGGCGTCGGCGGTGCCGTCGCCAACTCGGTGGCCGTACTGATCGTGGCCTGGGTGGCGGCCAGCGTCCTCGCCGCCTCCTCCTCCCCGCTGCTCACCTCGGCGATCCGCGACTCCCGCCTGCTCGGCACGGTCCAGGGCGCCATGCCGGACACGACCCCCGCCTGGTTCTCACGGGCCACCTCCGCCCTCACCGAGGCCGGCTTCCCACAGGTCTTCAACCCGTTCGAGAACGAGTCGACGGCCGAGGTCGCCAAGCCCTCCGGCGACAGCGTCACGGCCGCCGCGACGAACGCCGCCAAGCTCAGCACCGTCAAGATCGAGGGCGTCTCGGGCACCCAGGGCCGCGAGGGCAGCGGCTTCGTCTACTCCCCGCGGCACGTGATGACCAACGCCCACGTGGTGGCCGGCATCGACGAGCCGAGCGTCCGCATCGGCGGCGTCGGGCGGTCGTACGAGTCACGGGTGGTGCTCTTCGACCCGGCACGGGACGTGGCCGTGCTGTACGTGCCCGAACTGCGCGCCCCCGTCCTGCGGTTCGACGACGAAGCCACCCGCGGCGACTCGGCGGTCGTGGCGGGCTACCCGGAGGACGGCGACCTGAACCTCCAGGCGGCGACCGTCGCGAACCGCGTGCAGGCGACCGGCCAGAACATCTACAACGACGGCACCGTCACCCGCGAGATCTACTCGATCCGCTCCACCGTCCGCCCCGGCAACTCCGGCGGCCCGCTGCTGACCACCGACGGCAAGGTGTTCGGCGTGGTCTTCGCCCGCTCCACCTCCGACGACGAGACCGGCTACGTGCTGACCGCGGCCGAGGTCGCCTCCGACGCGGGCCGCGCGGCGAACGCGACCGAGCCGGTGGACACGGGCGAGCTGGTCACCTCGTGAGCGCGCCAGGTCCTCGCTCCGCCGTCAGAGCCCCTGCCCCATGATCACGTCATCCACATAGCGGCCGTCCAGGTAGAACTCCTCGGGCAGCACCCCTTCCACCACGAACCCCTCGGACTCGTACAGCTTGCGGGCGGGTGTGTTGTGGCCGAGGACGCGCAGGGTGAGGCGGCGTGCGCCCCTGCGGCGGGCCTCCTCGACGGCCGCGCGGATCAGCGCCCGGCCGACCCCGTGCCCCCGCGCCTCGTCGGCGACGGCCAGGCCCTGGATCTGGCGCACATGCGCGTTCGAGGCGAGCGGAGTGGGGAAGCCGAGGCGGACGTAGCCGACGACACGGCGGTTCAGTTCGGCGACGAGATGGTCGCCGGGGGCGTGGCGTCCGTCGAAGAACGGCGAGTAGGGCGGCTGCGGGCGCGGCGTGACCGCGTGCAGGTGCGACCACGTGCGACGGTCGAGGAGGGACAGCTCCTCCTCGTCGTCCGGCAGCGCGATGCGTATGTACGGCGACTGGTGGGGCTCGGGCATGAGCGCCACCCTAAGTCCCGGCAGCGCGAACCCGACCTGGGTTTTATCCGGTCAGCGGCAGGATGAGGTCATGGAAGTCATGGAACTCTCAAGAATCGCGGTCGCCGGCTCCTCCGGCCTCATCGGCGAGGCACTCGTGCGCTCCCTGACGGCCGACGGCCACGAGGTCGTACGGCTGGTGCGCCGGGCGCCCACGTCCAGGAACGAGGTGCGGTGGGACCCGGAGGGCGGTTCGGTGGACGCGGCGGGGCTCGCCGGGTGCGCCGCGGTCGTCAATCTGGCGGGCGCGAACGTGGGTTCACGGCGCTGGACGGAGGCCTACAAGGCGAAGCTCCGGCGCGGCCGGGTGCGGGGCACGGCCGCGCTGGCGAAGGCCATGGCGTCGCTGGAGCCGCACGAGCGGCCGCGGGTCTTCGTGAGCGGCAGTGCGATCGGCTACTACGGCGAGACCGGGGAGCGTGCCGTCGACGAGAGCGCCCCGGCCGGAGAGGGCTTCCTGCCCTCGCTGGTCGTCGAGTGGGAGGGCGCGGCGGCCCCGGCCCAGGAGGCGGGCGTACGGACGGTGTTCCCGCGTACGGGGCTGGTGGTGGCCCGTGAGGGCGGGGCCTGGGGGCGGCTGTTCCCGCTGTTCAAGGCGGGGCTCGGCGGGCGGATGGGCGACGGGCGGCAGTACTGGTCGTTCGTCTCGCTGCACGACGAGGTGGCCGCGATCCGGCATCTGATCGACACCGACGGCCTTTCGGGACCGTTCAATGTGACCGCGCCGCAGCCGGTGACGAACCGTGAGGTCACCGAGGCCATGGGCCGCGTGCTGCGCCGGCCGACCCTGTTCGCGGTCCCCGCGCCGGTGCTGCGGACCGTGCTCGGCGAGATGGCGGGGGATGTGCTGGGCAGCCAGCGGGTACTGCCCGAGCGGCTGCTGAAGTCGGGGTTCAGCTTCGCGTTCCCGGAGATCGAGGGGGCGATCCGGGCAGCGGCCGCGGGGTAGCAGCACGATGGCAGCCGGCGCTCCCTGTCCGGGGGGGCGATGCGGGTCCGACGCAGGCCTGCGCGAGGCCAAGACTGGGCCCATACGGGGCCGTATGCGACCGCTGTGCGACCGTGCCCTGCCGATGCGCGACTGTTCCTGACCGATCACGGCCCTAACCTCGTCCCGAACTCGGGTATCCCCGGAGCCTGTTGGGGGCATGACGTCTCCACCGGCCGCGCAACCTCGAGGAGGGGCACGTGCTTGAGCCCGCGTACCAGGCGGACGTCGTCATCGTGGGAGCCGGGGTCGCCGGACTCTCCGCGGCGCATCGGCTGACCAGCGCAGGAGTAACGACCGCAGTCCTGGAGGCCGCCCCTTACCCGGGCGGTCGCATGTCGACCGAGAAGGTCGACGGGTTCCGACTCGACCGGATCGGACAACTCCTGTCGACGTCGTATCCGGAACTCCGTCTGACCCCAGGTCTCGACGCACTCGCGCTGCGCCCCTTCGCCCCGGGCGTGCTGCTGCACAGCGACGGACGCCGGCAGCGCGCGGGCGCGGTGCCGAGCGCGATGGGCGCACGGCGCGCAAGGGGCGCATTGCACGCGGTACGCGCCCTGGCAAGCGCCCCCAGGTCGGCATCCGTACGCGCGGGCAACTCGCCCAGGGTGCGCGCCGGCGCGCCCCTCGGCACCGCCGTCGACCAGGCCCGGCTCGGCGCCGCGCTGGCCCGTATCGCCTCGTCCCCCGTCGAACGGCTGCTGGCCCGCCCCGAGTTGCCGGCCGCCCGGGCCCTGTCGGAGCGGGGCATCCCGGCCCGCACGATCGACGGCTTCCTGCGGCCGCTGCTGGCCGCCCTGCTGTGCGACCCCGAGCTGACCACGTCCAGCCGGTGCGCGGACCTCGCGCTGCGCTCCTTCGCGAGCGGACGGCTGTGTGTGCCGGAGGGAGGCGCCGAGGCACTGCCGGAGCTGCTGGCCCGTGCGCTGCCACCGGGCACGGTGCACACCGGGGTGCGGGTGACGTCCATCGCCACGACCTCCGTGACCACCGCCGAGCACGGCGAGATACGGTGCCGGGCCGTGCTGGTGGCGACGGACGCCCGGACCGCCGCCGAACTGCTGCCGGGCCTGCGCGTACCGGACTTCCACCCGGTGACGGTCGTCCACCACACGACGGACGAGCCGCCCACGACCGGCGCCTCGCTCCTGCTCGACGCCGACCGGGGCGGCCCGGTGGCCCACACGGCCCTGATCAGCCAGGTCGACCCGACCCGCGCACCGGCGGGCCGTGCCCTCATCTCCTCGACGGTCCTGGGCACCCCGCCGCCCGACATCGACACGGCCGTCCGGATGCACCTCTCCCGCCTCTACGGCACCTCCACGACCCGCTGGGAGACGCTCGCCGTCCAGCACACCCCGGAGGCCGTCCCGGCGATGCGCCCACCGCACGATCTGCGCCGCCCGGTACGCCTCCTGGCGGGCCTGTACGTCTGCGGCGACCACCGCGACACCAGCACGGTCCAGGGCGCCCTCCACTCGGCCCACAGGGCGGCGGCGGCCATCCTGACGGACCTGGGAGCAGCGGGCTCCCTGCACAGGGCGGAACCGTTACGAGCAGCGGCATAAAAACACCGGGTCCACCCGCGCCCCTCAAGGGGCGCGGGGAACTGCGCGATCAGCCACAACGGGCCCGCACCCGGCAATCAGCCAGTCGGAGTTACGGCGAGGAGCCCCCTACAACAACGCGGCGACCTTGTCGCGATACCCCCGCACCGGCGCCGCATCCCGATACGGCTCCAACCTCCGCTCAAAGTCCCGCACATACTCAACCGCCCGCACGGACCGCATCTCCGCCGCCGCCCCCGCAGCCTCCGCCCCGAGCGCACAGGCCTGATCAAGCTCACCCAACCCGAGCCTCGCAGAGGCCAGCACCACCCGGCTGAACAACCGGCTGCGCGCATACGCGGGCGCACGCAGCTGCAGCGACCGCTCCGCATGCTGCGCCGCCGCCCGGAACTGCTGCAGGTCCCGGTGGCAGTGCCCGAACTCGTCGGCGAGCTGCGCCTCGTCGAAGAAGCGCGCCCAGTACGGGACGTCGTCGCCGGGCCGGGCCGTCTCCAGGGACCGCTCGGCCCGGACCAGCGAGGCGGTGCAGGCACGCACCTCGCCCAGGACGCCGTGCCCGCGCGCCTCGCACGCGTGGAGCAGCGCCTGGACGACCGGCGGCGCGCTCGTGCCCACGCCCTGCTGGGCCACCCGCGCCAGCTGGACGGCCTCCCGGCCGTGCCCGAGGTAGACGGCCTGGCGGCTCATCGTCACGAGGACGTAGGAGCCGTAG
Organism: Streptomyces coerulescens; assembly: GCF_042657965.1. Taxonomy (NCBI): domain Bacteria; kingdom Bacillati; phylum Actinomycetota; class Actinomycetes; order Kitasatosporales; family Streptomycetaceae; genus Streptomyces; species Streptomyces coerulescens. The sequence continues at coordinate 52,285 of NZ_JBHSKM010000047.1, forward strand.
GGCCGGTCCCCGGCGGCCTGCGCGAGCCGCAGCGACTGCACGAAGTAGCGCTGCGCGAGTCCGTGCGCCGCGATGTCGTACGACGTCCAGCCCGCGAGCCGGGTCAGGTCCGCGGCGGCCGCGAACAGGCGCCGGCCGGTCTGCTCGCCGTAGGTGCCGCGCAGCATCGGCTCGCACTCGTGCTCCAGGTAGCGGACCAGTGCCTGCCGGGCGTGGCCGCCGCCGTACATGTCGTCGAGTGAGCGGAACAGCTCGCCGACCGAGCGCAGGGCGGCGATGTCACCCCCGGTGACCTTCTGCCCGGGGCCGCGCTCGGCCTGATTGCGCTGGCGGGGCACGACGCCGGGCCTGGCCTGGGCCGGGATGCGGGTGAGCGGTTCGCCGCGGGCGACCTTCTCGTCGGCGCGGCCGATCAGCCAGTCCCGGCTGGGTACGACGAGCCCGGCCGGGGTGAAGGCGATCTTGCGCAGTTCGGCGTGGCTGCCGGAGTCCTTGCGCCACAGGCCGCTGACGATGTCGACGGCCTCCTCGGGGGTCGCGGCGAACTCCAGGCCCGCGTACACGGGCGCGCACGCGTCGAGGCCCAGGTCCTGGGCGGTGAGCCGGCGGCCCAGGCGCCGGGTGAAGACCTCGGCGATCAGGGCCGGGGTCGTGCCGCGCGGCTGCTGCCCGCGCAGCCAGCGGGTGACCGATGTCTTGTCGTATCTCAGATCAAGCCCGTGTTCGAGACCGAGCTGGTCCACCCGGCGGGCAAGACCCGCGTTGGAGAATCCCGCTTCTGCGATGAGCGCGGCGAGCTGGCGGTTGGGAGTGCGCTGCGCGGGTCGTTCCGTCATCTGCGGTGCGGTCTCCTGCCTTTCGGGCCTCGCGGAGCCTTGTCGGCCGTCGAGTGCCCGGATTGCCGGTGAGCAGCCATTTTGGCCTCTCGAACGGCGCGAATGTAGCGGAGAGTAAGCAGCCGATCGCACATTTCGGCGCCCATTCATCCGATCGTGTGAGGATTGCCCCACCGGGCTGACGCGGGCCGCGGGGGCGTACTCGAACGGGCCGGTCGTACAGTGGCGTAGGCACGCTTTGTGCCTTACGACGTTCTGGGCTCTTCCAGGGAGGCGCTTGCCGTGAGTGAGTTGCGGTTCGTCCGCATGGGATTCGGCGCGGAGGCCGTCGAGTACCAGCAGGCGTGGGACGAGCAGCGCCGGGTGCACGCGGCGCGGTTCGCGGACGAGATCTCCGACACGGTCCTGCTGCTCGAACACCCTCCGGTCTATACGGCGGGCCGGCGCACGGCGGACAACGAGCGGCCGCTCGACGGCACGCCGGTCATCGACGTGGACCGCGGCGGCAAGATCACCTGGCACGGCCCGGGCCAGCTGGTCGGCTATCCGATCCAGAAGCTGCCCCGCCCGGTGGACGTCGTGGCGCACGTGCGGCGGCTGGAGGACGCCCTGATCCGCACGTGCGCGGAGTTCGGCCTGGAGACCACCCGCGTCGAGGGCCGCAGCGGCGTGTGGGTGCTCGGCGACCCGGTGGAGCAGCGACCCGCGATCGGCGGCCTCGCCCTGGACTTCGATCCCCGGCTCACCGACGAGGAGTTCGACGCGCGGCTGAACGGCCCCGAGTACGCGCCCTCCAACGCCGGCCAGCGGCGCGAGGACCGCAAGATCGCGGCGATCGGGATCCGGGTCGCCAAGGGCGTGACCATGCATGGTTTCTCGCTGAACGTGAACCCGGACAACAAGTGGTTCGACCGGATCATCCCGTGCGGGATCCGGGACGCGGGGGTCTCCTCGCTGGCGAACGAGCTCGGCCGGGACATCACCATCGACGAGGTGCTGCCGGTCGTCGAGCGGCACCTGAAGGACGTACTGGAGAACGCGGAGCTGAAGCCGCGGGAGATCGAGAAGGCGACCGTCTGAGGCCGGGAATCAGTCCTGCGGCCATGGGGTTGGCCTGACGGCAGGGCTCAGTAAACACGGGCGTACCCTGGTGTACGCCGACGAATCGAAGCACAGGGAGCCGACGTGTCCGCAGTCTCACCGGACGGACGCAAGATGCTGCGCCTGGAGGTCCGCAACAGCCAGACCCCCATCGAGCGCAAGCCCGAGTGGATCAAGACCCGGGCGAAAATGGGTCCCGAGTACACGAAGATGCAGAGCCTCGTGAAGAGCGAGGGTCTGCACACGGTCTGCCAGGAAGCCGGCTGCCCCAACATCTACGAGTGCTGGGAGGACCGGGAGGCGACCTTCCTCATCGGTGGCGACCAGTGCACCCGGCGCTGCGACTTCTGCCAGATCGACACCGGCAAGCCCGAGGCCCTCGACCGCGACGAGCCGCGTCGCGTCGGTGAGTCCGTGGTCACCATGGACCTGAACTACGCCACCATCACCGGCGTCGCCCGCGACGACCTGGCGGACGGCGGCGCCTGGCTGTACGCCGAGACCGTGCGCCAGATCCACGCGCAGACGGCCGGCCGCGAGGGCGGGCACACCAAGGTCGAGCTCCTCGCCCCCGACTTCAACGCGGTCCCCGAGCAGCTGGCCGAGGTCTTCTCCTCCCGCCCCGAGGTCTTCGCGCACAACGTCGAGACGGTGCCGCGCATCTTCAAGCGGATCCGCCCCGGCTTCCGCTACGAGCGCTCCCTGAAGGTCATCACCGAGGCCCGCGACTACGGCCTGGTCACCAAGTCCAACCTGATCCTCGGCATGGGCGAGACTCGCGAGGAGGTCAGCGAGGCGCTGAAGCAGCTGCACGACGCCGGCTGCGAGCTCGTGACCATCACCCAGTACCTGCGCCCGAGCGTGCGCCACCACCCCGTGGAGCGCTGGGTCAAGCCGCAGGAGTTCGTGGAGCTGAAGGACGAGGCCGAGCAGATCGGTTTCTCCGGTGTGATGTCCGGCCCCCTGGTGCGCTCCTCCTACCGCGCCGGACGGCTGTACCAGATGGCCATCGAGAAGCGTGGTTCGTACGTCGCCTCCCAGGCCGTCTGATGGCACGGAGTGTCACCGTGCGCGTGTGAATCTGCGCACAAGCAACTACCCCGCAGTAAAGACCAGTTGACGCGGTCCTGGGCGTCCCCGCAGATAGGGGCGTCATCAGGGCCGCGTCAAGCTTTTGCGACGGCGCATTAAGGCTTCATTGGTGTTTGACCGGTCGGTCACGCCCTGGTAACACCAATCAGTGACCCTGGTTGTACACCCCGTGCACCGCTCACCGAAGCCGCCATCCCGAGGGGGGACCTCCACCATGCAGGCCGCGCCGGTTCGCGCCACCGCAATCCCGTCGTTCACCGATGCACTCCGTGCCGTCGAGTCGCTGCTGATGAGCGGCGGACAGCGCACCGCACGCCGCAACGCCTGGACCTCCGTCCTGGAGGACCGCCGCCGCGCCAAGGACCGGGTGGAGGCCGAGCGCGTCCTCGAGCAGTCCTCCGCTCCCCGTCTCTGACCCCCGCTCCCCCGTCTCCGAGGGCGCTGCCGTCGAAGGCGCTTGTGCGGCCACGTAGACTTCGTGGCATGGCGAGGAAGGACACGGCAGCGGACGCTGCGAACCCCGGGCGACTCAAGCAGATCGCTCTGACCTACAAGATGACCCGCAGGGCCGACAAGAAGATCGGTCTTGTACTCGCGGCTGTCGGAATCGTCACCTTCGGTGTCTTCCTCGCGATCGGTTTCTTGATCGGTCACCCCATCTATCTCGGCATCCTGGGCCTGCTGCTCGCCTTCCTCGCGACGGCGATCGTGTTCGGGCGCCGGGCCGAGCGGGCCGCATTCGGTCAGATGGAAGGCCAGCCGGGCGCGGCAGCGGCCGTGCTGGACAACATCGGACGGGGCTGGACGACGACGCCCGCGGTGGCGATGAACCGCAGCCAGGACGTGGTCCACCGGGCCGTCGGCAAGGCCGGCATCGTGCTGGTCGCGGAGGGCAACCCGAACCGGGTGAAGACCCTGCTGGCCGCCGAGAAGAAGAAGATGAACCGCATCGTCGCGGACGTGCCGGTGCACGATCTGATCGTGGGCACGGGCGAGGGCCAGGTCGAGCTGAAGAAGGTGCGGACCACCATGCTGAAGCTGCCGCGGGTGCTGACCGGCCCCCAGGTGACCGCCACCAACGACCGGCTCAAGGCCATGGGCGACCTGATGAGCAACATGCCGTTGCCGAAGGGCCCCATGCCCAAGGGCATGAAGCTGCCGAAGGGCGGGCCGAAGGCTCGCTGATGTCCCCTGTACGAGAAAGGGGGCGCCCGACCCAGCCAATATGCGGCTACCGCCGCGTGGCTCCGGGCGCCCCCTTCGTCGTACCGCCGTCTTCGCGGTACCGCCGTCAGATGCGGACTTCCACGGTGCGCGCCAGGCGGTCGTGCAGGCCGCGGCCGTCGCGGTCCCAGATCAGGGCCGGCACGGCGACGCAGAGCAGGGCCGTGCGCAGCAGGGCGCGCAGCGGGTTGACCGTGCCGGTGTCCAGGGAGACCACGCGCAGGCCGAAGAGGCGCTTGCCCGGGGTGAAGCCGACCGTGCCGACGGTCAGGACGCCCAGCACGAAGAACAGCAGCAGGGCCCAGTTGCTGGTCGCCTGACCGTAGCCGTCGGTGATGAGACCGTATGCGATCAAGACACACAGACCCCAGTCGACGGCGAGCGCTCCGAGCCGTCGCCCCGGGCGGGAGATGGAGCCCGGCCCCTCCTCCGGAAGACCGAGCTGCTGACCCCGGTATCCGAAGTCGACACCGGCGTCCTCGGCGGCCGCGCGGGGGCCCGAGAGCCAGGATCCGATTGCTTGCCTCTTGTCCACGCGACCACGGTACTGCGCCCGTTTTGGGATGTGGACAGGAGGGGTGAGGTGTGGGATGTCCGGTTAACGTGTGCGAAACAAATGGGTCACGCCCGAGAAATCACCCGTCCCTAGGGTCGAGTGCAGCGTGTGCCACCGCACTGGCCGCACGAACGACATACCACCCCGGCACGACGGGTCGGGAGTAGGAGGAGCTGGATGTTCCAGAACGCCGACGAGGCCAAGAAGTTCATCGCGGACGAGGACGTCAAGTTCATCGACGTCCGGTTCTGCGACCTGCCGGGCGTGATGCAGCACTTCACGATCCCTGCCGCGGCCTTCGACCCGGCCGAGGAGCTCGCGTTCGACGGCTCCTCGATCCGCGGCTTCCAGGCCATCCACGAGTCCGACATGGCGCTCCGTGCCGACCTGTCCACCGCGCGTGTCGACCCGTTCCGCCGCGACAAGACGGTCAACGTCAACTTCTTCATCCACGACCCGATCACGGGCGAGCAGTACTCCCGTGACCCGCGCAACGTGGCGAAGAAGGCCGAGGCCTACCTCGCCTCCACCGGTATCGCCGACACCGCGTACTTCGGCCCCGAGGCCGAGTTCTACGTCTTCGACAGCGTGCGTTTCAAGACCGCCGAGAACGAGGCGTACTACCACATCGACTCCGAGGCCGGTGCCTGGAACACGGGCGCGCTGGAGGACAACCGCGGTTACAAGGTCCGTTACAAGGGCGGTTACTTCCCGGCCCCGCCGGTCGACCACTTCGCCGACCTGCGTGCCGAGATCTCCCTGGAGCTGGACCGCCAGGGTCTGCAGGTCGAGCGCCAGCACCACGAGGTGGGCACCGCCGGCCAGGCCGAGATCAACTACAAGTTCAACACGCTGCTCGCCGCGGCCGACGACCTGATGCTCTTCAAGTACATCGTGAAGAACGTCGCCTGGCGCAACGGCAAGACCGCGACCTTCATGCCGAAGCCGATCTTCGGTGACAACGGCTCGGGCATGCACGTCCACCAGTCGCTGTGGACCGGCGGCCAGCCGCTCTTCTACGACGAGGCCGGCTACGCGGGCCTGTCGGACACCGCCCGCTACTACATCGGCGGCATCCTCAAGCACGCCCCGTCGCTGCTGGCCTTCACCAACCCGACGGTGAACTCGTACCACCGTCTGGTGCCGGGCTTCGAGGCGCCGATCAACCTGGTGTACTCGCAGCGCAACCGCTCCGCCGCGATGCGTATCCCGATCACGGGTTCGAACCCGAAGGCCAAGCGTGTCGAGTTCCGCGCGCCCGACTCCTCCGGCAACCCGTACCTGGCGTTCTCGGCCCTGCTGCTCGCGGGCCTGGACGGCATCAAGAACAAGATCGAGCCGGCCGAGCCGATCGACAAGGACCTCTACGAGCTGGCTCCCGAGGAGCACGCGGGCGTCGCCCAGGTCCCGACCTCCCTCCCGGCCGTCCTCGACCGCCTCGAGGCCGACCACGAGTTCCTCCTCCAGGGCGACGTCTTCACGCCGGACCTGATCGAGACGTGGATCGACTACAAGCGCACGAACGAGATCGCCCCGCTGCAGCTGCGTCCGCACCCGCACGAGTTCGAGCTGTACTTCGACGTGTGATCGGCGCCTGACCGAGGCATCCACGCCCGCGCCCCCGCTGTCGTACCGACAGCGGGGGCGCGGGCGTATGTTCTATTCTGCCGATGAGACGAAACGGCACGGGGGTGGACGGGATGCCTGAGCGCGAACAGGACGATCACGAGCGCGAGTTCGACCTGAAGTGGGCCGACAACGCCGAGCACAAGGAGCCCTCGGCGCGGGCCCGTATGCTCGCCGCCCGCTGGAAGGAGAACCCGCCCGAGCCGGTGCCGTTCCGGGGTGAGCCCGATCATGTGGCGCGGCGGCAGCGCCGCTCGAGCTGGATCTCCACGGTCGTCGTGCTGGGCTGTGTCGCCGGGGTGATCGTGCTGCTGGGGTACATCAACTTCCGCACGTACTGACGGGCGCCTTTGCTGCTCCTAGGACCGATCGCGACCCGTTCATGGGCGTGGCCGGGTGCACACTGGCAGTGGGACGAGTGCCTGAGTGCGGGGTGGTGCAAGATGCAGAGCCGCTTCCGGAGTGATCGGCGGTTGACCGCTCGTATGGGGGTCACGCTGTTTCTGCTCGGGTTGTTGTACGTGGGTTTCGTCGCCGCGTTGATCGTGCTGCTGAAGTCCTGGGTGCTCGTGGTGGTCGTGGCGGGCGGGCTGCTGGGTGCCCAGTACTGGTTCTCCGACCGGGTCGCGCTGTTCGCGATGCACGGGCGGGTCGTGGAGCGGGAGGAGTATCCCGAGCTGCACGGCGTCGTGGACCGGCTGTGCGCCATCGCCGACATGCCGAAGCCGGTCGTCGCCGTCTCGAACATGGACATGCCCAACGCCTTCGCGACGGGGCGCAACGCCGATCACGCCGTGGTCTGTGTGACCACGGGACTGCTGCGGCGGCTGGAGCCGGACGAGCTGGAGGGTGTGCTCGCGCACGAGCTGTCGCATGTGGCGCACAAGGACGTCGCGGTGATCACCGTCGCCTCGTTCCTCGGGGTGATCGCGGGACTGATCGTGCGGTTCGCCTTCTACAGTCAGCTCTTCGGGGGTGGGCGGCGGGACCAGAACACCGCCGCGATCTTCGCCGCCGTGCTCGGGGTGTCGGCGGCCGTCTACGCGATCAGCTTCCTGCTGATCCGGGCCCTGTCCCGGTACCGGGAACTGGCCGCGGACCGGGCAGCGGCGCTGCTCACCGGGCGCCCCTCGGCGCTGGCGTCCGCGCTCACCAAGGTGTCGGGGGACATCGCCCGGATACCGACCAAGGACCTGCGGACGGCGCAGGCGTTCAACGCCTTCTACTTCACGCCGGCCCTGGGCCGTGACCCCGGCATCGCGCAGCTCTTCTCCACCCACCCGAGCCTGGAGCAGCGGCTCGACCAGCTGGGGCGGATCTCCGCCGAGCTGGGCGAGGCGACGGCTCCCAGGGGGACGTGAGATGGGGCTGCTGGACATTCTGCTGGGCCGTACCAAGCCGGTCGTACCCGATCTCGACCAGCTCTTCGCCCTGCCGTCGGCGGCGGTGACGCTGGAGGCGGCGGCCGGGTTCCGGCCGACCGGCAGCGGGGCGGTGTGCTTCGCCACGGTCGAGGGCGCGGCCTTCGACCAGACGCACCGCGAGGTCCAGGCGCTGCTGGACGCGGACGCCGAGCGCGAGGGCCGGCCGGTGCGGCCGGCGCGGGACGACTACGGCTACTCGTGGCTGCTCTCCCGGCGCTCGCCCGATCAGCTGCCGGACCTGGTCAACGATCTGCACGCGGTGAACAGCGCGATGGAGGTCAACGGCTTCGGCCCGCAGTTGCTGTGCTCGCTGGTGGGGTTCGAGGAGGACAGGGGGAGCGAGGCGAGCGGGCAGGGGCGGCGGCTCGCTCTGGTCTATCTCTACAAACGCGGCACCTTCTACCCCTTCGCGCCGCTTCCCGGCACGGCGGAGCGCCGCGACAACCCGCTGGAGCTGCGGGTGAAGGCCGCGCTGGCCGGCGACCTGCGGATCGAGCAGGACCTGAACCGCTGGTTCCCGGTGTGGGGTGCCCCCGGCCTGTGACCGGGGGACACCCTCCATCGCGGGTCACCACCACAGGTGGTGTCACTTGCTCTTCTCGCGCTCCTGACGACGTGACTCCAGGGGGCGCTCACGGCGGTAGCGGCGCTCCCACTTGGCCTGCATGTCGCGGCGGTCGCGGTAGGAGCGGTAGTCCCCGGGCATGGGGCCCCCGGAGCCTGCGCCGGCCCCTCCCCCGGGCCCGCCGCTCTGTGCGGAGGAGTCCCGGCCGTACTGAAGGTAGAGGAAGAGCACGGCGACCGCGGCCAGCCAGTAGACGTGGTTTCCGAATCCAAGGATCACCAGGACGACGGTCCCGGACATGACGATGGTGCCCATCACGGGCCTCCGTGGGCGTGGATCGATACTGAGCGGTGCGTGAATGTCTCCGACGGGGCGCTGGGGGATGGGCGACCGTCCGTCGGTGCGTAGAGAGTAGTACCGAGTCCGCAGGGTGACGCCTTCCCTGCGGGAAGCGGCGTGAACAGCTCCGTTACGCATGTCCAGGGTAGGGATCCCGTCACTGCGTGTGCATCTCCTTTTCCGGGGGCGGGAGTTCGGCCGGTGTCCGGTGTGAATGAATGGGGCGCATGACCGAGCTCTCCTCCTTCACCCACGCCCATGACGGCGAACTCCTCAGCGGGGTCGTCGGCCCTGCCTCCGACGACGCCGCGGCCACCGCCGTTCTGCTGCACGGCGCGGGTATCGGCAGCAAGGAACGGCTGCTCCCGATGCTCGCCGAGTTCGTGTCCCGGGGCTGCCGCGGACTCGCCTTCGACTTCTCGGGGCACGGCGAGAGCAGCGGCGAACTGCGGGAGTTGAGCCTGCGCCGGCGTTTCGGGCAGGCGGTCGCGGTCATCGACGCGCAGGTGCCGGCGGACGGTCCGCTGATCGTCGTCGGGTTCAGCATGAGCGGACAGACGGTGACGGATCTCGTCGCGCACTACGGCAAGCGTGTCGTGGCGGTGGGGCTGTGCGCGCCCGCCGTGTACGCCGAGGAGGCGTGGGACGTGCCCTTCGGCGAGGGTGACGGCCGGTTCAGCGAGATCATCCGCAGGCCGGACGGCTGGCGCGGGGCGCCCGCGCTGGAGGTGCTGCGGGCGTACGAGGGGCGGGCGGTGCTCGCGGTGCCGGAGACGGACGCGATCATCCCGCCGGAGGTGACGCTGGCGGTGCAGGACGCCCTGACCACGCACGCGCGGTTCACCCGCTTCGACGTGCCCGGCGCGGAACACATGCTGGGGTGGTGGTTCTCCGAACACCCGGAGGACCGGCGGGAGTTCGTGACGGCCGTACTGGCCGGCACCGGCGACCGCTGAACGCCGGTCACGCTCCGGGTACGGCCCTGACCACGCCCGCCTCCACGGCCGCGCTCAGGGCCGTGTGGTCGCTGGTGGTCTGGTCGGCGTAGGCCAGCGCGAAGTCGGACACCGCGCGGTCGAAGGTGTCGGCGCCGCCGAGGTAGCCGGCGATGGCGATGCGGTCGCCGGATCGGGCGTGGGCCCGGGCGAGGGTGGTGCCACACAGCCGGGCGTAGCCGTACAGGTCGTCAGGGCCCATCGAGGCCACGTCCGCCGAGCCCTTGATGTCGCGCAGCCGGCGCCAGTAGAACGCGCGTCCCTGCGGTCCCGACATCCAGCCCAGGAAGATGTCGCCGGCGGCCTGCAGCAGCCGCTGCCCGGCGACGACGCGATGACCGGGGTGGATGTACGGCCCGGTCGGCAGATGCTCCTCCAGTACGGACTGCCGGGCCTCCTTGATCTGGAGGAAGAGCAGGTCGCCGGCGTCGCGTCCGGCGAGCAGCACGAGGAAGCAGCGCAGGCCGACGCTGCCGACGCCGACGACCTTGCGGGCGGCGTCGACGAAGCGGTAGCGGTCCAGGAGCAGTCGGCGCTCCTCGGACAGGGTCGAGCGGTAGTCGCTGAAGGTCTTGCGCAGAGCGGCCATGTCGGAGGTGCCCGCGCGTTCCAGGAGCGGCGGGTCGTGGATGATGCGCCGGCGCCCGTCGACGGTCTCGGTCAGCTTGCCGAAGGCCCGCAGGCTGGTGCGGCGGCGTGCGCGGCCGAGGCTGGCCTCGACATGGCGGTGCCGGCGGGTGCCGCGGAGCAGGGGCAGCAGCTGCTCGGCCTCGACGCGCGTGTACCAGACGTCGAGTTCGCCGCGCCGGGCCAGCCTGTGCATCGCGATCCGGTACGCGGCGGCGGTCTCCCGGGCCGCGCGGGCGACCTTGGGATCGGGGTGGCCGTTCTCGCGGGCCGCCACGGCGACCGAGGTGGCGAGCCGTTTGACGTCCCACTCGAACGGGCCGGGAAACGTCTCGTCGAAGTCGTTGAGGTCGAAGAGCAGCGCGCGTTCCGGGGAGGCGTACAGGCCGAAGTTGAGCAGGTGGGCGTCGCCGCACAGCTGCACGGTGAGCCCGGTGTTCGGGGCGGCGGCGAGGTCGGCGGCCTCCCCCACTGCCTTAAAGGCGTGGGGGTACCCCCATCTGCGGCGGCGCCGCGCAGGAAGGCGAACGGGGACGCCGCCATCCGCCCGTACCGGATCGGGAGCAGCTCCGGCAGCCGGTCGCGGCCCGGCGCTCCAGTACGGCGACGGGGTCGGGGCGGTCGACGGACGGGATCCAGGCGACGTGCGCGGAACGGGGGGCACGCTTGCGGGCCGCCTTTCCGCGCCGGAACCGGTCGGCGGGGGTAGTCGGGCTGGTCATGAGACGACGGCCCCGTGTCCGACCGACGTGCACCGCGGCTGTCGCCCGCCGAACCTGCCCATCGCGCCTCCCGCTACCACGCCGCCCCTTGGGGGCGAGGTCCGCCACCGCCTGATCGCAATGAACGTGGCCTGGGGCGTTTGTGCACGTCGGGACGGCGTTTCGGGTGAAGGCGTTCGGTGAGTGAGCCTATGGGAAGGGGGCGTTGTCAGTGGGGTCCGGGAAGATGCGGACAGTGGGTGTGCGGGCGCGACGGAGTGACGGGTGGAGGCCGGGATGGGTGACGGGGTGCGGTACATCGGCGTGGCGGAGCGGCGGGACCGGCTGGGGCTGCGGCACCGGCTGGCCGGCGCGACGCGGGCGGAAGGGCCGGCCGATGTCGCCGACTCGCTGGTCGCGCTGCACGGCACCGATCCGGCGACCGTGTACGTGGCGGTCGGCGCGCGGCTGGCCGATCCCGCGAAGACCGTCGCAGAAACCGAGCGGGCGCTGTACGAGGACCGGTCGCTGGTGCGGATGCACGGCATGCGGCACACCGTGTTCGTCTTCCCCACCGAGCTGACGGCCGTGGTGCACGCCTCCACGGGCCTCACGGTCGCCGCCCGGGAACGTGCCTCGCTGATCAAGAGCATGGCGAAGGCCGGAGCGCCGGACGCGGCCTGGCTGGCGGAGGTCGAGGAGTCGACGCTCGCCGCGCTCGCCCGGCGCGGACAGGCCACGGCGGCCGAACTCGCCCAGGACGAGCCGCGGTTGCGCGAGCAGTTCGTGTACGCGGCGGGGAAGAGCTACGAGGGCGTGCACACGGTCTCTACGCGGCTGCTCCGGGTGCTGGGCGTGGAGGGGAAGGTGGTGCGCGGCCGGCCGCTGGGGTCGTGGACGTCGTCCCAGTTCCGGTGGGCCGTCGCGCCCGAGCATCCCGAGCTGGACGCGGCCGGCGCCCAGGCCGGGCTGCTGCGGCGCTGGCTCACGGCGTGCGGGCCCGCGACGGAGGCCGACCTGAAGTGGTGGACGGGGTGGAAGGTGACGGAGGTCCGCCGGGCGCTGACGGCGATCGGGGCGGAGGCGGTGTCCCTGGACGAGGGGACGGGGTACGTCGTCGCGGGTGACGCCGGTCCGGTGGAGGCCCCCGTGGAGCCGTGGGCGGCTCTGCTGCCCGGTCTGGACCCCACGGCGATGGGCTGGCAGCAGCGCGACTGGTATCTGGCGCCGGAGCTGCGGCCGTCCCTGTTCGACGGGAGCGGCAACGTCGGCCCGACGGTGTGGTGGAACGGCCGGGTCGTGGGCGGCTGGGCGCAGCGCGGGGACGGCGAGATCGTCTGGCGGCTGTTGGCGGACCTCGGGAGCGAGGAGCGGCACGCGGCCGAGGCGGCGATCGCGGTGGAGGCCGAGCGGCTGCTGGAGTGGCTGGGGGCGGCTCGGGTGACGCCCCGGTTCCGGACTCCGATGGAGAAGGAACTGTCGGCCTGACGGGACCCGTACAGGGGGTCGTCGGGGTGGGGCGCGACATCAGGGTCGGCGCCCCCACCACGCGAACGCCGGGCGCGCCCCACCACGCGGCGCACCCGGCGTCGCTCAGGCCGCGGCCTCGAGCACCGGCGCGGTCCCGGCCTACCTGGAGTACCTCATGAGCGCCCGGACCATGTGGCAGGTCGTGTCCGACGGCGGATGGACGCCGATCGTCTCCGCGGCGGTCCTGATCGTCTCGTTGCGTGCCTGGTTCGGCATGTAGACGCCCGAGTCGAGGAGCGCTATCGCGAGGCGCATGGCCTTGAGACGGCGGTTGTGGGTGACGTACCACTCGCGTGGGCGCCCCGGCGGCAGCGGTCGCTTCTCCACCGGCGCGTACGGCAGGTCGAGCAGCACCGGGTGCTTAGCGGTGGACTGGGTGGGCAGCGGCTTGCGGGTCGGCTTCGCCTTCAGTGCGGCAGCGGGCACGGGCATCCTCCTGTCGCGGTCAGAGCGCCGGCCGGGTTCCCGGCGACGCTCTCGAACACTGCTTACAGTTTAGTGCCCGCCACTGACAATCGGGGAACCTGATACGGCCAGTAAATCCGCAGGTCAGCAATGAAACTGTCGCCGCGTCACACCGGCTCCAAGGGAGACGCGAGAGACGGCAGAGAATTCGAACAGAGCCCCTCCGGCCGTGGGTGGCGAAGGGGCGCGGGATACCGTGGGCCGTATGGAGATCTGGATCAATCCGGCCTGTTCCAAGTGCCGCAGCGCCCTCACCCTGCTCGACGCCGAAGGGGCCGACTACACCGTGCGCCGCTATCTGGAGGACGTCCCCAGCGAGGACGAGATCCGCCAGGTGCTGGACCGGCTGGGACTCGAACCGTGGGACATCACCCGCACCCAGGAGGCCGTCGCCAAGGAGCTCGGGGTCAAGGACTGGGCACGGGACGGCAGTTCCCGGGACCGGTGGGTGAAGGCGCTCGCCGAGCACCCGAAGCTGATCCAGCGGCCGATCATCACCGCGGACGACGGTACGGCCGTGGTGGGGCGCACCGACGAGGCCGTCCAGGACGCACTGTCCCGCAAGAGCTGAGGCTCTGTCAGGCAGGGTGTGACGCAGGTTACTTCAGTCACTCTCGTAACCGCTGAGTAACTCCGTTCGGGATCTCGTACATAGCGGCGTACGCTCCCCTACCGCTCAGGAGGCGCGCATGTCGCGCAGGAGAACTCTCGGTACGAAGAAGAAGATCGCTCTGCTGGTCAGTGCGGCGACGGTGGCGGGTGGCGGTGCCTTCGTCATGGCGAGCACCTCGAACGCCTCACAGGCGCCGACGGTCAAGTCCGCCGCCGACTCGACCGTCTGCCAGGGACTCGCCACCGCCCTCGGCAACAACCAGAAGTTCATCGACGGGCAGAAGGCCAACCCGGACGCCCAGTCCGCGGCCCGGATCGCCAACCGTGAGGCGGTCATCGCGCAGATCAAGGTCCAGCAGGAAGCGTCCGGTTGCGCTGCCGGGGAGTCGGCTCAGGACTCCCAGGCCGCACAGCCGAGCGCACCCGCGGCCGGCGCAGGGGACGCGGGGGCCGGGAACGCCGGAAACGCGGGCGACGCCGGGAACGCCGGGGGCGAGGAGAACGCGGGCGACGCCGGGAACGCGGGCAACGCCGGCGGTGATGCCGCGGCCTCCGGGCAGCAGGTCTGCAACGGCTCCACGGTCACTCTCTCCGGCGAGGGCGGGGCTCCGGCCGCGTCCAGCAACCAGTTCCCGGCCGGCACCAAGCTGAAGGTCACCAACCTGGACAACAACAAGTCCACGACGGTGGAGGTCACCTCGGTCTCCGGTAGCTGTGCGCTGCTGAACAACGCGGCCTTCGAGCAGGTCCGCGAGCCCGGCAAGTTCCTGATCCGCCGTGCGCTGATCGAGAAGGTGGGGTGACGCCCGGGTAACCGACGTCGTACGTGTCATGGGCCCTGCCACTCGCGGCCACGAGTGGCAGGGCCCGCGTACGTGCGGGCCCCTCGCGCATTCCCATCGCATACGAGCCGCCCGCCCGGTGCCGTCGGCGGCGCGGGATGTCGCCCTGTCGACTTTGCGCGACCCCTCACCGCGTGAATCACGCCACACGAACACCAGGTAACACGGGGTTCACATGGGAGCAATGGCCGGGAAATCGCCTGTTGACAGGCTCCCGGGCATCAAGCGCGGCGCCTGAAGTGCCGCAGCGCCGCAGCACCCGCAAGCGCACCCAGACCCACCCCGAAGGATGTGGCCCGTGACCTTCAAGGCTGAGTACATCTGGATCGACGGCACCGAGCCGACGGCCAAGCTGCGTTCCAAGACGAAGATCATCACGGGTGCGCCCGCCGGTCTGGACGCGCTGCCGATCTGGGGCTTCGACGGGTCCTCCACGAACCAGGCCGAGGGTCATGCCTCGGACTGCGTGCTCAAGCCGGTCTTCACCTGCCCGGACCCGATCCGCGGCGGCGACGACGTGCTCGTGCTGTGCGAGGTCCTGAACATCGACCTCACCCCGCACGCCACCAACACGCGTGCCGCGCTGGTCGAGGTGGCGGAGAAGTTCGCCGCCCAGGAGCCGATCTTCGGCATCGAGCAGGAGTACACCTTCTTCCAGGACGGCTACCCGCTCGGCTTCCCCAAGGGCGGCTTCCCGGCCCCGCAGGGCGGCTACTACTGCGGTGTCGGAGCCGACGAGATCTTCGGCCGTGAGGTCGTCGAGGCCCACCTCGACAACTGTCTGGAGGCCGGTCTCGGTCTGTCCGGCATCAACGCCGAGGTCATGCCCGGCCAGTGGGAGTTCCAGGTCGGCCCGCTGTCCCCGCTGGAGGTCTCCGACCAGATGTGGGTGGCCCGCTGGCTGCTCTACCGCACCGCCGAGGACTTCGGTGTCTCCGCGACGCTGGACCCGAAGCCGGTGAAGGGCGACTGGAACGGCGCGGGCGCGCACACCAACTTCTCCACCAAGGCGATGCGCGAGGGCTACGACGCGATCATCACCGCGTGCGAGTCGCTCGGTGAGGGCTCCAAGCCGCTGGACCACGTCAAGAACTACGGCGCCGGCATCGACGACCGCCTGACCGGCCTGCACGAGACCGCCCCGTGGAACGAGTACTCCTACGGCGTCTCCAACCGCGGCGCCTCGGTCCGTATCCCGTGGCAGGTCGAGAAGGACGGCAAGGGCTACATCGAGGACCGCCGTCCCAACGCCAACGTCGACCCGTACGTCGTCACCCGCCTGATCGTCGACACCTGCTGCTCGGCGCTGGAGAAGGCCGGCCAGGTCTGATCCGCCCAGGGCTGTGCGAAGGGGCGTCCACCGTCACGGTGGGCGCCCCTTCGCCGTGAGTCGGCCGCGCTGTCAGTGGCGGGTGTCATCGTGGAGGGCATGGAGAACGGCATGGGGCCGGACGGCGAGGGGCTGGCCGTCAAGGTCGAGACGGAGTACGGCGAGACATATGCGCGGCCGTCCGAGCGGCAGCTGCGCGACCTGGTGCACCGGCTCGGCGCGCGCGGCGACAACTGGCTGGTGATGCAGCGGATTCCGGACGTGCCGGACGTCTTCGCCCAGGTGTGGCACGAGCGGCGCGGGGACTACCGACTGGAGCACCGCGAGAGCCGTGAGCGCTTCCTCGGCACCACGGTCGCGGACGCCGCCGCGGTGGCCTACGCGCTGGTGGGATGGGCGCGGCAGCGGGGCGGCTGGGACACCGGCTTCGCCTGGACGCCGGTCGCCGTGGACCCGCCGCAGGAGGTGCCCGAGCTTCGCCACGCGATACGCGAGCAGGTGGAGGACCGGGTGCACGAACTGCTGCGGTGCGGGTACGACGACCGGGCGACGCTCGCGGAGGCCGCCGAGGAGTATCCGGTCGACGGCGAGGAGCGGCCCGTGTCGCCCGCGCAGGCCCGGGAGCTGGTCGACCGGCTGTGGCGGGAGCGGCTGGACGAGCAGTCGGCGTGGGAGGGCGTCACGGATCCGGAGCTGCTCACCGGGGCCTTCCGGGCGCTGGAGGCGAGCGGCATCACCGCCCGGGAGAACTTCACCTGTTGCCGGGGCTGCGGCATCGCGGAGATAGGCGCGGAGCGCGAGGACGCGCGGGGTTTCGTCTTCTTCCACCGGCAGAGCACCCAGCACGCCGCCGACGGGCACGGGCTCAGCCTCTACTACGGCGGTTTCGACGGCTCCGAGGAGACCACCTCCGCCGTCGGCCGCGAGGTCGTCGCCGCGCTCACCGGCGCCGGGTTGTCCACGCAGTGGGACGGCTCCCCGGGCAAAGCGATCAACGTCACGCCGTTGACCTGGGACAAACGGCTGGAGGGATGAGACGAAGGGTCCCGTCCAGGGCGGCCGTCTGCTTCAATGGGGGCATGGTCGGCATCCAGAAGTACTCCGCGACAGGTCGTCATGACCTCGAGCCCTTCTGGCCTTCCCGTCAGCACCATGACTTCGACCGGGTGTGTTGCCGCGCGATGAACGCGCGGGCCCTCTAAAGCCGTCACCCGGCCTTCGGCCAGCGCGAACGACGTTCCTCCCCACGACGGACCTCTCGCGCGAAAGAGCTGACCTCTCATGGCGACCACTCGTTCCCTGTCCTCCGCCGCCACGCTCCACCCGACCGGTTCACGGCACCATCTGCGCGCCGTGGACCGGGACGAGGTGATCGACGTCGCGGACCTTCTGCCGCCGGGCGCCACCTGGCTGCCCGCACCCCAGCACTCGCTGCCCACCCTGCCGGGACAGCCGCCGATGATCGGCTACCTGGTGCTCGTACCGGCCGACCACCGGCCGCCGGTCCCGACGGCCGTGGAGACCGACATCGACCCGCTGGTGCGGATCGACTCCGTGCGGCGCACCGCCGCCGTCGACGGGAATGAACTCGACCTCACCTACCTGGAGTTCGAGCTGCTGGCCCACCTGGTGGCCAACCCCCATCGTGTGCACACCCGCGACCAACTGGTCACCACGGTGTGGGGCTACGGGCATGTGGGGGACGGCCGTACCGTCGACGTCCATATCGCCAGGCTGCGCCGCAAGCTGGGCGCCGAGCACCGCGACACCATCCGGACGGTGCGCCGGGTGGGGTACAAGTACGCGCCGCCCGCCGGACGCTGATCCGACGCCCGCGTGTCCGTCCTCTGCTGACGGCAGAGCCCTGTTCCGTCCCGCGCCGCCACCGGGCACAGTCGGCGGTATGAGACTTCTGGTGCTGGGTGGTACGGAGTTCGCGGGACGGACCGTCGTCGAGGCGGCCCTCGGGCGGGGCTGGGACGTCACCGTCTTCCACCGGGGGCGGCACGAGCCCGTGGCCGGGGTGCGGTCACTGCACGGTGACCGCACCGCGGCCGACGGGCTCGCCGCCCTTGCGGAGGGCGAGTGGGACGCCGTCGTCGACACCTGGTCGGCGGCACCGCGTGCCGTACAGGACTCGGCACGGCTGCTGCGGGGCCGCGCCGGACGGTATGTGTATGTGTCGAGCCGCTCGGTGTACGAGTGGGCTCCGCCCGCCGGATACGGCGAGGACGCGCCCGTCGTCCAGGGCTCCGAGGCCGGTGCGGAGCAGACCGACTACGCGCGGGACAAGCGGGGCGGGGAACTGGCGGCGGTCGAGGAGTTCGGGGCGGACCGCTCCGTGCTGGTGCGGGCCGGGCTGCTGCTCGGGCCGTACGAGAACGTCGGGCGGCTGCCCTGGTGGCTGGGGCGGATCGCGCGCGGCGGTCCGGTCCTGGCGCCGGGCCCGCGGGACCTGCCCCTCCAGTACGTCGACGTCCGCGACCACGCGGAGTGGATCCTCGGCGCCGTGGAACAGGAGCTGAGCGGGCCGTACAACCTCACGAGCCCGCAAGGACACGCCACCATGGGCGAGTTGCTCGACGCCTGCGTGGCCACCGTCGGCGGGAGCGCCGAGCTGCGCTGGACCGACCCGGAGGTGATCCTGGAGGCGGGCATCGAGCCGTGGACCCAGTTGCCGGCGTGGGTGCCGCCGGGCACCGACCTGCACGACGCCCTGCACAGCGCCGATGTGTCCCGGGCCGTCGCCACGGGGCTGCGCTGCCGTCCCGTCACCGAGACCGTCGCCGACACCTGGCGCTGGCTCCAGGACATCGGGGGGCCGGCGCCCATGCGGCCGGACCGGACGGCGAAGGGGCTCGATCCGGAGGTGGAGGCGAAGGTCCTCGCGAGCGTCGAGGAGGAGGTGTAGTCGAGGAGAGGGGTGTACCTGGCACCACCCCATGACCCGGGGTCCCGGCCCCGTGACCACCGCTGCCGCCTCGGCGAGACTGAACGGCATGACCAACGACGACAACAGCGGCCGCGGTTCACGGGCACGGGGCATGGGGATCGCAGCCCTGCGGGGGCTGGCGCTGGCGCTGATCTCCCTGCCGGGCGCCGTCCTGTGCCTGGTCCTCTCCCTCGTCTCCATCGCGCTCATACCGATCGGCGTCGGCATCGTCACGACGCCGTGGGTGCTGACGGGCGTGCGGACGTTCGCCGACTGGCGGCGGGTGCTGGCGGCCGAGTGGGGCGGGGTGCGGATCCCGCCCGCGTACCGGCCGTTGCCGAAGGACGCCAACCCGTGGGCCCGCACCTTCGGGATGCTGAGCGACCCGGCGACCTGGCGGGACCTGCTGTGGCTGCCGGTCGACATGACGGCGGGGTTCTTCACGGCGTTGCTGCCGGCCGTGCTGCTGTTCTACCCGCTGGAGGGCTTCGTGATCGCGGCGGGGCTGTGGCGGGTCTTCACGGACGCGGGCGACGGCACGTACTGGTACGGCTTCGTGCCGGTCACCGATCAGACGTCCGCGTTCGGCGCGGCCGCCCTGGGCGTCGGTCTGCTCTTCCTGGCCCACTTCTACACCCCGCGCCTGCTCCAGGCCCACTTCCGGCTCACCCGGGCCGTCCTCGGCTCCAACCAGGGCGAACTGGCCGAGCGAGTGAGGGTGTTGACGGAGACACGGCGGGACGCGGTCGACACCTCGGCCGCCGAGCTGCGCCGTATCGAACGCGACCTGCACGACGGGGCCCAGGCGCGGCTGGTCGCGATGGGCATGGACCTCGGGACGATCGAGATGCTGCTCGACAAGGACCCGGAGAAAGCCAGGCAACTCGTCGCGCAGGCCCGCCGGTCGTCCGCCGACGCGCTCTCGGAGCTGCGTGACCTGGTGCGCGGCATCCACCCGCCGGTCCTCGCCGAGCGCGGACTGGGCGACGCCGTGCGGGCGTTGGCGCTGCGGCTGCCGGTGGCGACCGAGGTGAACGTGGAGCTGGCCGGGCGGGCGGAGGCCCCCGTGGAGTCGGCGGCCTACTTCGCGGTCAGCGAGGTGCTCACCAACGCCGTCAAGCATGCGGGCGCCGACCGGATCTGGATCGACCTGCATCACGTGGACGAGGCCGCCGGCATGCTGCGGATCAGCGTCACCGACAACGGCAAGGGCGGCGCGGTGATCGGGGCCGGCTCGGGCCTGGCCGGGGTCGAGCGGCGACTGGGTACATTCGACGGCGTCCTGGCCGTCAGCTCGCCCGCGGGCGGCCCCACCATGGTCACCATGGAGATTCCTTGCGCGTTGTCCTAGCCGAAGACCTGTTCCTGCTGCGCGACGGGCTCGTCCGGCTCCTTCAGGCCTACGACTTCGAGATCGCGGCGGCCGTCGAGACCGGCCCCGAGCTGTCCCGGGCGCTGGCCGAGCTGGAGCCGGACGTCGCCGTGGTCGACGTACGGCTGCCGCCGACCAACACCGACGAGGGGTTGCAGTGCGCGCTGGAGGCCCGGCGGCGCAAGCCAGGGCTGCCGGTTCTGGTGCTGTCCCAGCACGTGGAGCAGCTGTACGCGCGAGAGTTGCTCGCCGACGGCAGCGGTGGGGTGGGGTATCTGCTGAAGGACCGGGTGTTCGACGCGGACCAGTTCGTGGACGCCGTACGGCGGGTCGCGGCGGGCGGTACCGCGATGGATCCGCAGGTGATCCAGCAGCTGCTGAGCCGGCGCGCGGCCGACGACCAGCCGCTGGCACGGCTCACGCCCCGCGAGACGGAGGTGCTGGAGCTGATGGCGCAGGGGAGGACGAACGCGGCGATCGCCGAGCGCCTCGTCGTCACGGAACGGGCCATCGCCAAGCACACCGCCAACATCTTCGCCAAACTGGGCCTGGAGGTGTCGGACGACGACAACCGTCGCGTGCTGGCGGTTCTCGCGTATCTCGACCATGGCCGGTAAAACCGGACCCGTCCATTCACCCGCCGTACGGGATCAACAACTCCTGGTGTTTCAGGGGTTGTTGAGCACACAGCTCACTCACGAATCTCTCAACAATTTCCGGGACTGCTGAACACCTCTGGGGCTCCCTCCGTATGAAAGGGCGCCGCTTCACTCCTGTCGGGCGCCTCGATGCCCCGAAAAAGGAAGTCAGAGGAGTTCCATGGGACGCAACATTCGAAAACGCCGTACGCCGCTGGCCACCAAGGCCATAGCCGCATCGGCGGCCCTAGCGCTCGGTGGGGGCGGGCTTGTTTGGGCCAACTTCTATGCTTCGGCGCACGAGGACAACTCCGGGTGGAACCAGACGAAGTCCACGAACGCCCGTGTCGCGACGATCAACTGCCCTGACGTCGGCCAGAAGCTGACGAAGGTGCCGCGGAGCGCGCGCAGGGGTGTCGCCAAGGAGCTGGCGCTGCTGGACAGGCAGGTCACGGAGGCCTACAAGCGTCTCGCCGAGACGCGGCAGGCCCAGGCGGGGGACGCCAACTACGTCAACAACGCGATCCTCAGCCCGCTGAAGTCCAAGCGCGTGGCCACGCTCGACCGGATCGGCATCAACATCAACCGGGCCGGCGGCCAGCGCCCGCAGAACCTCGACCAGCTCGCCCAGTGCCAGGGCGTCCCGGCCGAACAGCCGCAGACCAACGACGGCCAGCAGGACGGGGACCAGAACCAGGACGGTCAGGACCAGAACAACGACGGTCAGGACCAGAACCAGGACGGTCAAGACCAGAACAACGACGGTCAGGACCAGGGCGGACAGGACCAGGGCGGCAACGGCGGTCAGGCCGGCAACGGTCCGAACGCGGACGACTTCGTCGACATCACGCAGGTCCAGGGCAACGCACAGCTGGGCGTCGGCGCGAACGGCCTCCCCGCGAACGGGGACAGCGGTTCCACCGGTAGCTTCACCACGAGCTGCGGCACCAACCAGAACGAGAACCGCAACTCGGACAACGTGATCGTCGCTCCCGGTGTCAGCAACGGTGCTCAGCACCAGCACGACTACGTCGGCAACCAGGCCAACAACGCTTTCGCGAGCGACCAGGACCTGGCGAACGGCGACACCACCTGCGAGAACCAGGGTGACCGGTCGTCGTACTTCTGGCCGGTGCTGCGCATCCAGGACGGTCAGGACGACATCGACGCGAACGCCCCCGGTGGCGGTCAGGACGGCAACGTCGGCACGATCGTCGAGCCCAGCGAGGCCCAGCTGAAGTTCGTCGGCAACAGGACGAGCGAGGTCGTCGCGATGCCGCAGGCCCTGCGCATCATCACCGGTGACGCCAAGTCCTTCGTCAACGGCAACGCGAACGCCAACGCCAACTGGAGCTGCACCGGCTTCGAGGACAAGGTCCAGCTGCACGACAAGCTCCCGATCTGCCCCGAGGGCAGCTCCGTGGTGCGGACGTCCAACTTCCAGTCCTGCTGGGACGGCCAGAACATCGACAGCGCCAACCACCGCACGCACGTGGCGTTCGTCCAGGGCGACGGCACCTGCGCCAACGGCTTCCAGGCGATCCCCCAGCTCCAGGTCCGGCTGGTCTACGACGTTCAGGCCCCGCAGATCCAGAACGGACAGGTACAGAACGCCTTCGCGGTGGACTCCTTCCCGGACCAGCTGCACAAGGCGATCACCGACCACAACGACTTCATCAACTTCTTCGACGAGAACACGATGAACCAGGTGGTCGACTGCATCAACAGCGGCCAGGACTGCCAGTAGTCCTCGCGCAGTAGAAAGCCGGCGGTGGGATTTCCCACCGCCGGCTTTCTCTTTCCCGCTCGCGCGGTCAGCTGTGATGACCGCCCTTGTTGTGACTGCCACCGGGGTTCATGTGCGCGGAACCCTCTTCCATGGTCCCGCCGAGCTTGCTCTGCAGCGCCGTGACCGTTTCCTCCTGCCCCACGGCGACCCATTTGCGGCCGACGAGGTAATAGCCGCCGTAGTCCTTCGCGCCGCTCAGCCACTCGGCCTGGCCGCGGTCGGTGGCGAAGGTGGCGAGGATGTACTTGTCCTTGCCGGTCTTGCAGATGGCCTGGCGGATCTCGTCGGCGTCGGTCTGCATGTTCGGGTCGCACTTGGCCATGGAGGCAAGATGCTCCAGGCTGCCGGTCGCCGTCTCGGGCATGTCGGCCGCCTTGTCGCCGCCGGCGCCACAGCCGGCCAGCGCGAGCACCGCCACCGCGCCGGACAGCGCGAGCATCGGTCGGGTCAATGTCATCTGTTCCTCCGGTCCATGCCGCGGCGGGCCCCGGCGGGGCCCTCGTCTCCCATACGGCTGCGACGGGCGGTGCGCTCAAATCACAGGCTCTCACGGGCACGGGTGTGCGAGTGTGGCTCGGTGAACCAGGACTGGGAAGACCGCGTGAGCGCGGCATGGGCGACCTTCGACGACTACCCCGAGGAGAAGGCGGCCGACTTCCGCGCCGTCATCGACACCCTCGTCGCCGAACTGCCCCGCGACAGCCCCCTCGGCCCCTTCGAGCAGGCCTGCGCCTGGGACTCCACCGGCCACTCGGACAAGGCGGTGCCGCTGTACCGGGAGGCTCTCGCACGCGGGCTGAGCGGCTACAAGGGACGGCGGGCCAGGATCCAGCTGTCCAGCTCGCTGCGGAACGTCGGGCAGGCGGAGCAGGGCGTCGAGCTGTTGACGCCCGAGCTGGACGCGCCGTCGGACGAGCTGGACGACGCGGTGCGGGCGACGCTGGCGCTGTGCCTGTCGAGTCTGGGTCGGGACCGGGAGGGGCTGGCGCTGGTATTGGAGGCGCTGGCATCCCATCTGCCGCGATACCAGAGGTCGATGACGAATTACGCGCGGGAGTTGCGCCCCTGAGGGGCGCGGGGAACTGCGCGACCAGCCACAACGGGCCGGCAGCCGACAACGCACCCTCCGCCGCCTGTGACCTCGCGTCCATTCGCTCGTTCTGCTGAACGTGCAGTCACAGGATGTCGCCCCGCGCCCCGCACCCGAATCCGCCGATCCGGTCGTCGACGTCGAACGGGCCGAGGCCGCGCTCGTCGAGCACTACCCGCGCCTCGTCCGGCTCGCCTATCTGGTGCTGCCACCGAGCCTCGGCCGCAACCGGCGCGTGGTGACCGCGCACTCCCTCACCCAGCGGGCGCTGCCCCGCGGCCGCACCGCGGCGACGCCCGTGATCCCGGCGCAGTCGACCGGCCGCGACGGCGACCCCGGGTACGCCTTCCTGCGGCTGCGTGTGCTGCGTACGGCGCTGGAGGCGGGCCTGCCGCTCAGGCGCGCCGCCTGGCCCAGGCGCTCCCAACTGCCGCCCCTGCTCCCCCAGGTCTGGGGCCTGCGCCTCTTCCCCAGGTCGGGCGGCGCCGACGAACTCGCCCTGGACCAGCGACTGTCGGCGCTGTCCGGCCCGGCGCGGGCGGCCTACGTCCTGCGCGGCCTGGAGAAACTTCCGGACGGCGACGTACGCGAAGTGCTGGCGGCGGCCGGTGTCGAGGACGCGGAGGACGCGCTGGAGGAGGCCGACGCCGTACCCGCGCAGTACGCGCTGCTCGACTCCCCCGAGTTCGACCCCTGCTCGCTGCAGGCCCGGCCCACCGATCTGATGCGGCGCAGGCAGCATCTGCGGGCCGCGCTCACCGCGGGGGCCGCGCTGCTCGTGTGCGGGGCGCTGCTCGGACTGCCCGGCGAGGGCTGGGCCCCCGACGGTCCCGCCGCGCCCTCGTACGCGCAGAACCCGGCGGCCGAGGCCGCGCTCGACCCGGCCCAGCTGACCAGGGTCCCGGCGCTGGCCTGGCAGTCCGCCACCCGCACCGACTTCTCGGTGTGGCCGGTGCGCGGCGACCTCGCCGACGACTCGGCCCTGTTGCGCCGCGCGCTGGCCGTGTGGGCCCGCCCCGGCGAGAAGGTCACGGTCTCGGCGACCCCGGGCACCCCGGCGGGCGGCCCGCCGGGCGCACCGCAGCTGCTGTACGCGGGGACGGTCGACACCGCGCGCGTGGTGATTCTCTACGACGGTCTGCGCATCGCCCGCTACGCCGAGCCGGTGGACGGCACGGCCGGCGCCGCCCTGGACTTCTCCCGGGTCGACGGCGCGGGCCGGGCCGAGGCGAGCGCGGTGGTGCTGAGCCGGGCCGACGGCAATGTCCGCTATCTGCTGGCGCCCTGGGTGAAGGAGGCGGCGGAGCGGGACCTGCTGAAGCCGGGTACCGGAGCGATGGATCTCGGGGTGCGGGAGGGCATCACCTCGCCGCTGGCGAGCCCGATCGCCCAGCAGACCGGCGCGTGCTCGTCGTGGAACGTCCTCCAGGTGACCGACAGCGCGGGTACGCGGCTGCTGACCGACCTCGCCGAACTGGTGCCGGCCCGGCTCACCACGGGCCGTCCCGGGGCGGCCGAGGAGGTGACCGGGGCGCGGGCGCTGCACACGTGGGCGCCGTACTCCTGCTGGCTGGGGGCGATGCGTTCGGCGGGCGTGCGCTCGGTGAACGCCTGGTCGTTCGCCGCGCAGCCGCTGCCTGACGGCACCGGTGCGGCGGACTGGGTGTGCACCCGCGCCGAGACCTGGCGGGGCGGCGGCGAGCGGGTGCTGGCCCAGTTCCGCACGCCGGGCTCGAAGCTCGCGGCGCTGGCGGCGAAGGCGCAGAACGTTCCGGCGTGCGGCGCGCGCGACCCGCATGTGCTGGCCGGGGTGCTGTGGAAGGCGAAGGCGGGCGGCTGGTACCTGCTGGCGGCCGGCACCGATGACACGGCGTCGATCACCGCGACGGGCGGCGTCCACGGCACCGCCCGGAACAACCTCCTGGCCACGGACGCCGAGCAGGGCGCCCAGGCCGAGCTGAAGGGCACGCTGAGCAGCGGCCGTGTGATCAGCGGGCTCCAGTGACGTATCCCTGCCCGGCGGCCCACCCCTGCTGACAGAAATGTAAATAAGGCCTTGCAGGAGGGTTCACGACAGCCCTACCCGTCAGTACATTGACGCCATGTCTAACACGCCGGACCGCGTGCCCCTCAAGGCCCGCAAGGTGTCCTTCTCCTGGGACGACACCCCGTTGCACTGGGTGCCGGGGGACCCGTTCAGCACGCACACCATCAATGTGCTGCATCTGCTGCTGCCGGCCGGTGAGCGCTGGTTCGTGCATGTCTACAAGCAGGTGCTGCCGTACATACGGGACGAGCAGCTGCGCGAGGACGTGCTCGGGTTCATCGGGCAGGAGGCGATGCACTCGCAGGCCCACGACGAGGTGCTGCCGCATCTGCGGGAGCAGGGGCTCGACCCGACGCCGTACACCGCGCAGGTCGACTGGTTCTTCGAAAAGCTGCTCGGCGACCGCACGCTGCCGCCGGGGCGGGCCCGCCGCTGGTGGCTGATGGAGCGGGTGGCGCTGATAGCGGCCATCGAGCACTACACGGCCTTCCTCGGGGACTGGGTGCTCAACGCCGAGGAACTGGACCGCCGCGGCGCCGACCCGACCATGCTGGACCTGCTGCGCTGGCACGGCGCCGAGGAGGTCGAGCACCGCTCGGTCGCCTTCGACCTGTTCATGCACGTCGACGGGAGCTACCGGCGGCGGGTGCGGACCTGGGCCGCCGCGTTCACGGCGCTGGTCTTCCTCTGGCAGCGCGGGGCGCGGTTCTTCATGGAGAACGACCCGACGCTGATCGACGGCCGCGCCACCTTCAAGGACTTCTACGTCCGGGGCCGGCACGGCACACTGCCCGCGACCGGGGAGATGCTCAAGTCCATCCCGCGCTATCTGAGCCGCGCGTACCACCCCTCGCACGAGGGCTCCACCGAGCAGGCCGTCGCCTATCTGGCCTCCTCCCCCGCCGCTCTGGCCGCCGAGACGGCCGAGAAGTCCGCGAAGGGTGCCGCCTGATGCCGAAGCTCCGCACCGTGGCCGTCGTCGCCGGTACCGCCCTGCTCGTGCGGCGGGCGATGCGGCGCCGCATACGGACCTCGCCGCTGTGGCCGATGCCCGCCCTGGAGGAGCCGATCTCCGGTCGGCCCCGGTCGCGGGCGCTGCGCGTGCTGGTGGCCGCGCGCGAGGAGGTCGCCGAGGGGGTCGTACAACTACGTCTCGAAGGGCACGATCTGCCGGGCTGGGAGCCCGGCGCGCATCTCGACCTCGTGCTGCCGTCGGGCCTTGTGCGGCAGTACTCGCTGTGCGGCGACCCGGAGGACGACTCCTCGTACACCGTGGCGACCCGGCTGGTGCCGGACGGGCGGGGCGGCTCGCGTGAGGTGCACGAGCAGATCCGGGTGGGCATGGAGCTGGAGGTGCGCGGGCCGCGCAATCGTTTCCCGCTCGTCGAGGCCGAGTCGTACGTCTTCGTCGCGGGCGGGATCGGGATCACGCCCGTCCTGCCGATGCTGCGGGCGCTGCCGGACGGCGTGGAGTGGCGGCTGCTGTACTGCGGGCGGGACCGGGCGTCGATGCCGTTCCTGGAGGACGTCGAGAAGCTGGGCCGGGACCGTGTGACGGTGGTGGAAGGGCCGGCGGACCTCGACGGGTTCCTCGCGGACGTGCCCGGGGGCACGGCCGTCTACTGCTGCGGGCCGGAAGGGCTGATGGCCGCGGTGGAGGAGCGGATCCCGCGGGTCCGGATGGAGCGCTTCGCGCCCCGGGCCGCGGGCGGCGAGTCCTTCGAGGTCGAACTCCGGCGCAGCGGGCGGACGTTGACCGTGCCCGCCGACTCGACCGTACTGGCCGCGGTGCGCGCCGAGTTGCCGGACACCCTGTACTCCTGCGAGCAGGGTTTCTGCGGGACCTGCCAACAGCGGGTGCTGGCGGGCGAGGTGGACCACCGGGACGAGCTGCTGACCGACGCGGAGCGCGCCGACTCCATGCTGATCTGTGTGTCGCGGGCGCGGGGTGATCGACTCGTACTGGACATGTGAACGTCCATGGTCGGTCCGGTCCGTTCGAGGCCGGAATCGATCGGTAAGGTGTTCGCATGACTATCGGGGTACGGCGAAGAATGGGAGTCGAGGAGCGACGGCAGCAGTTGATCGGCGTCGCCCTCGAACTGTTCAGCCAGCGCTCACCCGACGATGTCTCCATCGATGAGATAGCGTCGGCCGCCGGCATCTCGCGCCCGCTGGTCTACCACTACTTCCCCGGCAAACTCAGCCTGTACGAGGCCGCGTTGAAGCGCGCCTCGGAGGACCTCGCGGGCCGGTTCGCCGAACCGCGGGAGGGGCCGCTGGGGGCGCGGCTGCTGCGCGTGATGCGGCGGTTCTTCGACTTCGTCGACGAGCACGGCCCCGGTTTCTCGGCGCTGATGCGCGGCGGCCCGGCCGTCGGTTCCACGGCGACCAACGCGCTCATCGACTCCGTGCGGCAGGCCGCGTATGTCCAGATCCTTTCGCATCTGCGCGTGGAGGATCCGCCCGCGCGACTGGAACTGGTCGTCCGCTCCTGGATCTCGCTCGCCGAGTCGACGGCACTGATCTGGCTGGACGGCCGGCGCATTCCGCGCGGCGAGCTCGAGGTCCAGCTCGTGCACGACTTCGCCGCGCTGGCCGCTGTCAGCGCCGCTCAGGACGAGGAGATGGGCACGCTGCTGCGCGGCATACTCAAGGAGGAGCCGGCCGACGGCCCGTTCGCGGACCTGGTCACCCGGCTGATCTCGCTGGCGTCCTAGAGCCTGTCCCGGAGCCTGCCCTAGCTGTACTCGGTCATGACTTTGGTGACAGTCGGGTGATCGGTGGCTGGCCGCCGAGCGCAG